>JAPPKD010000271.1 GCA_028820215.1 Spirochaetaceae bacterium | reverse complement strand
CCCCCTCCTATATCTCATTGCCATCATTGCACTTGGAACACCGCAATTGGCTCTGACTGCCGTGCCAGGCATCACCCGTGACGTGCTCCGCACTCTCATCGTCCATGAAATCTCCGACGCTGTTTCCTTGTGAGCAACGGCATTTCACGAAAACACAGGCAATTCTGCGAATTGTCCCGCGGACGAAGGAGCCGCCCGAATGGCTTCCGCGAAGCGTGAAGAGATCGTGGCGGCTGGCGGCGGGAAGGTGATCCTGCCGGAAGTTGCGCTTGGTCAGCGTGCCGGCAGGCCGTCGACGGGCTCGGCGCGGATCGTCCGTCCGTGCGGGCTGCGCGCATCGGCCCCGCGCAGGAGCGTCTCCACGATGACGGCGCTGCCACCGGACGGCTCCAGCAGGCAGACGTCCGCTTCCCGTCCCGGGGCGAGCAGACCCTTGGTCCCGCAGCCCAGGAGCGCGGCCGGCCAGGCGCCGAGAAGCGCCGCCAGCGCTTCCGGCCCGGCCAGCCCGCGGGCGGGACCGGATCGATACAGGGCATCGACGCCAGGCGGATGCCCGGACGTGCTCATCAGCAGCCGCACGGTGCCGTCCACCACCAGCCGCCACAGGTGGGGATCATCGACCAGCCACGCGGGATCGGTGGCCGTCAGCGCCCCCGCGCTCCGGGCGCGACGCAGCGCCGCTGCCTCGCGGAGCGGTCCGACCGCTACCCGGCCTCCATGCGTCGCGGCGCGGTTGGCGGCCTCGACCGCCGCATCTTCATCCCCGTCCACACAGATGATGAGCGTGGCCCGCAGCCGGGCAAGCGCCTGCGCGGCGGCATCGAGCAGGGGGGCTCCGCGGCGCGCCGGCAGCACGAACGCCGTTCGTCCACGCTCGTGAATCGTTCGCGGCGCGCAGGCGATCTGATCGTCAGTTTCGATCAGCTCCATCGGAACCACGTCGCAGCACGACGGCTGGCGGGGCTCGGCATCCGCCCATCCGGCGCAGGTGACCCCGGCGTGTGCGAGCCACTCCTGTGGAGGCGTTGCCGCCGAATCGGCCGGGACCAGCGGCAGCACCCAGCCGGGCAGCACCATCATTCCCATGGCGTCGATCACGCGCCGCGCGGTGGTTCCGCCGGCGCCGGCGCCGACGCCGACGCCGACGATCCAGCCATCGCGGATCGACAGATCGGCGACGAACCGCCCGCCCGGGGCGGCGATCAGCCCCGCCTTGAGCAGGATCGTGTCATGGCCCTGATCCGGCGGGCCGCCGCGGGGGAGGTCGATGCCCTGTCATAGCATCTACCGTGGGACCTCTGCACGGTCCCTCCGATCCGGCGCGAGCCCGGCCGCCGCCGCAGGATTTGCCGCTGACTCGGCCGATCCGACAGACTCCGGACAGGAATGGCATCCGCCGTAGCCCGTATCCGGCTCGACCACCTGCGGCACAACCTTGCGGCGATTCGCACGCACGTGCCGCGGGCCACACGGGTGTGCCTTGTGGTCAAGGCCGATGCCTACGGGCACGGGGCGGTCCGTGCGGCACGGGCGGCGTCCGCCCCAGGCGGGGCGGACCTCCTGGCCGTGAGCTCGGTCGACGAGGGGCGCGAGTTGCGGGAGGCGGGCATCCGCGGTGCAGTGCTGCTGCTCGGTCCCACGGTGCCCGATCAGGCGGGGGACGTGGCCCGTTGGCGGCTGACGGCGGTCTGCGCCGACGTTGCCACGGTACGTGCGATCGGCACCGCCAACCACGGCGGACCGCCGCTGCCGGTACATCTCGAATTGGACACCGGCATGCATCGTTCCGGCTGCCGGCCGGCCAAAGCCGTTGCCGTCGCCCGCTCGATCGCGGAACTGGGCGGCGTCCGCCTGGAGGGCGTCTGCACTCATTTTCCGGCCGCCGATGCAGCGGATCTGGAGCAGACCCGACGCCAGCTCGCGGAACTGGAGGTGCGCGCGCAGGAGGTGCGCCCGCACCACCCGGACTTGGTCCTGCACGCGGCCAACTCGGCGGCGATCGCCGCGGTGCCGGCGTCGCACCTCGACCTGGTACGGGCCGGGCTGGCCGCCTACGGCTACGATCCGTCGTTCGGAGGCCGCCTGCAGGGCCGACTCAAGCCGGTCATGGAGCTCTCCACGCGCGTGACCGCGCTGCGCCGTGTCGGCGCCGGCGATCACGTCTCGTACGGGCAGGAGTACCGGGCTGCGCACGACACGGTGATCGCCACCATCGCGGCCGGCTACGGCGACGGGTACCCGTGGCCCGGCGGACGTGGCGCGGCGCTGCCGGAGGTCCGCATCGGCGTCGATCGCTACCCGCTTGCGGGGCGCGTGTGCATGGACCACTGCATGATCGACGTGGGTCCGCGCCCGACGGTGCGCGTCGGTGACCGGGCGGTCCTGTTTGGCCCCGGCGGCCCGACCGGAGCCGACGTGGCGGCCTGGTCGGGCACGATTCCTTACGAGGTGCTCACCCGCGTTGCCGGACGCGTGGCTCGGCGCTACGCATGGTCGGCGTAGCCGGGTTCGGTCAGTTCTTGCCCTTGTCGACCAGCCGTTCCTTGTCGATCCACGGCATCATCGAACGCAGCTCAGCGCCCACCTGTTCGAGCTGGTGCTCGGCGTGCTCGGCACGATCGGCAAGGAACCGGTGCCGGCCCGCACGGTTCTCGTCCATCCAGCGCTGTGCGAACGTACCGTCCTGGATGTCGGCCAGGATGCGCTTCATCTCCGCCTTCACCTCGGGGGAGATCACGCGCGGGCCTGACTGGTAGTCGCCGTACTCGGCGGTGTCGGAAACCGAGTAGCGCATCAGGGAGATGCCGCCCTCGTATACCAGGTCGACGATCAGCTTCAGTTCGTGGATGCACTCGAAATAGGCCATCTCGGGTGCGTAGCCGGCCTCGATCAGCGTCTCGAATCCGGCCCTCATCAAATGCGACACGCCGCCGCAGAGCACCGTCTGTTCCCCGAACAGGTCGGTCTCGGTCTCCTCGCGGAAGTTGGTCTCGATCACGCCTGCGCGCCCGCCGCCGAGCGCTCCGGCGTAGGCCAGCGCGTTCTCCTTGGCATGGCCGGAGGCGTCGTTGTGGATCGCCACCAGGCAGGGAACCCCGTATCCCAGCTCGAACTGGCGTCGCACGGTGTGGCCCGGTCCCTTGGGGGCGACCATCGATACGTCGACCGCGGCGTCGGGCTCGATCTGGCCGAAATGGATGTTGAACCCGTGGGCGAACATCAGCGTCTTTCCGGCGCCGAGATTGGGGGCGATCGCGTCCCGATAGACCTCTCCCTGCAGATGGTCGGGGATCAGCATCATCACCATGTCCGCCCAGGCCGCCGCGTCGGCGGTGGGCAGCACGCGAATGCCCGCGTCCTCGGCCTTGGCGACGCTGGCGCTGTCCGGGCGCAGCCCGACGGCTACCTCCACTCCCGAATCGCGCAGGTTGTTGGCGTGGGCGAACCCCTGGCTGCCGTAGCCGATGATGGCGACCTTGGCGCCGTGGACGCGGCTCAGATCGATGTCGGCGTCGTAATGGACCTTCACGTTGCTCCTCCGTGGGCGAGACGCCGGGAGGTCGGTGTCGATGACGGACCGCATCATCGGCTCCGCTCCTCCGTGGGCGACGCACGGGAGTCTGTCGGATCGGCGCGTGAGCGGCAACCGCCCCCGCCCGCGCGAGCCCTCCGCGCGAGTCTCATTGCCTCATCGAAACATCCACTCGAAAGGGAAGTGATGCCTCATCCAAACA
>JAPPKD010000156.1 GCA_028820215.1 Spirochaetaceae bacterium | reverse complement strand
GCAGCTGCGGCCGGTACTCCCGCACCAGCTCGGCGAACGCTTCGTCGTCGCCGGCTTGGTACGCGAGGACCAGATCTCGGTCTTCAAGACGCAAGGCCATTGCAGTTACGCATCCAAACAGCGGGAACGCCAACGCTCCCGTCCAACACGATGCTACCGCGGCCCCCACGCAGGCTTGCCGTCACATTTTGGCAGTTGGAAAAGTTGCTCCGGCCGCAGCGCTGGCGTGAGACAGGCGAATGCCGCTGTGTGAAATCCTCAGCGAGATCGCGGGAAATACCGGGTTCACGGCAGGTTCGGCACGGCACCACTTCAGTACGTTGCCTGCATGCGGCGGCTGCTGTGGGCACTGATGGCATCGCTCGCGCTGGCAGGCGCCTCGGTGGCCGTGCCGGCGACTGGTGCAGGAGCCCAGCAGAACGCCGACTCCGACGACACCGACGCCCACGTCACCGCCGTCGTGCTGGCCTACATCCGCTACGGCGGCGCTGACCGCTACGAGACGTCGCTGGCCGTGGCCGAGGCCTACGCAGGGCTGCACGACGACAAGCTCGACCACGTCGTGCTGGTGTCGGGCGAGCGTTGGACTGATGCCGTCGTGGCCGCCCCGCTGGCCGGCCTGCACGGCGCCCCGGTGCTCATGATGCCGCCGGGCGAGCTGCGCCGCGATGCCGTCGACTTCCTCCGGGACGCGGGCGTCACCAAGGCGATCGTGGTGGGATCGGCGAGCAGCGACGCCAAGCACGGACCAGGACGCGGGCTGAGCGACACCGCCCTGTCCGGGCTCGCCGAGCTGGAGATCTCAGTGGAGCGGGTGCACGGGGCAGATCGCTTCGGCACTGCGGTCGCCGTGGCCGAGCGGCTCACGCCGGGCGACATGCCCGGGCTCGGCAACGGCAACACGGTCGTCGTGGCCAGCGGCGATGTCTTCGCCGACGCCCTCGTAGCCGGTCCGTTCGCTGCGCTGGGGGTGCATCCCGTGCTGCTCACCACGCCCGGCGAGCTGCACCCGGAGGTGGCCGACTACCTGCGGGTCGCCCGCGTCCGTGACAACGTCAAGCACGTCGTGATCATGGGCGGCACGGCGGCGCTGGCCCAGCCGGTGGAGGACGCGATCGTCGACGCCGGCATGAAGGTGACGCGCCTCGCCGGCGCCACGCGCTACGACACCGCCATCCTGGCTGCCGAACTGGTGGAAGACCGCTACCAGGGTCTGAGCGGCACCTCGTGTTTCGACAACACCTCCTACGGGGTCGCGAGGGCCCACCTCCCGTTCGACGCGTTCAGCGCAGCGCCGCTGCTCGCTCGCTTGTGCACATCTCTGCTGCTCACCGATCCGGACGCAGTGCCCGTGCCCACCGCCGAGTACCTCGACCTCAAGATGCAGCGCCTCACCCAGGAGACCGATGCCGACTTCTACCTGATGTTGATGTTCGTCTTCGGCGGCGATGCCGCCGTGTCGCAAGACTCGCTCGACACGTACCTCGCCGAGGCCACCCAGCGCATCGCTGAAGGCCGGGCCGGCCAGATCGACCCCGAGCCCGACGACGGCAACGGCGAAGGCGGCGAAAGCTCAAAGTCAGACGACGGGCAGCCGGACGCGGCCGCGAGCCTGGACTGCGGCGGCTCGATCAGCGACAGCCCCCGCCGGCTCGTGCCCTCCACGAATGCCGAAGACCCTGCATGGTCGCCCGACTGCAAGAAGCTCGTCTACACCCAAGACGGCTCGCTGTGGACCGTGAACAACGACGGCAGCGGTCAGCGCCGGTTGCTCCGCAGCGGCACTGCCTATCTCCACTCTGCGGCCTGGTCGCCCGACGGCGATCGAATCGCCTATGTGCGCGGCTATCAGGACGGCGACCGATGGGTATCACACATCTGGACCGTCAATGCAAACGGCACAGGCAACACCCAACTCACCCGCGGCGACACCAGCCGAGACCAGCGCCCGCGATGGTCGCCCGACGGAGCGTCCATCGTCTTCCAGCGCACGCTCGGCGAGCGGCAGTTCCTCGCCCTGATGGACCGCAACGGCAAGAACGAACGGGCCCTCACCACCCACGGATACCTGGAAGCGGCGCCGGCGTGGTCACCAGACGGTACGAAGCTCGCATTCATCAACAAGGAGTCGCTGTTCGTGTCCGACGTCGACGACATCGACGACCAAGCTCAGTGGCGGCTCATCACCGAGTTCGTGTACCCGCGCGGCGAACTGGCATGGTCGCCTTCGGGCAACCGCATCGCGTTCGCATATGGCGATCACACCGGATCGGACATCCACATCGCCGACATCGACGGTGCCAACCAAGAGCAAGTGACCGATCTGGACGGGCAGGCCCTGGCACCCCGCTGGTCACCAGACGGGAAACTGCTCGCCTTCCACACCGTCACCAGCGACGGCAAGCACCGGTCGTTCGTCGTCGGCGCCCGCGGCGCGCCGGTTCACCGGGCAGCCGATTGCCGGCCGGAGCGCACCGGGAGCTATTCGACCGGATTCCCGCGGAGCAGGGAGAATCTGCCCACGACGGGCAAGCTGCGGATTGGCGTGCTGTTCGTGGACTTCGCCGATGTTCCGGCCACCGAATCCATCGACACCGAGATCGGCCGCAATCTCACGCCGTTCGAGGCAATCCTCGAACGCTCCAGCTACGGCAAGCTCGACGTCGAATTCGTGCCGCACCGAACCTGGCTGCGTTCATCGCTCCAGGCGACCGACGAATCTCGCAGCGGCCCCTCGCCGTACGAACTGTTCGAAGAGGTGGTCGAGCTCGCTGGCGACGATGTCGATTTCTCCGCTCTGGATCACGTGATCGTCGCGCTGCCGAGCGCGAAGTTCTGGCTGTCTGCCACGACACCGGCAGCCGGTTTCCAGGGTCCGCTGCCTCCGATGACACTGCTCAACGGCGACTACCGACCCGACTTCGGCGGCCCCAACAGCTGGGCGGCTTGGGGCGCATCGCACCTGGTCGCCCGGGGCCGGTTCGCCCTGCCGACGCTGTAGCCCGGAGACTGGCGACGCCACCAGCAGCCCGACCCGCCTGCGGGCATGCGCTGGATACGCACAGAGTGGGGCCTGCGGGGTTTGAACGCGAACTTCCTGGCTGACCCGACAGACCCGCGCCTTCTGGGCACGTGGACCTTCGCCGACGGCCGGACCGTCGACTCCTACGCAACCCATGTCGAACCCCAGGAAGTGCTGGCGTGGACGCGGTGGAAGCTGGATTGGCTTGCTCCCGAGCAGGTCGCATGCGTGATGCCGACCGATGAGACCATCGAACTCGCGCCCATCGCCGATCCCGGCGACGGCATTGCCATGGGCGCAATCCCGATCACCGAGCGCCAAGTGATCGTGCTGGAGAGCCGGCGCAAGATCGGCTTCGACGCCGACGCCCCGAGCCCGGTGAGCGGCGGCGCACAGTCGAACTACCCGCGGCTGCTGGAAGAGGGCGTGCTCGTCTACACCGTCGATGCGTTTCTCAACGAGGGCAACCTGCCGGTCAAGCTGGCCGGTGACAGCGGCAATGGTCAGGTCGAGGGTTTCCCGGTCTTGGGCGTGGGCGACTCGATCGAGCTGCGGGGCTACCGGATCACTGTCGAAGCCGATACCGGCGATACGCACCGGGTGCGCATCCGCAAGCTGAACTGAGGAGCTGGGCGGCTAGTTGTTGCGGGTGATGGCCACTGTGTGGGTGCTGCCGTTGTCGGCCGTGACAGTGATGGTGTAGCCGTGCAGCGTCACTGACTCGCCAAGTCCGA
>JAPPKD010000176.1 GCA_028820215.1 Spirochaetaceae bacterium | reverse complement strand
TCGGGGTAGCGGCGCAGGCGGCGATCCTTGCTGATCAGCGTGCAACCGAGTTCCTGTGCCGTGGCGACGATGAACCGGTCGGCGGGGTCGGCGTGAATGTCGGGCAGCACGATGGATCGCCGCGCCATGTGGTGATCCACGGCGACAAACTGAAGGTACGACAGCCGCTCGGCACGACGAAGCAGGGCATCGGGAGTGATGGTCAGTGCCAACCGCCCCTTCTTCACCAGCAAAAAAAGCTCCCACACGCTGATCGCGGACACGAGCGCCGCGCGCTCGCGCCGTGCCCGCTCAACTGCCGTTCGCGCGGTAGCCGAGAGTTCCTGCGGCGCGGTGAGATGCCAGATCCAGGTATGGGTATCCAGCAGCGTCACTCGGCGGCTTCCCAGTCCTCGCCCACCGGCTCGAGCGGATCGTCATACCTCACCAGCGTACCGCGCAAGGCTGCCAGGTCCGGGTCATCCTCCTCATCGAAGGGGACGATCTTGAGCACCGGCGTACCGCGATCGGTGACCACGATGGTCTCCCGCTGCTCCTGGACCAGCCGGAAGTACTCGAACGCGCGCGGTTTGAACTGTGACTTGGAAACCGTCATGCATGGATCATGTACCATAGTCCTGATACGGTCAATTGCGTGAACTGCCCGAGCGCCCGGCCCATGGGCAACGTAGGGTCAGTCGCTTCGTTGTCTGGTGCCGAGGGCTTCGCGGTTCACCACGTACTCCGGGTCGAGCACGCCGTCGCACGCGTCGACCACGTTTTGGGCGGCGCGCACGTTCATCCGGTACACCGCCTCGGTGGTCAGCCCGGCCACGTGCGGCGTGAAGATGGCGTTGTCCAGCTCGAACAGCGGGTGGTCGGACGGCGCCGGCTCCTGGTCGAACGCGTCGATGCCGGCGCCGCCGATGGCGCGGTCGCGCAGCGCGGCGTGCAGCGCCGCCTCGTCGATGATGCCGCCGCGCGCGGTGTTGACCACGAAGGCGGTGGCCTTCATCGCCGCCAGCTCGGCGGTACCCACCATGCCGGTCGTCTCCGGGGTCTTGGGGCAGTTCACGGTCAGGAAGTCGATCTCCGGCAGCGCGGTGCGCCAGTCGGTGGCGGCGGTGGCGCCGGTGGCCGCGATCTCGGCGGCGGCCACGAACGGGTCGTGCACCAGCACCTCCATCTCCATCGCCCGCAACCGGGCCACCAGCAGGCGGCCGATGCGGCCGAGGCCGAGCACCAGCACGCGGCGGCCGGCGAGGTCCACCGGACGCACCAACCGGGCGTCGTTCCAGGTGGAGGTGCGCAGCCGCGCGTCCTGCAGGTGGCTCTGCTTGGCGAGCGCCAGCATCAGGTGCAGCGCGTGCTCGGCCACCGACACCGAGTTGGCGGTGCCGACTACGGTCAGCGGAATACCGGCGCGTGTGAGCGCCGCCACGTCCACGTTGTCGTATCCCACGCCGCGGCGCGCCACCACCTTCAGCGTACCGCGCGCGATCTCGATCACGCGTTCGGTCATCGGCGCCAGTCCCAGCACCAGCCCGTGCACGCCGGGGAGGTGGCGCAGCAGCGCGCTCTCGGTCTGTTCCTCGACCACCCGCACTTCGATGTCGTCGCGCGGGCCGAACACCTCATCCATCCCCTCGGCCATGGCCTGGTTCACGAGCACCACTTTCATGCGCCGCACGCTATCCGCATTGCGGGCCGATGCGCAACGGTAAGGAACGACTACCGGTTGCGGCGGGACCGCCACGACGTGCGCGACGTGCACGACGTTGCGCGACGTGGGAGCTACTTGACGGTCGCGCCAAGCCCCGCTAGGTTACGTTGCAATCCATCCCGCGCCGGGGCTTCGACATTGGCTTCTATCTGCACTGATAACTCAACGAACCATGCCTTCTCCGACACTCGCTACGACACCATGCAGTTCAAGCGGTGCGGCGACTCCGGGCTCAAGCTGCCGCGGCTCTCCCTCGGTTGCTGGAACAACTTCGGCGACGCTGCCGATCGAGACACCATGCGCTCGATCCTCCGCGCGGCGTTCGATTCAGGCATTACGCACTTCGACTTCGGGAACAACTACGGCCCCCCTCCGGGCGCCGCGGAAGCGAATGTCGGGAAGATCCTTCGAAGCGAGTTCGCCGGCTACCGGGACGAACTGATCATCTCGACGAAAGCCGGATTCCCCATGTGGCCGGGGCCCTACGGCGACGGCGGATCGCGCAAGTACCTAATGGCGAGCCTCGATCAGTCGCTGCGACGGCTGCAACTGGATTACGTCGACATCTTCTACTCGCACCGCTTCGATCCGGAGACGCCGCTGGAAGAAACCGTGACCGCTCTCGCGGACGCCGTGAGGCAGGGGAAGGCGCTGTATGCTGCGATCAGCAACTACAACGGCGAGCAGGCAAGGCGGGCGGCGGCGATGCTGGAGGAACAGAACGTGCGTCTGTTGCTCGATCAGGTTCCGTATTCACTGCTGCGACGGGCGCACGAAGAGGAAACCTTTCCGGTGGTTTCGGAACTGGGGATGGGCGTGGTCGCGTTCGGCCCGCTCTCCCAGGGTATGTTGACCGACCGGTACTTCGATGGGATCCCGGCGAGCTCGCGCGCGGGCAATCCCGCCGGCACGCTGCAACAGGATCGCGTCTCGGATCAGGTCGTCAGCACTGCAAAGCAGCTCAGTGAGGTCGCCGCGCGGCGTGGGCAGACCCTTGCTCAGATGGCCCTGGCGTGGGTGCTCAACCACGGCGCAGTGACCACCGCGCTCATGGGTGCGAGTACTCCGGAACAGGTTCACCACAACGTCGAAACATTGAGCCACATGGACTTCGAGTCCGAGGAGTTGGCGAACATCCAGGAGATTCTCGCTGGCTAGCTAGCGCCACAAACCCCCGCGCCGCCCGCGATCACGCCGCCTCCAGGTAGATGGCGTAGAGACGGGGATCCTCGGGGCGGATTCCCGCGTAGTTCACCCGGATGCGGATCGGGCCGCCGGCTCCGTCCACCAGTGGGCGGCTGCGCCAGGCGACCGGCTGCCCGAGGCCCGACTCAAGCGGCAGGCACTCGTGATGCGAGTACCCCGCGACCGGCCGGAACCGCTCGTCCAGCACCTCCACCGTGACCTGCGCGTACTCGGACAGCCCGTCCACGTTTAGGAACACCCGCACGGGCCTACCGCCGAGGTCGATCGGCGCGGAGATCACGTGGCAACCGTTGGGGACTTGCAGCCGGCGCCGGTCGAACGGCTGCAGGTAGCCGAGGCGGTCACGCTGCCAGGTGGCGACGCGCACGCCGTCGCTCAACTGTTCCGGCCACGGCGCGTACCAGAACAGGGTCTCGTCGCCGATGTTCTCGAACCCCTGCCCCTGGGCCAGGGCGGCGTGCTTGAAGTTCCACGGGTGCGGCAGGTGGTTCATGCCGTCCTCGGCGGCCGCCACCATCGGGAAGTCGGGAATCGGCTCGGTGTAGTGCAGGCCGTCGTTGCTCACCACCAGCCCCAGGTCCATCTCCACGTGGCGGCGGTCGTTGTTGGCGGGACCGTGCCACTGGCCGTACAGGCCCACGATCACGTTGCCGCGGTTCCACAGTGCCGCGCCCAGGTGCACCTGCTCGCCACCGGCGAACGTGTCCCGGTAGGGCCGCGGCGGAATGTCGTCGCGCCGCAACCCCAGGCAGGACGCCTCGATCCAGTGCTCGAAGTCGTACGACAGGTAGGTCACCAACTGGCGTGGCGCCCCGAAGTGGCTGCCACCGTGCGCGCTCAGCAGGTAGCAGCCGTTGAACTTGACGCCGCCGGAGGGCTCGC
>JAPPKD010000283.1 GCA_028820215.1 Spirochaetaceae bacterium | reverse complement strand
CCCCCTCCTATATCTCATTGCCATCATTGCACTTGGAACACCGCAATTGGCTCTGCCCGACTCAGGCGCAGTTCGATGCGCCTTCGGCCAGGTGCCAGCACACACGGCCGACCGTGCCTCCCTCGAGAGGCCGGACCAGGACCAGGTAGTCGCCCTGCACCAGCTCGAAGCGGCTCAGACCGGGTTCCTGAGGTGAGATGTCGATCATGCCCGGCAGGTAGAACACCGCCACCTCCGCCGGTGTCTCCGAAGCGGCCTCGAGCGATATCTGATAGGCATCGCGGTCGAACACCCGCAGGTTGTGGTGCCTGATGGGGCCGAGGTCAGCCTGCTCGACCCAGGCGCGGTCGGCGAACACCCGAGGCGGTGTCACCACGTCGAGCGCGACGCTGTAGCGCTGTCCCAGGTCCTCCTCCCCGGCGGTCACCTGGAGGACGGCCGGGTCCGCGCCCAGGTACAGCGCGCCCACCAGCTCGCCGGCGTCGGATGGAATGAGCGGCAGGAACGGCGGTTCGTCTCTCGCGTTGTGCAGGCTGGCAGTCACGGAGTCCGAGTCCGAACGGATCGTCACGCTGTAGAAGAGTCCCGGCCGCGCGCTGAGCTGAAACCACTCCCGCGTCTGCCGCAACGATCGTTCCTGGGGCTCGCCGGGCTGCAACTCCGCCGGTTGGGCGAGCGCCTCCGCGCCGCCGGCGCCGGCCGCGGCCTCAGCGGGCGTGTCGCCGGCAGGTTCGGCAGCGTCCCCGGAGACAAGCGGCGCCGCTCTGACCGTGAGCGCGTAGGCTCCCGAGGAGGAGGCGTCGGCGGCCAACACCTCGATCACGTAGACGCCGGCGTCCATCTCGCCGGTGAAGCCGCTGTCGTGGAGCCCGAACGGGACGGCGTTGCCGGCGTGGTAGAGGGCGATCAGCGTGTCGAGATCGGACTCGATGGCCACGGTGACCGTCGACGGTGCGGGAAGCGCCAGCTCGAAGCGGTCGCGGTCGCCGGCGGTGAGCGTACGCTCGAAGCGGGCGTCCTCCTCCAACGGCAGCGGGACCTCGTAGCCGGCGACGTCGTCCGGCTCGTACGGGTCGTCGGCCGATGGTGGTTGAGCGGCCGGCGGACCCGCCGGGGCGGGCTGCTCGAATCCCTGCGGAGCCGCCGGCTGAGCCACCGGCTCCACGGGATCCGGAGGGACATCCTCCTCGGGCGGGGGAATGGGCGGTTCGATGGACGGCTGCGGAGCGGTTGCCGGAGGCCTGGCAGGTTCCTGGGGGCTCACCACCGCCCCGGGCACGGCAAGCGCCGGCTGCGGCGCCTCGGCCTCGGGCGGTGCTTCCGGCGGCGCTTCGGTGGCAGGCTGCCCGTCCGCCTCAACCGGCGCCGCCGCTGCTTCCGGGGGCGCTTCCGGTTCGGCGGCGATCACGGTGCCTGTTTCGGCCAGCCCATCCAGCAGGTCCGGTTGCAGCAGCTCGGAGACGCCGGTGGAGCGCGGCATTTCGATCCGGTCGGCGTCGACGAGCAGGCCATCCCGATCGAGAATCCTGACCACGGCCAGCACCTGGTGATCGAACGGCTGCAGCTCCACCGAGACCCGAACCGCCGAGGGAGGCGGTTCGCCGGACGCCGGGGCGTCGAGCAGGCGGGCGCTCCGGTAGTGCCGCAACAGCATGATCTGGAGCGCCCCCCGCACACGGGCGCCGAGCCGGGTCATGCGGTGCGAGTCGGTGCGCACCGGCTCGACGTACAGGATCGTGTGGACGTGATCCGGCACCGCGCGCGTGACCACCTCCGCCGCCTGCTGCGCCGCGCGTTCCACGGTCTGGCGAACCGGCACCTCGAGAACGGCGTCGAGCTCCTGGCCGGCTGCGGTCGACGACGGCCACAGCAGCAGCCCGAGGATGCACAGGGACATGGCCGGAACACCGGTCCGCCGGACGTTCAGCCGGCTCAAAAGTGGCTCCACCCGGCCGGCCGGGGCAACGGGATCGGATCGGGGGCGGGCTGGGTGCGCTGCAGCGCCGCCCAGTCGGCCTGCAGATCATCCACGAACCAGCGATCGGATTCGAGGACCAGGTAGACCTCGGCCGGAATGCTGCCGAGCGGCCCGGACAGTCTGGCGCGCAGGAATGCGGTGTCGCCGGTCCGTTCGACCCGTCCCAGTCGAAATCCGGCCAGAGTCACGCCGCGGCGCAGGTGATAGTCGAGGGTCGCGGCCACGTGCACCTGCCCCGCGCGGGACAGCGGAAGATCGTGCAGATCGCCGCTCCGAACCGCTCCGAGCAACCGATCGACCGTGCGCACCGCAGCGCGTTCGCTCGCGGTAGCGTCCAGGTCATCGGCGAGCGGGCCGATCATCGCGTCGTCCGGGAGCAGGGGCCGCGCCGTCCGATACGCCAGGAAGTCCGAGGACTCGATCGCGGCAGGCTGGTCGTCCACCGGCTGATCATCGGCCGTCGGCGAAACCTCCGCAACCGGCGGAGAGCCCGGCGTCGGGGCCTCGCCGGCCGGAGCATCGCCGGCTGCGGGCTCGTCGTTTCGGGAGCGCGAACAGGAGGACGCAAGCAACATGATGCCGAACAGCACGCAGGGCAGGGCAGGGCGAGCCCAGCGGATCACGCGGCACGGTATCCGGTCCCGGCGTGACGGGTCAAATCCGTGCGTAACGTGCCGCCGCGCAACGTGGTAGCCTTGGCCCGTGCCGTCGGACGCCGCCCGGGTGGTGCGCGAGGTGCAGGCGGAATTCACCCAGCCGGTGCGCGACCCCCTGTGGCAAAACATCGACCTCAGCCCCGGTCTGTACCGGCTGGCGCAGACGGCGCCGTTCCAGCGCCTGCGGGACATCCGGCAGCTCGGCCCGGTGTATCTGGTGTATCCGGGCGCCACGCACACCCGCCTGAGTCACTCGATCGGCGTGATGCATCTTGCCGGGCGCATGATCGCCGCGATCGCCGACCGGTCACCGGAGTGGCGCATCGAGCCGGAGGAAGTGCGTGCATTTCTCGCGGCGACGATGCTGCACGACCTCGGGCACTATCCGAACGCCCACTCGCTCAAGGACCTGGCGGTGTCCCGGCACGAGACGCTGACCGCGCAGATGGTGCAGGAGGGCGAGGTGGCGCGCACGCTGCGCGAGCGAGTCGGAGCCCCGCCCGAGCTGGTCGCGGCCATCATAGACGTCACCCTGCCGCACCCTACGCCGGGGCTGCCGTTCCTGCGGGCGCTGCTGGCCGGAGTGCTCGATCCCGACCGGTTGGACTACCTGAGCAGAGACGCGTTCTTCTGTGGCGTGCCGTATGGGATGCAGGACGTGGACTTCGTGATCGGGGAGATGCGCCGCACGGCATGCGGCCGTGTCGCGATCACGGAGAAAGGGACGCTGGCCGTGGAGAGTCTGCTGTTTTCCCGCTACCTGATGTACCGGGCGGTGTACTGGCACCGGACCGTGCGCATCGCTACGGCGATGATCAAGCGCGCGGTGCTGCTGGGGATGAAGGACGGGGAGATCCGGGCTGATGACCTGTACGGCCTGACCGACGCCGGCTTCCTGCGGCTGCTCGACGTCAGACGCCACCCGGCGTTCGTGCTGGTCGGCGACGTGCACGCCAGACGCCTGCATCGGCAGGCGTTCCGGGTCCGCTTCGAGCCGGGACGCGGCACCCATCGCCGCCTGGAGCTGCCGATCGACCGGCTGCAGGTCGAAAGCCGGCTGCGCGCCGCGGCGTCGGCGGAGCTTGGCGCCCCCGTGGAAGACCACGAGGTGCTCATCGACGTACCGGAGCGCAACAGCTTCGCGACGGACCTGCTGGTACAGCCGGACGACGGCCCGGATCCGATCCCGTTCTCGGGAACGCACACGGTGTTCGGCCCGGACGTCGTGGCCCGCTTCGGCGCGACGTTGCGCTCGATCGCCGTGATCGGCTCCCGGCGCCCGGGGCTGGACGCCGCGTTGCGCCGGGTCGCTCCGGCCGTGATCGATGGCGGCTGAGTCCGGCCTTCAGTAATCGTCCTCCGGGTCGTAGTGCTCGGTGAACACGTGCGCCCCGCTGACACGGTCCGGGACGGCGTCCTCCACGAAGCGCATCACCTTCTGGAGGACCGATTCGGTGTGAGCGCCGCTGTTGGCGACCGCGGCGAACGCCAGCACGGCCCGCCGCAGGTCGTCGTTCGAGGCGACCTCGGCGGCCGCGACCCGGAAACGGGTTCCGGCCCGCTCCTTGAGCGAGGCGATGACGCGCCGCTTCTCCTTCAGCGACGTCGTTCCCGGCAGATCGATGCGCAGGCGAAGCACGGAGACGACCATGGAATTCCTCCCGCCCGGCGTCGGTCGCGCAACGTCGGCGCCGATTTGTGCCGATAAACATAGCAGATACATGCTCAAACGCGGACACTCAACCACGGACAGGCGGCTTCATCGATGACGTCATACGCTGCTCGGATCTTCACCGGACGCTCCCACGCCGTCCGGGTCGTGCTCGCTGCCCTGATGCTGGCTGCCGCCGGTGCCCGCGTCGGCGTGGCGCAGGAGGGCGCAGACCCTGAAGGCGAAGGCGCCGGCGACGGCATGACCCTCGGAGCGCTGCTCGGCATCGGCGTCGAGCACATTCCCGATAATGACGGCGGCGGCGCGACCTGGCAGTCGTTGACCCTCGCGCCGGAGCTCAGCGCAGGCAAGTTCAGCCTGGATCTGGGAGCGCAGCTTCGCTTCCGGTTCGACGGCGGACCCGCAGGCAGCGAGTGGGAGATACGGGAGGAAGACTGGAGTCCGGACGAATCGATTGCGGGGCGGTCGTTCCTGGACCTGTTCCTGCCGATCATCCGCCATGCCCGCTACGGCGGTGACGGTGAGCCCCTCGTGGTGCGCGCCGGTTCGTTCGAGGACGCCACCCTGGGAACGGGTTTTCTGCTCGGCGAGTACGCGAACACCGTGCTGCTGCCGGGCCGCCGGCTGTTCGGGGTGGATCTGGACATCGACGGGGCGGTGTTCAACGTGCCGGTGGCCGGTCTGGAGACGGTCGTGGGCCATGTGCCTGCCCTGGACGTGATGGGGGCACGGCTCTGGGCCCGCCCGATGTATGCCCTGAACATGCCCCTGCTCTCATCACTGCGGATCGGGGCCGTGGCAGCCGCCGACTTCGATCCGTTCCGGTACGTCCCGGACACCGACGAAGAGGGCAGCGTCTCGGCACTCGGGTTCGACCTCGAGGTCCCGGTCGTCGCGATGCCGTCGTTCTCCGCTACCGCCCACGGCGACGTGGTGCTGCTGGGGACCTCGGAGATCGACTCGCGGTCGGTCGGGACGGCGGTGGGCCTCTCCGGCACGGCGGTCAGCAACCTCCGCTACGGGCTGCAGCTCCGGCTGACCGACGACCGCTTCCTGCCGGTCTACTTCGATCGCGACTATGATCGGCAGCGAGCCGACAAGTTCCGCGCGCTGCGAGCCGCGGAGCGGGCCACGACACAGTCCGACGCGCTGGAGGGACTGGTCCATGCCGGATGGGCAGCGCGGGTCGGCACCTCCCTGTTGGACCGTCGCATAGACTTGGACCTGGGACTGTCCGGACCGTTGTCCGGCGCAGGCGGCGCCCTGGCGGAGGTTCCTTACGCGCAACGGAACGGCCTGGACGTGAAGGGGCGTGTCGGCGTGCGCGACCTTGGCGTCGACGGCATGTCGTTCGACCTGGACTACCGCAAGCGCCAGCTCGACAATCTGGGGGATCTCACCGAGCCCGAGCATCTCTCGGTCGGTACGGCGCTCAGCTACCGGACGAACGGTACGCTGATCATCCTGTCCTACCGCGGCTACTATGACCCTGCGGCCGACGGCCTGGTCGGAGCCCCGGCCGTGGAGAGCTGGATCGAGCTGTTCTGACGGGCCATCCGACCGCGTGATGGCCGGATCGCGTGACGGCCCGACTGCCGACGGCCTTTCCGCGTGCGCTGTGAATCCGACACACTCCCGTCCATGGGCCGAATCCGCGTCCTTGCAGACGATACGGCTCGCCAGATCGCCGCCGGAGAAGTCATCGACCGGCCGTATTCGATCGTGCGCGAGTTGCTCGACAACGCCATCGATGCCGGCGCCGCCAACGTGCGGGTGGAAGTCGTCAAGGGAGGGTTGGAGCAGATTCGCGTGGTGGACGACGGTGCCGGCATGGACGAAGAGGATCTGCGCCTGTGCGCGCTCCGGCACGCCACCTCCAAGATCGCCGACCACCGCGACCTCGCACGCGTGCGCACGCTGGGGTTTCGGGGCGAGGCGCTTGCGAGCATCGGCGCCTGCAGCGTGCTCACGCTGACCTCCCGAAGGAAGGAAGGAGCCTCGGCACACCGCGCGCTGGTGCGTTTCGGCCGTGACGAGGGCGTGCGGCCGAGCGCGGGAGTCCCGGGCACCACTGCGGAGGTGAGCTCTCTGTTCTTCGAGCTTCCGGCCCGGCGCCGTTTCCTGAAGAGCCGTGGCGCGGAGACGGCGCTGTGCCGGCGCACCTTCCTGGAGAAGGCGCTTCCGCACCCGGAGGTCGCGTTCGAGTTTGCCGTCGATGGCAGGCAGGTCATGAGAATGCCTTCCGGGTCGCCGCTCGATCGGACGGCAGCCGCCGCGGGACTGAACGCGGCCGACTTCGCCTGCGTGCACGGCGGTGGCGAGGGCCTGCGAGTGGCAGCGCTGGCGGCGCGCCCGGAGCTGGCCCGCCGCGACCGGGCGGGGATCCACGTCTATCTCAACCGGCGGCGGATCACCGACTTCGGGCTCGTCCAGGCGGTGGAGTACGGGTACGGCGAGTTCCTGCCGGGTGGCCTGCACCCGGTGGCGTACCTGTTCGTCGAGATCGATCCCGAGATGGTCGATTTCAACGTGCACCCCGCGAAGCGGGAGGTGCGGCTGCGGCGTCCGGGCGAGCTGCATCGGGCGATCAGCTCGACGCTGCAGCGGGAGATCCGGAGCTGGCAGTCGCAACCCGATCGCGGCGCGGCTGCCGGGGAGAACCGGCCGGCAGCGACCGCCGCGTCGTTCCTGGCCGAGGCTCCGCCGGTCTTTCCGGCACTGATCCGGCCTCCTCCGGCGGGAGCGGACGGATCGCCGCCTGGCGTGCTCTCCTCCCGCCCGGACGAGGGGACGGCCCCCGGGCCGTGGCGCGGGCGCGCTCCCGACCCGGACGCCGAGATGCGCTACCTCGGTCAGGCTTTCCATCTCTTCCTGGTCGCCGAGGTGGGCGACCGCATCTACTTCGTCGACCAGCATGCCGCCCACGAGCGCGTGCTGTACGAGCAGCTTCGCGGTGGCCTGATCGAGCGGCAGAAACTGCTGGCCGGGCCATCCGTCGAGCTGTCCCCGGACGAGGACACCGAGCTCCGCGGTTTCCTGGACGATCTCGAGCGTTGCGGGTTCCGCCTGCAGGCGCGGGGCGGCGGGCGCTACACGATCATGGAGATACCGGCCGCGGCGGCGCGTCTGCCGGCGGAACATCTGTGTCGCTTCGTGCGCCTGTGCGCGGGGACCTCGGAGGACTGGGACCGGGACGTGTACAGCGGCCTGGCCTGCCGCCTTGCGGTCAAGGACGGGGAGGTCATCGACGATCGGTCCGGCCGCGAGTTGCTCGAGCGCTCGTTCCGGATCGATCCTCAGCGGTGTCCGCACGGTCGCCCACTGTGGTTCGAGATCAGCAGGCAGGCGCTGGCCGGTTCGGTAGGGCGTCCGTCTCCCTGAGACGGCACGCCGCGAGGACGCCGAACCAGGTACACCAGGTAAGATGAGCCTACGCGTCGTTCTGGGCGCGTCGCCGACGCGAGAGGCGTGCGTACAGCCGTCCCAGCGGGCGGACGACCACGGCGCGCGCCAGCCGCGCCAGTCCCTTCAGGGCCCGCCGCCACCACCTGACGCGCTGCAGCCGCTGCATCCGCTCGATCGCTTCACGCAGCTCCTCCGGCCGAAGTTCCTTTCGCTGGACGTTCTCCTCCAGCTCGAGTTCCAGCGTTTCGCGCTCCGACTCCTTGTCGATCACGATCGCGTTGATGCTCTTCCACCCCAGGCGGCGTGCGCTTTCCAGCCGCCGGTTTCCAGCGATCAGTTCCGACCGGCGATTGATCAGGATCGGACAGAGCAGGCCGTGCTTGCGCAGGCTTTCCATCAGTGACGTCAGGTCGCCGAGGGAATACCGGACCCGCTTGCGGATGACGATGGTATCGATCTCCACCTGCATCAGCCGGAGCCCTCTGCAAGCCCGATCAGGCCCCGGTATTCGTCGCTGTCCAGCAGATCGTCAAGCTCGGCCGCGTCATCGATGCCGAGTTCGAAGATCCACCCGGCTCCTTCCGCGTCGGCGTTGATCAGACGGCCGGCCCCCGGCTCCCGCAGCCTTTCATTGACGGCGGTTACGACCCCGCCGACCGGTGCGTACAATTCGGTCGCTGCCTTCAGCGCGTCGATGGCGCACACCGCGGCGCCGCGTTCTATACGGGTGCCCACGTCGGGGAGCTGCACGAAGGTGATCTCGCCGAGCTCCTCCTGCGCGAAATCGGTCAGTCCCACCCGCACGCCGGACCGATGGCGTAGCGCCCAATGGTGGTCGCGCGTGTAGCGGCGTTCGTTCGAGTTCATCAGTCGAGCAGCGGATTGCCGTCCAGCGGCTTCGGGTCCGGCGGCCTTGATTGTCCCGTTCCGAGCGAGGGTTCGTCCAGGGGTGCCTGGAATGGCGGCGCATCGACGTCGATCGTTGCCAGGGCCCTGCGCAGGTTGTTCGCCACCACGTCGCCGCGGGCGGTCACGGCGCCGGACAGGGTGTCGCGTGTCTTCGGTTCCGTACCGGTCAGGAACAGCTCGTGGATGATGGGTTCGTCTCCCGAAGGCAGCAGGCCGGAGCGCGCGTCGACCGCGACCCGGATCAGCCCCGTGGCCGGCATCTCGAAGTCCCGGACGGGAGAGCCTGTGTGGACTCGCTTCATGTAGTCCGCCCAGGTAGTGCCCGCGGCGCGTCCGCCCGACAGGCTCCGTCCCAGCGACTCTCCCGGTTCATCGAAACCCATCCACACCGCCGTCACGACGTCCGGGGTGAACCCCACGGTCCACGCATCCGACCAGTTCTGCGTGGTGCCGGTCTTGCCCGCGATGGGGAAGTCGAGGCCGCCGACCCGGCCCGCCGACGCCGTCAGCGTTCCCGACCGGACGGTGCTGGTCAGCAGGTCGACCATCAGGTACGCAGCGGCCGGATCCATGATTTTCAGCCGTTCCCCCGCCGCCCGCTGACGATCACGCAGCTCCTTCTCGACCCCCAGCACGTCGTTTCCGTCCCGGTCCGTGACGAAGCGGATCGCGATCGGCTCCACTTCGCGGCCCTGGTTTGCGAAGGTGGCATAGGCTCGCGCCATCTGCAGCGGCGTCACCGTGACCACGCCCAGCCCGAGCGGGTACGTGCGCGCGAACGCTTGCTCGATTTCGAGCGGATCGGCGATCCCGAGCAGCCGGCTGGCCCGGTCGATGGCGGCATCGAAGCCGACCAGGCTCAACACGCGGAGGGACGGAATGTTCATGGAGTGCTTCAACGCGGTTCGCGTCAGCACCCGCCCCTGCCACTCGCCCAGGTAGTTTTGCGGGACGTAAGGGGTACCGTCGGGATTGTAGAACACGACCGGCGCGTCCAACAGCATGGTCGCCGGCGTCACCGCTCCGGAACTGATGGCGGCGGAGTAGTACAGCGGCTTGAATGCGGAACCCGGCTGCACCTTCGACTGGACGGCGCGGTTGAACTGATTGCCGCGCGCGAGGTCACGCCCGCCGACCATGGACAGGATGTACCCGCTCGACGGCTCGATCGACACCAGGGCGCCCTGCACCTCCACGCGTCGCTGCCGCACTGTCTGGTCCTCGCGGATCCGCCGGGTGAGCGCCTTGAGTTGTCCGGTGTCCCAGGTCAACGAGAGCAGGTCGAGGGCCGGGCTCAGTTCATCGCCGAACCGCGCGCGTCCGGCCATGCGGTCCGCCTGGTTTCCGACGCGCAGGCGGCGGACATCGAAGGCGAGCGACAACAGGTCCACCGCGGGCAGGAACTGGTCCTTGGCCACGGCGACCCGTGTGCCGCGCTGGGTAGTGCGCAGGTCGTTCACCCGATTCAGGTGCTGCTCCATCACCTCGTTGGCGATCGCCTGATGATCCAGATCGAGCGTGGTGTGGACGATCAGGCCGTCCCGGTACAGGTCCACCTTCCCGAGCAGCAGTTCCTCCAGGCGCAGGCGAACGTACTCGCTGAAGTGCCGGGCGCGGTCGACGCGTTCGTAAAATGCGCTGCTCACGTTCGAGCGCGTGAAGTCGAAGGCGTCCCAATACCGGACGAGCGACCGGTCGGCCTCCTCCTGGGTGACGTAGCCCAGCTCCACCATCTGCTGCAGATTGTTCGTCTGCAACTCGCGAGCGCGATTCGGATAGGTGAACGGTGAGTTGCCGCCCGGCCGGTTGAGCTGGACCACCAGCATGGACGCCTCCGCAACCGTGATGTCGCGCGCCGAGTGCCCGGTATAGAACTGTGCCGCCGCTTCGATCCCGTAGGTGCCCTCTCCGAAGTACACCAGGTTCAGGTATCGCTCGAGGATCTCGTCCTTGGTCAGCCAGCGTTCGAGCTGGATCGCGTACCACAGTTCGACGAGCTTGCGGCGCAGCGTGATCTCGGACCGATCGGCAAACAGGCTGCCGGCAAGCTGCTGGGTGATGGTGCTGGCGCCTCCTCCGAAACCGCCGCGCACGGTGGTCCAGGTCGCGCGCAGTATGTCCGGTACCCGGAATCCGCGGTGCCGGTAGAAGTGCCGGTCCTCGCGCGTGAGCAGCGCGTCGATCAGATGCCGGGGCAGTTCCTCGAAGCGGATGATCTCGCGCTTCTCCACCGAGAAGAACTGCGTGATGAGCCGGTCGTTGCGGTCCAGTATTTGCGTGGGAAGGGCGGGACGGTCGGTCCCGTATATGTCGGATCCGCGGAAGTTCCGAGTGCCCGCGAAGGCGAGGCCCAATCCCGTGCCGACCCCGGCGGAAAGCAACAGCAGGGTCGCGATGAGGAGCGCTGCGGTGCGCGGGCGGAGGCGCGCGCGCGGCATGTCACGATACTACGGACCACCGCCGCGGGCCGTCAAATTCCCCGCGTCCGCGGACACGGTGTCCGGACGCACTCGGCATGACGCCGCTGCCGGCTGCGGTCGCGTAGTCGTGAAAAAATGGCCGGCCCCTCATGGGGCCGGCCAACCCTTGCGGGAGTGCCGGTTACGGTATAGTAAACTGGGAGGGGAACTATAGATAACCGACACTCTCCTTATCGACACCTGCCTCTCGTACCTTAGCGGCACCGGACAAATGTCGCCAAAGATTGTCCAACAGCATAACTGCCTGCAACGACAGGTCAACCTGCCCCGCGCCGCGCCGGCCGGTCACCCGCGCCGGCCGGTCACCCGCGACGGTCGACAGGGGCGCGCCGGCCCGAGGTGAGCAGGAAACCGATCGCCCCAAGATCGACGACGATCACGGCAATCGCGGCGATGTATGCCCCCGTGCTGAACAGTGCCAGGACAAACAACGGCGCGGCCGCCAGCGTGGCCAGCCACGCGATCAGGCGCGCCGCCGCGAAGGCGGCCCCGGCGAGCGCCGTTCGGAGGTCGGTTTCCTCTGTCCGGAGGTGGATTCGGCGCACGATCGTCGCTCCCACGCCGATCGCGAGCGAGGCGACCAGCAGGATGTTGTAAAGGGAGCGCATGCGGGTGGCAACCAGCCAGAGCGGCAGGACGATCGCGGCGCTCGCGGCCACCACCGCGCCGGTCAGGAGCAGTCCGACGCCGATCCGGCGGGCAGCCGCCGCGTAGGCGGCTGCTGCCGCCCGCGCCGCACGCCTCAGCGCCGCCGTGGCCTCACCTCCGTCCGAGGCTGCCCGTCCGTCCCCGGCAACGCGCCGGCGATTTCCTGCGGGATGGGCTCACCTGCGTGCCAGAACCCGAGCGCCCGGCCGGGCGAATGCACGCCGTGATAGTCGGATCCGCCGGTGACGAACAGGCCGAGGCGTCCGGCCAGCGTCCGTACCAACGACGATCGTTGCGGGGACAGGGAAGGGTGATAGGCCTCGACGCCGGTCACGCCGGCCGCGGATACCGCGTCCAGCAGGGCCTCGAGCTCCGCGGCCGATCCTCCCTCCGGATGGGCCAGCACGCCGTGGCCGCCGGAGCCTCGCAGCGCCTCGATCGCCTCGCCGAGTTGTACGGCGCGGCGCGGTACGTGGAACGGGCGTCCGGAGCCAAGCAGCCGGCGAAACGCATCGGCGGTGCTGGTGGCGACGCCCCGCTTGACCAGCAGCGTGGCCATGTGCGGCCGGCCGACGCTGGCGCCTCCCGCCTCCGCCTGCACGTCCGCGTAGTCGATCGCGAGCCCGTGCCGGCGCATCCGCTCGACCATCGCCAGGTTGCGCTCCACGCGGCGTTGGAGGATTCGGTCCAGCAGTTCCGAGAGGTGAGAGCGGCCGGCGTCGGGATCGAAACCGAGGCCGAGCAGGTGGACCTGGCGTGTGCCGTGCCGGAGCGCCAGCTCGACTCCCGCGATGAAGCGGATGCCGCGCCGGGCGGCGGCGCGCGCGGCATCGGCGACGCCGCTGACGGTGTCGTGGTCGGTCAGCGCCAGGGTGGTGACGCCGGCGCGGTGGGCGGCCTCGACCAGCTCCTCGGGCCGGTCGCTGCCGTCGGAGCAGCTCGAGTGCGTGTGCAGGTCGACCGACGCCGTCACCGCCATGCGCTCAATAGCCCCGATCCAGGTCGCAACGGAAGCGGAGCTCCTTGCCGGCCCGGTAGCGGCGCAGGTTGTCGATGAAAATCTCGCCCCGCCGTGCCAGGAGCTGCGCCGACTCCGCGGACACGTGCGGGGTCACGTATATCCGCGGATGGTCCCACATCGGGCTGTCCGCCGCCGGTGGCTCCGCGCTGGTGGCGTCGATGGCGGCCCCTGCCAGGTGGCCGCGGTCGATCGCGGCCACCAGCGCGTCCTCGTCCAGGATGCCGCCGCGCGAGACCACCACGACGTGCGCGCCCGGACGCAGGCGCCCGAGCTGCTCGGCGCCGATCATGTCCTCGGTGTCGGTCGTGCGCGGCGCGGTGATCACCAGCCAGTCGGTCCGCGCAAGCATGTCGTGCAGCCGCTCGATCGGCCACACGGCGGTGACGCCGGTCGGGCAGGGGACCGGCGCCCGGTCGACGGCGTACACCTGCATGCCGAATGCCAGGGCGCGATGCGCGACCGCGCGGCCGATGTCGCCGAAGGCCAGGATTCCCAGGGTCGATCCGTACAGCTCCAGGATGCGACCGCGGTACTCCGCGGTCCGCCACCGCCTGGCGGCCTGGTCCTCGAACGACTCGCGGAGATGGTGGGCGAGCGCCAGCATCATCCCCAGCGTGTACTCGGCCATCGGGATCACGTGCGTTTCGCGGGCGTTGGTCATCGCCACGCCGCTGGACGCGAACTCGGGCACCTTGCGCAGCACCGAGTCGAAACCGATGCCGATGAAGTGAAACCAGCGCAGGTTCGAGGCGCGCCGAAAGGCCTCGCGGTCGAGCTGCCCGAAGATGACGTCCAGCTCGGGCGCGATCCGGCGCTGGTCTTCGGGTGTGTGTGCGATGCTGAAGCGGGTGTCGGGGAATTCCGCTCGAAGCCGGGCCTCGAAGTCGCGGCCGAGGTCGTAGCAGACGCCGACGTGAAGCGGGCGTGCGGGTGCGTTCATCGGCGTCATGATAGCCGACGCCCGGCCGCATGCGCTCGGGGCAAGCCACGGGCGGAGCGGGACGCGGCGGACCCGGGACGCTATGATCGGCCGGCATGGAGGCGCGGCGCCTCGTGGACAAGCCGGCCCTGGTCACGGGCGCAGGTTCCGGTATCGGTGCGGGCATCGCCGGCCTGTTCGCCCGGCACGGAGCGCGGGTCGCGGTCGCCGATCGGGACGCGGACGCCGCGCAGCGCACCGTTCGCGCGATCCTCGCCGCCGGCGGACGCGCCGTGGCGATCACCGCGGACATCTCCACCGGCCGCGGGGCCGAAGGGTGCGTGGACGAGACGGTCGCCGCCCTCGGCGGACTGCAGATCGTGGTCAACTCCGCGGGCGTCACGCCGCGCTACGCTCCGGACGACTGGGACTACGAGCAGGTCTGGGACTGGGTGATGGCGGTCAATCTCAAGGGTACCTACCTGGTCTCGCGCCGCGCGGTTCAGGCGATGAGCGCCGGTGGCGCGATCGTCAACCTGTCCTCGATCTACGGCTTGGTGGGCCGGCCGATGTTCTTCGGCACCGGCGACGATCCGTATCCGCCCGGCAAGCACGGCGTCATCGGCCTGACCAGGGACATGGCGAACAACTTCGGCGCGCGCGGCATCCGCGTGAACGCGCTGTGCCCGGCGTTCGTGTACAGCCCGTTGACGCGCACGCTCACCGAGGATCCGGCCTGGCGTTCGCAGATGGAGGCGATGCAGCCGCTCGGCCGCCTGGGCACGGTCGAGGAGGTGGCGTACGCGGCGCTGTTTCTTGCGTCCGACGATTCATCGTTCATCACCGGCGTCGCGCTGCCGGTGGACGGTGGATACACCTCGTTATGAGCGTCCGGCGCATGAGCGCACGGGGGTGAGCGCCGGCACCTTCGATCTGCTCACCCCGCACGTGGCGGTGCAGGCGATCGAGTCGGTCATCGGCGTCCACGTGGACGGTTCGCTGGCCAGTTTCCCCAGCTACGTGAATCGGGTGTACGGCTTCGCGGCCGCCGACGGCCGGCAGTACGTCGCCAAGTTTTACCGCCCCGGTCGCTGGACGTATGAGGCCATCGAGGAGGAGCACCGGCTGGTCGGCGAGTGCGCGGCCCTCGACCTGCCGGTCGTGGCGCCGATCGCCGACGACGACGGAGACCGGCTGCACCTGGTGGGAGCCGCCGGCCCGGACCGGGAGCAGGAGTTTTCCTTCTCCGTCTATCCGAAACGGAACGGACGCACCTTCGACGCGGACCGGGACGAGGACTGGCTGCGCATCGGCTCGCTGGTGGGCCGCTTGCACGTCGCCGCCGCGCACGGAGGTGCCGAGCACCGGATCACCTGCACCCCGCGGTCGTCGACCTCGCGGTTCCTGGATGAGCTGGACGAGGCGGAGTTGGTGCCGCCCGACCTGGACGCCGAGTTCTACGACCTGGCGGACGCTGCCGTCGAGCGGATCGCTCCGCTGTTCGACGGCGTGGCGCTGCAGCGCCTGCACGGCGACTGCCACCGCGGCAACATCCTGGATCGCGCGGAGGAGGGGCTCTTGATCATCGACTTCGACGACATGATGGTCGGTCCCGCCGTGCAGGACCTGTGGCTGCTCCTGCCGGGCCGCGTCACCGACAGCCGTCGCGAGCTGGGGCTGCTGCTGGAGGGGTACGAAGAGTTCCAGCCGTTCGACCGGGCTACCGTGGCGCTGATCGAGCCGCTGCGGCTCATGCGCATGGTCTACTACCTGGCGTGGCAGGCGCTGCAGCGCCACGATCTGCGCTTCCGCGAGTCATTCCCCCAATGGGGCGGCCGGGCGTTCTGGGAGCAGGAGATCGAAGACCTGCGCACGCAACTGGGCGTGATCTCCGACCAGCTCGGCTGATCCTGCAGGCCGGCGTCATGCGCCGGCGTCGGCCATCGCCGCCCTGAGGCTTGTCTCGATCCGTTCGCAGATGGCGTCCAGCTCCTCGCGGCTGGCCGTCAGCGCGGGAGCGACCGCGAACCAGCCCGGGTCGGTGCGCATGATGAGGCCGTCGCCGACCGCCCGCCGGCCGAGCGCGGCGCCGACGCGCCGATCGGTCAGTTCCACGCCGAGCAGGACGCCGCGCCCGCGGACCTCGCGCACCACCCCGGTGGCGTGCAACGCCTCCAGGCGGGAGCGCAGGTAGGCGCCGTTGTCCCGCGCCCGCGCGAGCAGATCGTCGTCCGCGATCGTGTCGATCACGGCGATGGCGGCGGCGGCGGCCAGCGGGTTGCCGGCGTAGGTGTGGCCGTGCATGAAGTGGACGTCCTCGCGCTCCGAGCCCCAGAACGCATCGCCGAGGCCGCGGCGGGCGGCGATGGCGCCGATCGGGATGACGCCGGACGACATGCCCTTGCCGCAGCAGATGACGTCCGGCGTGACGTCGAAGGTCTGGGCGGCGAACATGTTGCCGGTCTTTCCGAAGCCGGTGATCACCTCGTCGAAGATCAGCAGGACGGCGTGGCGGTCGCAGATCTCGCGCAGCAATGCGAGGTACTCCTCGGTGGGGGTGATGATGCCGCCGGTGTTGCCGATCGGCTCGACGATGACGGCGGCCACCGTCTCCGGATCCTCGGCGACGATCGCATCCTCCACGGTGGCGGCGGCGAAGCGGTTGCACTCCTCCCAGGTGGGGAAGCGGCCCCGGTAGTGGGTCGGGGGAAACACCTTCACGAAGCCGCCCATCTGCGGCTCGAACTTGCTCTTGCGCGGGCCGGTGCCGCTGGCCGCCATGGCGCCGAAGGTGCCGCCGTGGTAGCCGTGGTAGCGGCTGATCACCTTGTACTTCCCGGCGCGGCCGGTCTGTTTCCAATACTGGCGGGCGAGCTTGAGGGCCGCCTCGTTGGCTTCCGAGCCGCCGGAGAAGGTCTTGATGAAGTCCAGGTCGCCCGGCGTGATCGCGCCGAGCTTTTCGACCAGCTCCAGCGTGACGTCGGCCACGCCGTGCATGGGCGGGGCCAGCGTGACCCGTTCCATCTGCTCCCGTACCGCGGCAAGCACGCGCGGATGGCGGTGGCCCAGGCTGGCCACGAACACGCCGCCGATCGCGTCCAGGTAGCGGGTGCCGCCGACGTCCCAGTAGTAGATGCCGTCCGCGCGCTCGATGATCAACGGCGCGTCGGCGAAGCGCTGCATGGGCATGAAGTCGACCCATGTGTGCGCCAGCAGCTCCCGCTGCCGAGGTGAGATGCTACCCATCGCCGGCAGCGTAGCACACGGCTGCCGACCGGCTGACGCTCCTGCTTCGACCGGTACTGAGGTGCGCGGCGTGAGCCGTAACGTGCTCACCGCCTGGCGTGCGGCCGTGGATCGATCGAGCGGGAGAACGTGGTAGCGTCCCGCGAGCCACTCCGCGAGCTGATCGCAGTAGTGCGGGCTGCCGGGGTGTCCCGACTGCCCCTGCGCGTCGACCGCCCAGAGGCCGGGCGGTTCGGCGCCGAAGTCGGCGATCATGCGGTAGTTGGCGCCCATCGCCGCCCCCCAGTTGGGATCGAAGCCGGTGTTGCAGACCGTGGTCCCGTTGCCGCGCACCGGCAGGCCGCCACGGTCGAGCAGCGCGCCCAGGTCGCCGCGCTGGCTGAGCACGTGGCGCAGGTGGATCCGGTGCAGGCGGCCCCAGCGCCACTCGCTCATGTCCGCTCCCAGACGCCCGCTAAGCTCGTCCAGCGCGGCCGTCATCGCGCAGGCGATCGCCGCTTCGCGCCGGCCGTCCGCAAACCGGCCGTCCGCAAACCAGCCGGCCTCGTCGGCGCTCAGGAGCGCGGTGGCAAGGCCGGCGACCGCGCCGGCTACCAGCACCACCATGTCGCCGGGGAACCGCTCGGCCGCAACGCGCGTGCTCCAGTGACCGAAGAACACCTCGAAGATCGCCGCGCCGACGCGATCGGCCTCCATGCGGCAGTCCCACTCCGCCAAGCGCTCGGCCGCCTGCCGGATGCGGGGATCGGCATGCCCGGCAACGGCGTGCAGCAGGGGCGGCAAGCAGGTCGCCGCGCGCAGCGAGAGGACGTCCAGGTGCATCCGCGCGCAGTCGTCACGCGAGTGCCGCTCGGATGCTTCGAGCATCTGGCGGATGCGGCGGGCGCGATAGCCGCTCGCCCAGCGGCCCGAGAGGGACCATGGGAAGTCCTCCGGGGCGGTGCGGTTGTTTGCCGAGGCGATCCAGCCGCGCTCCGGGTCGCCGAGTTGCGGCATGCCCTCCGGCGGGATGATCCCTTGCCACTGGTGGGCCGGATCCCAGCCGGGGCGAAAGCCGCGCTCCTCGACCGTGCGAACCGGGATCTCGCCCGCGACCTGGTAGCCGGTGTGCCCGTCCGCATCGGCCAGCACCAGGCTCCACGTCGGCACCCGCCATCCCCGGACGGCGCGGCGCAGCCCCGCCACGCTCGTGGCGCGGTCCATCGCCAGCAGCGACGTGAGCCAGCCGCAGCGGGCCGCGCCCAGCCAGCGCAGCGAGACCGGGCCGGCCGCGCGCACGGACTTCGGGAGCAGCTCGTCCACGATCGGGCCGTTGCGAGAGTGGCGGATGGCCATGGTGACCGATTCGCTGCCGCGCACCGCGATCGTCTCCGAGCGCTCCCGCGCCGGCTCCCACCGTCCGTCGTAGAGGAACATGCCGGGGCGCGCGGGATCCGTTCGCTCATGGTACAGGTCGCGTTGCGAGCAGATGTTGTTCGTGATCCCCCAGGCCACGTGCTCGTTGCGCCCGAACATCACCGCGGGCAGCCCCGCGTACGCCATGCCGGTCACGTTGAATGAGCCGCCGGCGAGGGTGACCTCGTACCAGCACGACACCGCGGCGAAGGCGATGTGCGGATCGCTCGCAACGATCGGCTTGCCCGTAGTGGATCGCGATCCGGCGATCACCCAGTTGTTGCTGCCCACACCTTCCGAGGCGTCGGCGACCGTCGCGCCGACCGGCCGCGCTCCGGCGGATCCGGTGGGTCCGGCGGGGTAGGAGCCGGGCGGCAGGATGCTCTCATCGTCCGCCTCGCCCTGCAGGAAGGCGCGGTAGAGCGCGCCGTCGCCCAGGACGCGCCTGCCCAGCTCGGGGATGAAGATCACCGGCAGGCGGACCGTCAGGTAGGCGCGAAACTCGCCGGCGATGGCCAGGCAGTCCACCGGCGACCATGGCTCCGGGGCGTAGTCGAGCAGATCGAACTCGATCGGCAGCCGCTCGCCGGCCGCCGCGATCGACTCGTTGATGCCCCCGGAGAACGCGGTCAGCAGGCGCCGCGTCTCCGCCGGGGTCTTTTCCCACTCGGCTTCCGCGATGCGACCGATGCCGATGGTTCGGTGGGCGGTGTCCAGCTCCAGCCCATCCGGGCCGAGCACCTCGGACAGACGCCCGTTCGCCTTGCGCCGCAGATAGTCGAGTTGAAAGAGGCGGTCCTGCGCCATGGCGTAGCCGAAACCGAAGAACAGGTCCTCATCGGTGTCAGCCGCGATCCGGGGAATGCCCCAGCGATCGCGGTCGATCGTGACGTCCGTGCCCACCGCGGCATCCGTGCTTCCGCTCTGCTCGGGGACGCGGCTGCGCGCCTCCGCTTGCCACCAGGACTGGAACTCTTCCCCCGAGAGGCCGGCAGCCGCACAAACCGCCCCGATCGGGTCGCCGGCACCGAGGCGCGTCAACCGTTCCTGCGCCTCGAGCGTCATCGCAGAAGCGCCCCACCGAAGCTCGTCACGATGCCACAGTGTGCCGCGGCGGCCGAGGCGTCGCCACCAGGGTCAGCGGGCAGGTAGGATGCGGCTTGGCGATGGCGCGGGCAGGACGGGACTGGCGGCAGCACGGCGTGCGGGTCGTCACGAGCGAGAGACTGGATTTCAATACCCCGCAGACGCCGGGCATGACCCGCGCGGCAGCGATCAATCGAGCCACGGCGGGCGCCGAAAAGCTCTGGGCCGGCACAGTGGAGATCCAGCCCGACGCGAAGACCGGAGCGCACCACCACGGAGCCCTGGAGAGCGTCATCTACGTGGTGTCGGGCAGGGCGCGCATGCGCTGGGGCGACCGCCTGGAGTTCGTGGCGGAGGCCGGGCCCGGCGACTTCATCTACGTGCCGCCCTACGCTCCGCACCAGGAGATCAACGCCAGCAGGGATCGGCCCCTGACCTGCGTCCTGGTCCGGAGCGATCAGGAGCCGGTCGTCGTGAACCTGGACATCCCGGCGGTCGAGGAGCCGGAAGAGGTGCGCTGGATCGATCCCATCCACCGCGAGTGACCGAAATGGCACGCAACTCCCGATCTCGAATGTGCTAGAACATGTCCTATAAAGTGTCCTATATGATACTATAGAACAATAAATAACACATGTTGACATTGGATCAGCCCGCGGGCGTGTATCGTTGCGCCCACATGTTGCCGTGCGTGCTCATGTCGTCCCGCCGGGCGGTTTGACTTTCTCGAACGAGTCGCAACGTTCCTTGACGCGTTATACCATCTGGAATACCATCATGGCATGATCGTTACCATCGACCGTGCCGGCAGGATCGTCGTGCCGAAGCCGTTCCGTGACCGGTTCAATCTGGTGCCGGGCACGGAGCTTGCGATCGAAGCCGCGGGCGACGGCGTGACCCTCCGCAAGGTGGGAGCCGAGCCGTCGCTGATTCGCAAGAAGGGCATCCTGGTGCATCACGGCGACGACCGGATCGCGGTCGACATCGTCGACTTCATCCGCGCGGAGCGTGAGGCGCGGAGCCGGCACATCGTCTCGGCCATCGAGTGATGCGTACGCTGTTCGACACGTCGGTGCTGGTTCCGGCCCTGGTGGATCAGCTCGGAAATCACCACGCAGCGTTCGACGCGCTCCATCGCTACACGGACGGCGAGGACCAGGGGTACTGCTCCACGCACGCGCTGGCGGAGTGCTACGCGACGCTCACGGCGCTGCCGCTGCCGAAACGCGTGCTGCCGGAAGAGGCGCGATCACTGGTCGAGGAGAGCATACGCGGGCGGCTGTCGGTGGTCGAAATCGTGCTCGACGACTACCTGGAGGTCCTCCGCGAAGTCGCCGGGCTGGGTCTGACGAGCGGTGCGGTCTACGACGCGCTCCACGTGCGGTGCGCGCGCAAGGCTGCCCTCGACCGGATCCTGACGTATGACGTCACGCACTTCGAGCGGTTCGATCTTGCCGGCATCGACGTGATGGCGCCCTGACGAGCGCCGGAGTGTCGGACCTGCCGCGCGCGGCGACAGATCCGACAGACTCCGAGGCGGGATCAGTTGATCAGTTGAGCGGGAGCGGTCTCAGACCCGGATTCGCCAGGTAGTACTCGTTGGTCTTGTCTATGTAGACGCCTCCTCCCATCTTGTGGAACTCGGCGTATATCTCCCTGCCGCGGGCGATCTTCTCTTCGACGTCCATGTCCCGGTCCATCAGCACGCCATCGAAGAACTCGCTGGTGATGAAGGCGAAGGAGTCCGCGACCTTCTGCTGCTCCTCCGGGGTGTAGACGAAGCGCGCGAACACGTACGGCTCGATCGTGCTGTTCTGCGCGTTCAGGGCATCGAACAGGTCGTGGATCTCGTTGCCCGCGAACGTCAGCCCGGCCCGTTCGTACTTGCGGTCGTAGTTTCCGAGCAGCCACCGGTGCTCGAAGCCCATGAGCTGGTAGGGCTCCTGGATGGTGTCGGTCATTTCGGCTTCCGGGATATGGAGACTCATGTCGCCGCCGGCCGTCTGCTCGATCTCGAAGGTAAGACCCTCGATCCCGTAGCGTGCCAGGTTGTAGTTCGCCTCATCCCTGGACATCCAGTTGATGAACTGCAGGTACTTCTCGACCTGCTCCTGCGTGTTCCGCTTGGTGAAGAACAGTCCCCTGAATCCGGCGCTCCAGATAGGCTGTTTCTTCGAAGCCACGCCGTAGACCAGGATCTTGGTTTCGTTGGCCGGATCTTCGTCGATCCACTCCTTGTAGGTCGGGTTGCCTCCGTACCAGCCCTGACCGTCTCTGCCAAGAATGGTGCCGTTGATGAAACCCCTGTCCCGCTCCGTTCCGGCCGGCTCGGCGAGGCTGTGCCAGTAGTATCCCTTCTTCAGGAACTTGTCGAACAGCCGGACCGAGTCCTCGTAGTACTCGGAATCGACCCAATCCTTCCAGATCCCTTCTTCCTGATCGAAATAGTTCACGTATCCCTGCGGGTTCCAGTTCGACATGGAGATATTGTCTTCGAAGGCGCCCAGGAAGGTCTTGAAGGTGTGGTACCACATGATGCCCATGCCGTCGGGCACTTCGCGGTTGAACGCCTCGCCCAACTGCTCCAGGTGATCGAACGTCAGGTCGAACCTGCCCTCCGGCAGCGGCGGCAGCTCGACTCCCAGCTTGTCGATCAGGTCCTGGTTGAACAGGTAGATCAGCCCCCGCATGCGGACCAGGTGGGGCAGGCCGGCAAGGTTTCCGTCCTTGTCGCTGAACGTCTCCAGCAACAGCGGATTGTAGTCATTCACCAGCTCCAGGTAGTCCGGCGCATGCTCGTCGACGAGACCTTCCACCGGGATCCACATCGGCGCCCACTCGGTGGCGCCGCCCATTTCACCCGTGCCCTGCACGATGTGGATGGGGTCGCCGCCGGCGGCGGACAACTGGATCAACTGGTTGACGGCCATACCCGATTGGCTCAGGTCGGTCACGTCGATCGTGAATCCCAGCTCGGCGGCCATCTTCTCGTCGAGAGCGGCCTTGACCTCATCGTAATGCTTGAGCTCGCTGCGCTCTATGGCCTGTGGCGCGGGGCCTATGACCACGTATTCGTAGTGCGGGACCGCGGCGTCCCCGCCTTCTTCTCCCTCTGCCGAAGCGAGCAGCAGGGGGGTGGCGAGAACGGCCAGCAGCACCGCTATCGTTGCCCTCTTGTTCATTCGTTCAACTCCTTGTCACCGATGCTCGGCATCGATGTCCGTCGATTCGATCTGTTTCCGGGGATCTTCCCCCTACGATTCCCTCCCGCCTCCCTCAAGCTTTCATGTGCATGCCCTTCACCCCCGTGCACGGATGCCCGCAACGAGTCCGCGGCATCCCTGGATTACCCCTTCACGGCGCCGATGATGATCCCTTTCGCGAAGTGCTTCTGCAGGAACGGATACAGGAACAGGATCGGAACGGTGGCGATGAACAGGGCCGCCATCTTGAATCCCTCGGACGGCGCTTCCGACATGTCGACGCTCTTCCCGAGTTGCTCGGCGAAGTCGCCGCTGTAGACCTCGATCATGCTCTGCAGCAGGCGCATGACCACCATCTTCTTGCGGGACGGAACGAACAGCACGGCCTCCATGTACGTGTTCCAGAACATCACCGCGCTGAACAGCGCGATGGTCGCCATGATCGGCAGGGCCAGCGGCATGACGATGCGTATGAGTATCTGGAACGTGCTCGCGCCATCGAGCTTCGCGGACTCCTCGATCGCCTCCGGGAGCGCCATGATGAAGTAGTTCTTGATCAACAGGTAATTGAACACGGCAGCGGTCGGTATGATCAGCGCCCAGTAGGTGTTGATGAGGCCCATGCGCTGCAACACGAAGAACTTGGGTATCAGGCCGCCGGCGAAGAAGCCGGAAAGGTAGAGGAAGATCAGTATCAGCTTTCTGCCCGGGACATCCCTCTTGGAGAACGCATACCCGGTCATCGTGCTCAGGAACACCGTGACGCTCGTGCCCATCACGGTGAGGACCAGCGTGTTGGCCAGCGCCCGCCGGAACAGCGTGGCGTCCACCAGCAGCGAGCGATAGGCAGCGAACGTCACGTCGTTCGGTATCAGACGCGCTCCTTCGAGATAGAAGGCCTTCGACGTGGTGATCGACACGGAGACCACGTACAGGAAGGGCATGATGCAGGTCAGAGACAGCAGGATGATCACGCCGTTGGATACGATGGAGAAGAGCTTGTCGGAGGCCGTCGCTCTCACCACAGCACCTCATAGCCGATCTTGCTGACCAGGTAGTTCGCGAACAACGACAGGACGATCCCGAACATCGTCTGGAACAGGCCCATGGCGGTCGCCATCCCGTAGTTTCCCCTGAGCAGGCCCCAATCGTAGATCCAGGTTTCGAACACCTCGACGTTGGGCATGTTGCGGCCCAGCAGGAGGATCTGCGTGAGGTTCTCCATGAAGATCGTCGTGATCGCGAACACGAATGAAATCGCGATCACCGGGAAGATCGCCGGGACGGATATGTGCCACATCTGCGTGATCTTGCCGGCTCCGTCGACGATCGCGTTCTCATAGAGACCGGGGTCGACGGCGGACAATGCGGCGAGGTAGATGATCGTGCTCCAGCCCATGGTCTTCCATATGCCGCTGCCGATGAGGACGACGCGGATCCATTCCCGCTTCCAGGTGATGTCCTCGTAGGGCAGGCCGACGGCGCCGAACAGACGGCTCAGAACCCCGGAGTGCTCGTTGAAGACCATGTAGAGCAGGGTCGCTATGATCACCCAGTTGAGAAAGTGGGGAAGGTAGAGCACCGACTGGGATACGTTCTTCAGTCCCTTGCTGCGTATGTCGTTGAGCAGCAGCGCCAGGAGTATGACGATCGGGAACCCGAACAGAAGGCGAAGGAAGGTTATCTCCACCGTGTTCCGCATCAGGCGAAAGAACCGTGGCATGCCGAACAGCACCCGGAAGTACTCCCAGCCGATGGAGGGGCTGTTCAAGCCGTCCTGGAAATTGAAATCGAGCCAGGCTATCTTCAGCCCGTAGGTGGTGAACAGATTGAAGACGATGACGGTGAGAATCGCCGGCAGATACATCAGGTAGATCTGCCTGTTCATGAGCATTCTGTGGCGCGTGGACGGGTCGATGTGCAAGAGTCCGCGTATCCCGCCGTTCCGGTTGCCGCGCCGGCGCCGGGGGAGAGCGTTCTTCGCCGCCGTACTCAGCGTTCGCATGCGGGCGATGTCCGTGCGTGGGGCGACCGGATCGGGGATGATCCGATGATCGCGTACGGCGACCTGCTCGGGTCCGTAGCGATCAACTTTCGCGGCATGCTGCTACTCCTTGCGGAACGCGCTGGCCTCGGATCTGCGGACATTTTCCATGGATGGGCCACGTCCCGCAAGCCCGGCCCGGGAGTCGGGGACGGGTCGAGGTCGGCGGCACCGCCGCCGCTTCGGCGAACCTCGATCGAGGAGTGACAAGACTCCGCCGGGCCGGGTACGGTGGCGGCACGAGATCGATCGGCGGGGGTTCATCGTGAAGCTCTACAGAGCGCAGGAAGCGCCGAGCCTGAAAGAGACCGGAATCAACTACATCCGCCTCGACATTCCGGATCTCGAACTTCCCGAATACCGGGGAGAGTCGTACGAAGATCTGGTGCCGGACACCCTGGACCTCCAGGAACGCGCCCTCCTGGGGATCAACGGGATGACCTCTCCCACGAATCCCGCGCTCGACTACGAGGTGTACTGGCTGGTTTCGTTCTACCGCAATCCGCCCATGATGTTTCACCAGATCCATGACCACGTGCAGTCCAAGTTCCTGGAGAGCGTTCCGCTGCTGCGAACCATCACCGGATCCGGCCACAACAGCCACGTGGACCGGCGATGGTTCGAGGTGCTCCTGCACTTGCAGGGGCCCGACGGCTGTTTCTACGAACCGGTCGATCCCAGGCGGCCGTGGAGCGACACCACGTTCTTCGACTTCTACCCCACCACCGGTCTGGGTCACTACGCCATTCCCATCGTCTGCTCCGTGCGCATGGCCGCGGCGGCGCTGTTGCACGAGCTGACCGGCGACGAAGGCTGGAAGGAGTCCTCCCTGCGCGCGGCGAACGGGCTGTTGAAGCGGTGTCTCGCCTGTGACGATCACCTCTACCTCCCGGACATCGTCTTCGGGCCGGACACCCCCGTCGACGTGCACGCTGCCAAGATCGTGGCCACGCCGAACGTGGACGTCAGCTCCAGCCCCGTGGTGGACAATGCCCAACTCGCCTGCAACGAGGGGTGGATCGGGCAGGCTCTGGTGCAGGTGTACCGCACGCTTGGCTGCGAAGAGGCGCTCGACGCAGCGGGGAAGCTGCTGCGGGGCTCCGCACTGCACAGCGTCGCCTTCGATGCCGGCACCGCCGAGTTCATCAACTCCCCGCACTTCCACGGCCACACCCGCGTGCTGCTGGGCATGACCGAGTACGCGACCGAGACCGGCGACGAGGAGTTCTGGGACTTCATCGGGCGCGGATACGCCTGGGGCAGGACATACGGCGAGCCTCTGGTCGGCTTCTTCCCCGAATGGGTCAGGGCGAGCAAGCGCTGCACCTGCGAGCTCTGCGGACTGGCCGAGATGATCGCCCTGGCCATCAAGATCAGTCAGGCCGGACGGGAAGACCTGTGGGACGACGCCGACCGCTGGATCCGCAACCACTTTGCCGAGGGTCAGCTCACCGAGATCTCCTGGATCCAGCGGAGGATCGACCGCCGTCCGGGGATCCCCGCGCAGCCGCCGGAGACCGAGTCCCCGGACGCCGTTCACGAGGTGGCCGAGCGACACGTCGGGGCCTTCGGCGGTTGGCTTTCGGGCAACGAGTGGGGCAACAACGTCATGCACTGCTGCACGGCCAACGCGACCCGCGCCCTCTACTACATCTGGAACGGCGTGTGTGACTACCGGGACGATGCCCTGAGGGTGAACCTGCTGCTGAACCGCTCCTCCCGGTGGGCCGACATCGACAGCCACATCCCCTACCGGGGGCAGGTCGACGTGAAGCCAAAGCGCCCGCTCGCGAGTTGCGCGGTCAGGATCCCCGCAGGCGTGAGACCGGAGGACGCGGTGTACGCGGTCGACGGCGAACGGCGAAACGCCCGGTGGGACGACCGCTACTGCGCCGCCGGTCCGGTCAAGCCGGGCCAGACGGTCTCGGTGCGCTTTCCCCTGGGTACCGGAGACGAGCTCGCATACATCGAGAAGGTCCCGCACACCTACACCCTGAAGGGGACGACGGTCATCGACGTCGATCCACCGGGGAGGGACGGAGCGCTCTATCGCAGGGAGCGCTATCGCCAGGACGAGACGCGCTGGAAGAAGGTCACCCGTTTCGTTCCGGAACGGGAATTCAGGTGGTGAAGAGCGTGACTGACCGATGGGACCGCGCGGATTGCTCGGGGTCGGCGCTCCCACTACGATGCGGGCATGGCCGATCCCCGTCTGGCGCGACTGAGCGAGCACCTCTACCGCTTCACCGATACTTGCAACATATACGTTATTGTAGACAGTGACCGGGCGCTGCTGATCGATGCCGGCTCCGGGGCGGTCGCCGGGGCTCTGGCCGAGACGGGAGCGGCCACGGTGGAATGGGTTCTGCACACCCACCACCACCGGGATCAATGCGCGGGCACGCCGGCCCTAGCTGCCGCGGGCGCACAGGTCGCGGTGCCCGAGCACGAGCGCCACCTGTTCGCGGAGGCCGAGCTGTTCTGGCGGACGCGCCGGGTGTATGACAATTACGACGACCGCAACACCTTCTTCACGTCAGCGCGAGACATCGCCGTCGACGCCGTGCTGGAGGACTACGAGACCTTCACGTGGCGCGGCCATCGCTTCGAGATCATTCCGGCCAAGGGGCACACGCGCGGCTCCTCGATGCTCATCGCCACGATCGACGGGCAGCGGGTGGCGTTCACGGGGGACCTGATGAGCGCCGGCGGCAGGCTCTACCAGCTTCACGCCATGGAGTACGCCTACGGCGGCATGGAGGGCGTCGGCTTCACGATCGAGTCGATCGACGCGCTGGACCGGCTGAACGTGCAGGTCGCCTATCCTTCGCACGGGGATGAGATCACGGACGTCGCCGGCGACATCGCGCGCCTGCGCCGGCGGCTGGCCGACTGCGTCGCGCTCGGCAACGGCCTGCGCGTGGCCGGCTCGCGGGAGGATCTGCCGACCTCCCACTTCCTGCCGGACGCCCGGATGCAGCCCCTGTCCCGCCACCTGCTGTGGGGCGGGCCGTGGACCTGCAGCAACTTCTACGTGGTGCTGAGCGATTCCGGCAAGGCGATGTTCGTCGACTACGGCCACTCGCTGGCCACCCACATGCACACCAACTCCGAGCATCACGGCCAGGAGTCGCTGCGCTTCGTCGCCCACCACCTGGAGGAGCTGCGCGACGACTACGGCGTGACCGAGCTCGACGTGGTGGTGCCCACCCACATCCACGACGACCACACGTGCGGCATTCCCTACCTGCAGCGCCACCACGGCACCCGCTGCTGGGCGCTGGGCGAGGTCGCGCAGGTGCTTGCGGACCCGGCCGCGTGGGCCAGCACGCCGTGCACGTACCCGCGGCCGATCCGCATCGACCGCTACCTGCACGACGGCGAGTGCTTCGCGTGGGAGGAGTACCGTTTCGACATCCATTTCGCGCCCGGCCAGACCGAGTTCCATTCCGTCTACGCCGGCCTGATCGACGGCCGGAGGGTCGCCTTCACGGGTGACAATTTCTTCCTCTCGAACGAGCTGCGCGCCGGGGAGACGATCAGGAAGCCGATCCAGACGACGGTCCTGCGCAACAGCTTCCAGCTCGGCATGCACCGGCGCTGCGCGGAGGTGATGCGCCGCGTCGACCCGGAGCTGATCTGCCCCGGCCACGGCGGCGTGATCGACTGCTCGAAGCAGCAGCTCGACGAATACGCCGACTTCATCGCCCGCAAGGAGCGGGCGTTCCGCAACCTGGTGGCCGAGCCGGCCGATCACTACGTCGACCTGTTCTGGGCGCGGCTGCTCCCGTACCTGGCCACCGTGGACCCCGGCGGGTCGGTCACGTACCGGCTCCTGCTGCGCAACAACCTGGAGCGGGACGCGACCTACGCCGCGGAGCTCGACGCGCCGCCGGGCTGGCGCGCCGGCGCCGCGGCTTCGGTGCGGCTGCGGCCAGGCGAGAGGGGGGAGGTCGCGCTGCAGGCCACGGCTCCGGCCGCCGGCGACGGCATCCGCCGGCTGGTGACCGCGCGGATCGAAGTCGACGGCGAATCGCACGGCGCAATCGCCGAGGCGCTGGTCACGGTCGGCCGCTGACCGGACCCGGCGGAGCACACGATGAACGTCCTGTTCTTTCACCTGATGCCGTACGCGGAGCTCCCCGACGACTTCCGCGAGTCGCATCCGTCGATCTGGGTGGACATCGACTCGCGGCTGTACGAACCCGAGCGCGGCGGCGCCATGTACCGCGACTACCTCGACGAGCTGGAGGAAGCGGCGGCACTCGGCTTCGACGGCGTCTGCGTCAACGAGCACCACTCCAACGGCTACGGCATGATGCCGTCGCCCAACCTGATGGCGTCCGTGCTGGCCCGCAACACGACCCGCGGCGCGGTCTGCGTGATGGGCAACGCGCCCGCGCTGTACGACCCGCCGCTGCGGGTCGCCGAGGAAATGGCGATGCTGGACTGCATCTCCGGCGGGCGGCTGATCGCCGGGCTCCCGCTCGGCACGCCGATGGACACCTGTTACGCCTACGGGCGCAATCCCAGCACGCTGCGCGACAAGTATGTCGAGGCGTGCGACCTGGTGATACGGGCGTGGCAGGAGCGGGAGCCGTTCGCGTTCGCGGGCCGCTTCTTCCAGCACCGCTACGTGAACATCTGGCCGCGGCCGATCCAGAGCCCGCGTCCGCCGATCTGGATCCCCGGCGGCGGCTCACCGGACACGTGGCGCATGTGCGGCCGCGACGGCTACGTGTACGCGGCGCTGTCCTACTTCGGCTACCACACCGCCCGCGGCGTGCTGAAGGGCTACTGGGCGGAGCTCGAGCGCCAGGGACGGGAGCCCAACCCGTTCCAGGCCGGCTACCTGCAACTCGTCGGCGTCGCCGAGACGAAGCGCGAGGCGCTCGAGATGTACCGCGAGCCGGCGGAGTACTTCTACACCAACTGCCTGCACACCAACCCGCGCTTCGCGGTGCCGCCCGGCTACGCGACCGAGGAGTCGGTCCGCTTCCGCGCCCGGCAGGCCAATCCGGGCAATCCGGTCGCGCAGTTCACAACGGCGCCCACCTACGACCAGATCCTGGAGCGCGGCTACCTGCTCGTAGGGACGCCGGACGAGGTGGCGGAGCGGCTGCGGGACATCGCCGTGGACCTGAACATCGGCCAGCTCATGCTGCTCCTGCACTTCGGCAACATGGACCGCGGCCTGACCCGCCACAACACGACGCTGTTCGCCGAACGGGTGCTGCCGCAGATCCGCGACCTGTTCACCGACCGGTGGGAGGACCAATGGTGGCCGGAGGCCGCCCGTCGGGCTGCTGTGGACGACTCGCGGGAGGACGGCTCATGAGCGAGCCGCGGGAACGGACGGTGCGGGTCGCCGGTGTGTCCTGCCGCGTGTGGGAGCAAGGGACCGGCGAGCCGGTCGCGTTCCTGGCCGGCGTGGGCGGCCTGCCGCGCTGGACACCGTTCCTGGAGCGGCTGGCCCGCACGCGGCGCGTGATCGCGCCGAGCCTGCCCGGTTTCCCCGGCGCGGACGCGATCGGCCAGCTCGACGACCACCTCGACTGGCTGCTGGCGACCCACGACCTGCTGGCCGCGGCCGGTGCCGCCGGAGCCGACCTGATCGGCGTCTCCGTGGGCGCCGCGCTGGCCGCCGACGTGGCCTGCGTATGGCCGGCGTCGGTGCGCCGGCTGGTGCTGGCGTCGCCGCTGGGACTGTTCGACGCCGGCGACCCCACGGCCGACCTTTTCGCGCAGGGGCCGGGAGACCTGGGTGCGCTGCTGTGCGGCGATCCGGCCACCTGGGACGCCCACGTCGCGCTGCCGGAGTCGGCGGACCCGGTGGAGTGGGCGGTCGTGCAGGTGCGCGCCCAGGAGGCGGCGGCGCGCCTGCTCTGGCCGGTCGGCGACACGCGGCTCTCGCGCCGCCTGCATCGGCTGGACCGGCCGGCGCTGCTGCTGTTCGGCGGCGCCGACCGCGTCCTGCCCGCCGGTTACCGCGGGCTCTGGGCGCGCACGCTCCCGGACGCGGCGGTACAGGTGATCGAGGGCGCCGGCCACCAGGTCGACCTGGACGCGCCGGAGGAGTCGGCCGCCGCCATCGATGCGTTTCTCGAGTGACCGGCGCCGGCCCGTGCGACTACACTCGGGATCGGGAGGGGACGGCGCTGATCAGCGAGTTCACGGAACCGCGGCCGTACGCGAAGGCACGGGCGGCGCTGATCGTCGTCGCGTCCGTGGCGGCGATCGTGGCCGCGCTCATGGTGTTCCGTATTCGCGTTGCACCGGTAGACGCCACGCCGCACTTCGGGGACCAGGAGGTCGAAACCCAGGTCTACGTCGTGGGCGACGAGATCGAACTCAAGCTGCCGACGGCAGCGCGAGCCAACGGACCGCTGATCTACACGCTGTATCCGAAAGTCCCAGGCATCACCTTGTCGGGCTCCACCTTGCACGGGACTCCGTCGGCGCCGGGCACGTACTCGATGATCTACACGGTGGTGGACTCGGATGAGGATACCACCGGTAGCGACAAGGACTGGCTGACGTTCACGATACTCGTCGAGTGGCCGCGTTCAAGTGTGAGCCCGGAGATCGGCGAAGACATCAACGCGATCGACGATGAGGGTACCGTACTGTGCAAGGCCGCCAGACACGCGGGACATGCCGAAGTGAAGATGCTGCTGGATCGGGGCGCGGATCCGAATCTCTACCCTGCAGGCAGGCACGAAATCCATCCGATCTCCTGCGCACTGGCGAGCGAGAAGCCGTTGACGGAGATCCGCCTGATCATGCAGGCGCTCGCCGATGGCGGAGCGGTCATCCCGGACGATGGTCTTGCCGTGGTTCGTGTACATCTGGACCCGGAGGACATGTTTTCGCTCTTGAGACCGTTCTTCGAAGCGGCACGATGGGACCGATGATGCGGTCGCTCAGCGTGCTCTTCATGCCGTATCCCGCCGCGATCGACGCGTTCCTGGAGTGAGCGGTGCCGGAGCGTATGACTACACTCGGGACCGGGCGGGCGCCGCGATGATCACCGAGTCCATGGAACCTCAGCCGCGCGCCAAGGTGCGGGCGGTCCTGATCGTCGTTACGTCCCTGGCCGCAATAATGGTTGCGCTCCTTGCGGTCAACGTTCGTGTTGCGCCGCAAGGCGCCAGGCCGCACTTCGGGAGCCAGAGTGTCGACACCCAGGTGTACCTCGTCGGCGAAGAGATCGAATTGAAGTTGCCGGCTGCGACGCGAGCCAACGGACCGTTGATCTACCAGCTCTATCCCCAAGTCCCCGGCCTCGCCCTGGCCAGGACCACGTTGAACCCGGCTTATTCGTGCTGGGGTTGAAGAGTTGGCTGAATTGAGGCTCCGAGGC
>JAPPKD010000085.1 GCA_028820215.1 Spirochaetaceae bacterium | reverse complement strand
CGGTCGAGGTTCGGCGTCCGGATCTCCGCATTGCCGTAGCAGCCGGCGGCCCAGATGGCCTGATCGTCGGTGAGTATGAAAACGATGTTGGGGCGGTTCGCGCGTGCCATGTGGTCTCCTTCTTCTTGTTTACTGCTGCTCTCGTTACTGCTGGCGCTCACCAATTCGCATCGTGGTGCAGCCGTGCGATGGCGATGCCGCCGTCGCCGGCCACAGCATACAACAAAGAGAGTTGCCCCGCTTCGCACGGGGTCAGATCGTCGCTGCAGTGAGGGTGCCGGCCGCACCGGTTAGCGTCGTTACGTTCGCAGAAGTCGCCGCAGGAGGATGTCTTCCACGTTGCGCCTGCCGTCGATCACCGCAAGCACGTAGACCCGGTCCGGGTCGGCGCGATAGATCAAACGCCAAGGATTGAGAACGACCTCACGATAGCGAACCACCTGATGTCGTTCGAGTTCCGGTACCACCCGGCCAAGGCGCGGCAGCGATCCCAGCCGGCTCACCGTATGGTCGACACGAGCCAGGAATCGGGCGGCGGCCGCCGGAGAGTCCCGCGCCAGGTAGTCGACGACCTCTGTCAAGTCGTGAGCCGCGGGGGTTGCCCAAACGATGCGGATCATGAACCGTGTCGGTTACGCCACAACCCCGACCACGATGACAGACTACCCGCAGGCGCGGCCGGTCAGCCGGGATCTCGAGACGCTGTGTCGAGCCGGCGGCGCAGAGCCGTCATCAACTCTTCGTGCGGCGTCACCTCGCCGAGTTCGATCGACCGCTCGCTCTGCGAGATCAGCTTCAGGATGCCGAGCGCGTCCACCATCTCCTGGTAACTGCGTGGATCGACGAGCACCCCCCTGGCCTCACCGCGTTGGGTGATGATGATCGGGTCCCGTGTCTCGTTTACATGCCGGAGCATCTCCGCCGCCTGGCTCTTTACCTGCGAAATTGGCCGAATGGATGTCTCCAGGTCCACGCTCGCCTCCAGTACGAAAATGGTACCGAAAACAGACTGGCCGTGCAAGGAGCGACCTCTCGCCCACACGCGCGGTGGGGATGGAGTGGCAGCTTGACGGCGCGCGAGGATGTGTTAACTATGTGCCGTATGAGTCATACGTTGACGATTCGGCTGCACGAGGATCTCGCGGAGTGGGTGGAGACGACTGCCAAGGCGATGGGCGTTTCGCAAGGGCGCCTGATCCGCGAGCAACTGGAGCAGGCGCGGCGCGAAGACTTGCAGAGTCGGCGCTACCTGCGTCTTGCGGGGTCGGTTCGACTGGCCCCCGATCTCTCGACCAGGAAGGGTTTTTCGCCCTCGTGATGGGTCTGGCCGACACCGGCTTCCTGGTAGCATTCGCCAATGCCCGCGACGCGCACCATGACTGGGCCGTCAGCGTCGCGCGGCGCGTCTCCCCGCCATGCCTCACGTGCGAGGCGGTGTTGGCCGAGACCGCGTTTCACCTCACCAGCGTGTCGCTTGTTCTGACGATGATCGACGACGGCCTCATTCGGCTGGCGTTCGACGCGGCGAGCCACCTGGATCGCCTTGCCGAATTGGCGTCGAAGTATGAAGATCGGTCGCCCGACCTTGCCGACCTGTGCCTGATCCGCATGAGCGAACTGTTTCCACGCTACTCGGTAATCACCGTCGACCGCACCGACTTCGGAGTGTACCGGCGCAACAAGCGCGACGTCATTCCGACCGTGTGCCCGCCGTAGCGAGGATGCAGGCGATGCAGGCGACCGGCAACGTGCCGGTGCACGTGCTGTCGGGGTTCCTGGGGTCGGGCAAGACGACGCTGCTGAACCGGCTGCTCGCGGCGTTGCCGCCGGGGACGCGGCCGGCCGTGGTGGTGAACGACTTCGGGGCGGTGGCGGTGGACGGGGCGCTGGTGGACCGCGGCAGCTACGCGGTGGCGGAGCTGGCGTCGGGGTGCGTGTGCTGCACGCTGAGCGCGCCGATGCAGGAGGCGCTGGCGGCGCTGCTGGACGATGAGGAGCCGGACGTGATCCTGATGGAGACCACCGGCCTTGCCGAACCGGCGGCGTTTCCCGCCCTGTTCGCGGCCCCCGCCCTCGCCGACCGCATCCGCCTGGGCAACGTGGCGTGCGTGGTGGACGCCTCCACCTACCTGCGCTACGCCGACCACCTGCTGGTATTGCCGCGCCAGGTGGAGCAGGCCAACACCGTGATCATGAACAAGACCGACCTGGCCGGCGCCGCCACCCAGGAGGCGGTGCGCCGCCGCCTGCTGGCCACCTGCCCGCCCGGCGCGCTGCTGCTCGCCGCCGAGCGGTGCGCCGTCGACCCGGCCGTGGTGTACGACGAGCGCCCGGTCTACTTCGCCGGCAGCGGCCACCGCACCGGCCACTACCACGAGTTCCGCAGCCTGACCGTCGAACTCCCCCGTCCGGTGGCGGCGGCGGCGTTGCGGCAGCTTCTGCAGGGGCTGGCCGGCGAGGTGGAGCGGGCCAAGGGCCTGGTGCACACGGACGCCGGCGCGAAGCTGGCGCAACTGACCCTGGCGGGGGTGGAGCTCGAGGACTGGCCGGAGCCGGTCGCCGACTCGCGCATCACCTTCGTGGGCCGCAACCTCGACGCCCTCGACCTGCCGGCCGGCTTGGCGGCACTGGAAGCAGGGTAGCGCCATGACCGCTGCCCCGGTCGGGGTGGTCGCCAATCCAACGGCGGCGACCGATATTCGTCGGGTGGTCGCCAACGCCACCGGTATGCCGATCGCGGACCGCGCCAACACGGTTTTGCGGGTGCTGGCCGCGCTCGGCGCCTGCGGCGTGCCGCGGGTGCTGATGATGCCCGAGAAAGGCGGCATCGGCAGGAACCTCACGCGCAGCCTGCGGCGCGAACGCAACCTGGGGCGCACCGGCCTGCCGGCCCTGCACTTCACCGATACCCCGGTCACCGGCACAGTTGAAGACACCCACGCCGCCACCCGGGCGATGGCCGCCGCCGGCGTGCAGGCGATCGTGGTGCTCGGCGGCGACGGAACCCACCGGGCGGTGGCCGGCTGCTGCGGCGCGGCGTGGATCGCCGGCATCTCGACCGGTACCAACAACGCGTTCCCGGAACACCGCGAGCCCACGATCACGGGACTGGCGGTGGGGCTGGCCGTGACCGGACGCGTACCCGCGGCAACGGCGCTGCAGCCGAACAAGATGCTGAGGGTCACGCTCAGCGACGCTCAGGCGGGCCGTCGGTCGGACGTGGCCCTGGTGGACGTGTCGGTGACCACCGAACGCTACGTGGGCGCCCGCGCCCTGTGGCGCAGCGAGAACCTGCGCGAGATCTTCGTGACCTTCGCCGATCCGGAGGCGATCGGCCTGTCCGCGGTGGCCGGACTGCTGCGGCCGGTGGGCCGGCGCGAACCGCACGGTCTGCGCGTCGAACTGCAGCCCCCCGGCGAGGCCGCCACCGTGCTGCGGGCGCCGATTGCGCCCGGACTGATCGCACCGATCGGCGTGCGGCGCCATGAGACTCTGGCCGCGGACGAGACGATGGCACTGCACCACGAGCGGGGCATGATTTCCCTGGACGGCGAGCGCGAACTGTACCTCCGGCCCGGCGACCGGGCGGAACTCACCCTGCTCCCGAATGCGTTCAGGACGCTCGACGTGGGCGCGGTGATGCGCTACGCCGCGCAACACCGCCTGTTGACGCGGTAGTCCGAGCCGCCAGCTTCTTCCTGGCTTTCCGAGCAGACTTCGCGCCATGGGCGCCCAGACGACCGACGCCGCCCTTCAACCTCGGATCGAGCAGGTCCCTCACCGCGTCACCGAACATGTTGAGGCAGTACACGACGATGGTCAGGCACAGCCCGGGCCACA
>JAPPKD010000051.1 GCA_028820215.1 Spirochaetaceae bacterium | reverse complement strand
TACCACAAATACCACCCCGTGTCTATCCCCCTTGGTGAGCTATGCGGGCTAGCGCGGCGCTTCGACGGACGCCCAGGATCCGGTCTCGGCTGACTTCAGGCAGGCATCGACGTAGCGCGCCGCGTGCACGCCGTCGTCGAGTCCCGGATGGTCCGAACGTGCCCCCGCCGGGGCTGACACCCGTTCCCGGAGCGCCGGGAGGACGTGGCTGCCGAAGCGATTGACGCCGGCGTCGGTCGCCACCGTCTCCACGAGCGGCGGTCCGCCGCCTTCAAGCAGCTCGATCCGGCCGCTGCTCGAGTCGGCGGAGAGAGATGCCGCCTCGCCGTGGATCTCGAGCTCCGGCGACAGGCCGCCGCGCACCCGCGCCGACTCCGAGGTCATCAGCACGCCGGCGATGCCACCGGACAGCTCCACCAGCACGGTGCCGTGGTCCCAGGCGGTGGGGCGGCGCTCCTCATCCGCCTCGGTGCAGGCCGCCGCTTCCTGCATATCCAACTCGCCCGCGTACGGCTTGGACGACTCCAGCGACTGACCGTGGCTCAGCACCCGACGTGGCTCTTCGCCCAACATCCAGCGCAGCGCGTCGATCATGTGCACGCCCAGGTCGGCGACGGCTCCGGCGGTCGACAGGGCCGCGTCGTCGCGCCACGTGAACGCGCTTCCGGCGGTGCGCGGCATGTGGCGGCGATAGGTGAACCAGCGCACGCGACCCACCGCGCCACCAGCGATCAGTTGGCGGGCGCGCACGAGCGGCGGCTCGTACCGGCTCCAGAACGGCACGAAGTGGCCGAGTCCGGTCTCGCGGAACGCCTCCCGGATCGCCACGGCCTCGGCTGCCGTACGCGCCACCGGCTTCTCGCAGATCAGGTGCCGGCCGGCCGCGGCGCATGCCAGGGCCGGCTCCAGGTGCTGGTCGTCCGGAGTGGCGATCAGCACCACGTGGACCTCCGGATGGGCCACGACCGCCCGCCAGTCGGTGGTGATCAGCACGGCGCCGTCCTCGTCCCGCGCTCGCTGCAGCCGCTCGCGGCGGCGCGCGCAGAGCGCCACGATGCGCGCCTGCTCGGGAATCCCGCGCAGCTCGGCGCGGTACCTGCGTCCGATGTTGCCGGTGGCGCCGAGCACGCCCACGCCGAGCGGCTGCGCGGCGGCCATCAGTCGAATGGCGCGATCGACCGCAGGTAGTCGGCGGTGCGGGCCGCGGCCTCGGCGGGGCCGCTGAGACTGGCGAACGCCTGGTGCACGGTCACGTACCCGTCGTAGCCGACGTCCCCCAGCGCGGGCAGGATGGCGTCGAACGGCAGGCCCGGTTCCCACATCGGCACGTGGTCGAAGGGGACCGCCCCGCGGCACCAGGTGCCCATGGAGTCCGTGCCCTGCGGATGGACGCGGTGGTTCTGGAGATAGACGTTGACGATGTAGGGAGCGAAGCGCCGGATGGTCGCAGCCCCGTACTCCTGCCCGGCGTGGTCGAGATTGGCCGGTTCGTAGATCAGCCCGAAGTTGGGACGGTCGATCGCGGACAGCACGTCCAGCGACCGGTCCACTTCCTCGAAGAGGCTTCGGGTGTGGCACTGGTGGGCAAGGCGCAGACCCCGCTCTGCCGCCTGATCGGCGGCCCGCTGCGCATGCGGGATGTCGTCGTCTGATTTCATGCACATCCTCAACAGGCCGCTGCCCAACGCCTCGGCCAGATCGAGGTAGGGGCCGATGTCGCGCAGCGCTTGCGGTCCATGCACGTCGTCGTTTTCCGGGATCGGGAAGTCGCCGGTCACCATCGACACGGCCAGACCGGCTGCGTCCAGGGTCTGCCGCCCGCGGCGAACCTCGTCAGGAGGCGAGTGGGTGCCGAGTTGCGACGCGCGCATGCACAGCGCGGCATAGCCGTTGTCGGTCGCGATGCGGGCCAGGTCGTCCAGGGAGGCGGTCGCCCGCCGCTTGTCCCCGAACCCCTCGGCCACCCGTACGGAGAGTGCCAGTTTCACGGGATCACCTCGTTCATGATTTCTTGGAGTCGGACGCTCTACAGGCGGTCGCGCCGATACGCGAACGCCTGCTCCAGGATGCGCAGGCTGGTGCCCCAGCGGCGGCTTCGCGTCGGGCCGCGGTTGAACTCGCGGGCGCTCGCGGAAAGCGGGAGCGTGACGATCTCGTCCTGCAGCCCGTCGACCTGCGTCTCGTGGATCACGTCGCCGTTCGGCGCCACGGCCAGCACGGTGCCGACGTGATTGGCGACCACCCCCTGCAGCCCCTCGGTGGCGGGCCCGACGACGTTGCAGATGAGGACGTACGCGTTCGCTTCGATGGCGCGCGCGCAGTGCTGGCGCTTCCAGCCCGATTGCTGCAGCTCGATCATCCCGCGGAGGAACCCGGCGTCGGGCTCGGCCGGCCATTCGCCGCGCCGGGCGGCATGCGGCGCCAGGATGACGTCCACGTCGTGCAGGGCGTGCGCCAGTGACAGCTCCTGAAAGTTGTTGTCGTAGCAGATGGTGATGCCGAACGACAGCTCGCCGATGTCGAAGCGCTCGACCGACTCGCCGCAGCCGAAGTAGACGTACTCGTCGCGCGACATGTGTATCTTGCGCTGCACGCCCAGGTAGCGGCCGCGATCGGCGACCAGCATCGAGTTGTACACGACGGACCCCGACAGCTCCGCCAGTCCCACGACCAAGCAGAGACGGTGGCGCTCCGACAGCGCCAGCAGCTCCCGGCTCATCGGGCCGTCCGGCACCGGCTCCGCGTTCTCGGCCATCAGGTCGTGGGCGCCGTGGCCGGTGAGTTGCAGCTCCGGGCAGACCAGGAGGCGAGCCCCGTCCCTCTCGGCGCGGGCGCAGGCGCCGCGGACCTGATCGAGGTTCCGTTCCGGGTCGATCAGCACCGAGCTCAACGAAGCGACCGTCACCTTCGTGTCAGTCACGCGCGCATGATACACGCGGCCGCGACGATGGGTAGCCGTCGAGTCGCAGAATCGCTATAGTCCCGTGCAGATGAGTTCCGCGGCGCCGGCTTCCGGCGCACAGGGGTGGGGCGCGGACGAAATCCGATCGCTTCGTGACGCCATAGCTCCGTACCGAAAGCCCTCGACCCTTCTCACGTTGTGGAACGTGGGCAACTCCGTGGTGCCGTTCGTCGCCTGCATGACCGCCGCGGCGCTCGTGCTGCCGATCTCCTACTGGCTGTGCCTGCCGTTCATGGTGCTGGCCGCCGGGTTCAACATCCGCAACTTCATCATCATGCACGACGCCGGCCACGGCACACTGTTTCGCAGCCGCCGCATGAACGGCGTGATCGGCCACCTCGCCGGAATTCTGGCCCTCACTCCGCTGCGCGACTGGTCGCACAACCACGCCATCCACCACGCCAGTTCCGGCGACCTCGACCGTCGCACCAACACCGACATCCAGACCATCACGGTGGCCGAGTACCGCAGTCGCTCACGATGGGCTCGCCTGGCGTACCGCGCGTACCGCAATCCTTTGGTCCTGCTGCTGTTCGGTTGGATCTGGAGCTTCGTGCTCAACCATCGCCTGCCGCGCAAGATCACCAAGGGAAAGGGACGAAGCTCCCTCTTGCTCACCAACCTCGGGGTCGCGGCGATGATCGTGGCGATGCTGCTGTTCGCCGGGTGGCGGTACCTGGTGCTGGTATACCTGCCGATGATCGGGCTCGCCGGGCTGATCGGGGTCTGGCTCTTCTACATGCAGCATCAGTTCGAGGACGTGTACTGGCGCCGGCACGAAGACTGGAAGTTCGTCCGGGCGGCCATGGACGGCGCATCGTATCTCCGGCTGCCCGCGGTGCTGCAGTGGTTCACCGGCAACATCGGCTTCCACCACATCCATCATCTGGATCCCAGGATCCCCTATTACTACCTGCCGCGGTGCCACCAGTCACATCCGCTGATGGCGCGGGCGCCGGTTCTGACCCTGTTCGACACGGTCAGGTGCTTCCGACAAAACCTCTACGACGAGGAAAGCGGCCGCATGGTGAGCTTCAGGAGTCTGAGCGCCAGCCCGGCCTGATCCAGCCAGAGCGCCTGCCTGTGACGCATCGCCTGCTCCCCGCAGATCTCCCGGCCTCCGGAAGGCTCCAGTTCACCGGTCGGATCATGCAGGCGGCACGTGGCTGACCAGGGGCTGCCGTACACTCCGATCCTTGCCGGGCTGCCGCCGCTGGTGCCGTTCGTGGGGCCCGAGGCGCTCGAGCGCGAGCGGGGAGGGCCGTTTCGCGCACGCCTGGGAGCGAACGAGAGCGCGTTCGGGATTTCGCCGATCGCGCGCCGGGTCGGCATGGCCGCGCTGGAACGGATGTCCTGGTACGCCGACCCGGAGAACCACGAGTTGCGTGCCGCGCTGGCCGCCGCCCACGGCGTGGCGCCCGACAACATCGCCATCGCCGCCGGCATCGACGACCTGCTCGGCCTGGCCGTGCGCGCCTTCGCTGCCGAGCGGGCCGCCGTGATGACCGCCGGCTCCTATCCCACGTTCGCCTTCCATGTGGCCGGCTATGGCGCCCGGCTGATCACCATGCCCTACCGGGATGACCGTGTCGACTTGGACGGGCTGCTGGACGCCGCCATCGGCGGTGGGGCCACCCTGCTGTACGTGGCCAACCCCGACAACCCCGCGGGTACCTGGCGCGACGCGACCGACGTGCAGCGGCTGGTCGAGCGCGTGCCGCCCGGCATGGTCCTGCTCCTGGACGAGGCCTACGCGGACTTCGCTCCTGCCGCGGCAATCCCGCCGGCCGGGCTGCTCGGCCCCGGCGTGCTGCGCCTGCGCACTTTCTCCAAGGCGCACGGCATGGCCGGCGGCCGCGTCGGCTACGCGATCTGCACCGCGGAGGCGTGGCAGGGGTTCGAGAAGATCCGTCACCACTACGGGATGAACCGCATCGCCCAGGAGGTGGCGCTGGCATCGCTGGGCGACTCGGACTTCATCGCCGGCGTGGTCGCCTCCGTGCAGGCCGGCCGCCTCGAATACGCGCGTATCGCCGCGGACCACGGCCTGACGGTGCTTCCGTCCGGGACCAACTTCGTCAACTTCGACACCGGCTCGGCGGCCCGCGCCGACGCGCTGCTCGACGCGCTGATCCGCCACGGCGTGTTCGTGCGCAAGGCGAAGGCGCCGCCGCTCGACCGCACGGTCCGCATCACGGTGGGCCGTCCCGACGAGCGCGCCGTGCTGGCGGAGGTGCTGGGCGACGCGCTGGCGGACGCCGACCGGTCCCTGCGCGGTTGAACGCGGGGACCGGAAGGAGCACACGCCGCGCCGACGCTGACGTCGGGAGTCGGCGCAGGACGAAGAACGAACGATCAGGCGATCGCGGGCCGTGGTACGCTTGCCTGCGGTGACACTGCGGGGAGGAGGGCGGGGCGGCGCCGGGCAGTCGGTGAAGGGCTCGCCGCGTGCCCTCGCCCGGTGCCTGCGCTTCCTGCGTCCGTATCGGTGGGCGATCACGGTCGCCACCTTCGCGCTGCTGGTGAGTTCTGCCGGCAACCTGGCGGTACCCATCGTGACCCAGCGGGTGGTCGACCGCGGCATCCTGGGCGGCGACTTCAATGTCGTCTGGATAGGGGCGCTGCTCGTCGTGGCGTTGGCGCTCGCCCGCGCCTTCTTCACCTACCTGCAGCAACGGCGCGCCGCGCAGATCTCGCAAGGAGCGGCGTTCGACATCCGCAACGCGCTCAACGACAAGATCCAGGGCCTGTCCTTCAGCTTCCACGACCAGGCGGAGACCGGCCAGCTCCTGACGAGATCGACGAGCGACGTCGATCTCGTGCAGCAGTTCATCGGCGCCGGGTTGCTGCACATCGTCAACGCCGTCGTGCTGCTGGGCGGGAGCGTCGCGTTCATCATCGCCACCAACGCGCGGCTGCTCGCCGTGTTCATCCCCATCCTGTGCGGGGTCGGGGCGTTGTTCGTGGTGATGGGCAAGGTGGGGCGGCCGCTGTTCCGGCTGGCGCAGGATCGGCTGGCCATACTCAACGGCCGCCTGGAGCACAACATCCAGGGGATACGGGTGGTTCGCGCGTTCGCCCGCGAGCCGCACGAGACCGAGCTCTTCGCGGCAGAAAACGACGAGGTGCGGGAGCTCAACCTCAAGGCCGGGCGCATCTTCGCGCTGTCCATTCCCCTGGTGTTCGCGATCCCGAACTTCGGCACGATCGTCGTCTCCTGGGCGGGCGGCCTGGAGGTGCTGGGGGGCCAGCTCTCCATCGGCGAGCTGGTCGCGCTGCAGAGCTACCTGTTGCTGGCGATGTTCCCCGTGACCCTGCTCGGGCAGATCATGATGGCCATCGCCCAGGCGTCGGCGGGGGCGGAACGAATCCTGGAGATCCTGGACACTGCCGTCGACGTCAAGGACGCCCCGGACGCGGTCCCCCTGCGGCGGGTGGAGGGCTTCGTGACGTTCGACCGCGTCTGCTTTCGCTACACGCGCAGCGGGGCGTACGCCTTGCAGGACGTATCCTTCTCGACCACGCCCGGCCAGACCATCGCGCTGCTGGGCGGCACCGGCTCGGGCAAGAGCTCGCTGGTCGGGTTGGTGCCGCGCTTCTACGATGTCTCCGACGGCAGCGTGCGGATCGACGGCACGGACGTGCGGGCGGTGCAGATCGAGTCGCTGCGCCGGCAGATCGGCATCGTCCTGCAGGACGCCAAGCTGCTGGGCGGCAGCGTCCGGCACAACATCAGTTACGGGCAGCCGGACGCCACCGACGCCGACATAGAGGCGGTGGCACGCGCCGCGGCCGCGCACGAGTTCATCACCGAGCTGCCGGACGGTTACGACGCGATCGTCGGTGAGCGGGGCATCCGGCTGTCCGGCGGCCAGCGGCAGCGCATCGCCATCGCCCGCGCGCTGCTGGTCGACCCGCGCATCCTGATCATGGACGACTCCACCTCGAGCGTCGACTTCGCCACCGAATCGGCGATCCGGGAACGGATGGCGGAGTTGCGCCGCAACCGCCTGTCGTTCGTGATCGCCCAGCGCATCTCGAGCGTGCGCGAGGCGGATCTGATCGTCGTGCTCGACCAGGGACGTATCGCCGCGCTCGGCAACCACGACTCGCTGCAGGAGGACAGTCCCCTGTACGTCGAGATCTGCGCCTCGCAGCTCGTGGACGACGTGGAAGCCGTGACCAGCCCATGATGAACATCGGCGGCGGGTTCACGGGAGCCGGGGGAGCGATGCAGATCGGCGCCGAGCTGCAGAAGGCCGGCGACCGGCGTGGCACGCTGCGGCGGTTCAACCACTACCTGGCAGGTTTTCGCCTGCCGATCGCCGGCATCGTGCTGCTGGTCCTGGTGGATGTGGCGCTCACCTCCTACGCGCCGCGCATGCTGCAGGTGGCGGTCGACGACATCGTCGCCTTCCTGGACGGCAGCCTGCCCCTGGCGGACGCACGCCGCGCGGTCGCCGTCGCGATGGTGGTCGCGCTGGCGCTGTTCGCGCTTGCGTGGGGCGCCAATGCCGTGGCGCGCTGGCAGATGGTCGGCATCGGCCAGGGGATCCTGGCCAACATCCGCGCTGACGTGTTCGCCAAGGTGCACGCCCTTTCGCTTGGCTATTTCGACTCGATTGAAACCGGCGACCTGGTCTCGCGCATGGCCAACGACACCAGCGTGATCGATCGCGTGTTGCGCATGGGCGCGGTGCGCATGCTGCAGGCGTTCCTGCAGGTGATCGGCATCCTGGTGGCGATGCTGGCTCTGAGCTGGCGCATGGCCCTGGTCAGCTTCACGGTGCTGCCGGTGATGATGTGGTTCACGTGGTACTTCTCGCGGAAGGCGCGCGTCGCCTTCCGCCGCACCCGACAGACGATGGGCGTGGTGAGCTCCCACCTGGAGCGCAACATCGTCGGCGTGCGCGAGATCCAGGCGTTCGGACGGGAGCGGGCCAACGCCGGCGCCTTCCGGCGCGCCAACGCCGCCAATCGCGACGCGAACGTCACAGCGGAGACGATCACCGCCGCGTTCGCGCCCACGCTGGACGTTCTGGCGGTGATTGCCATCGCCGTGGTGCTGCTCTGGGGCGGCTTCCTGACAGCTCGCGACCTGGTCACGATCGGCGTGCTGGTGGCATTCGTGCAGTACGTGCGCCGCTTCTTCATGCCGATGCGCTCCATGTCCGTCCTGTGGGCGAACATCCAGTCCGGGATCGCCGGCATGGAGCGCATCTTCGAGCTGCTCGACGATCGCCGCGTCGCCGCCGAGCCGGCGTCGCCCGCGGCGCTGTCCGATGGTCCGGGCAGGGTGGAGCTGCGCGGCGTCTCGTTCGCATACGTGCCCGACGTGCCGGTGCTCCGCGACATCGATCTGACCGTGGAGGCGGGAACCATGGCGGCGCTGGTAGGTCCCACCGGCGCCGGCAAGACGACGATCCTGGCGCTCGTTCAGCGGCTCTACGACCCGACGGCCGGGCGCATCCTGCTGGACGGCCAGGATGTCGCCGCTCTCCGCCGCAGCCACGTGCGGCAGGTACTTGGCGTGGTCACGCAGGAGCCGTACCTGTTCGCCGGCACCATCGCCGAGAACATCCGCTACGGCCGCCTGTCGGCGACCGACGGGGAGGTGCGGGAGGCAGCCGAGCGCGCCCGTGCCGACACGTTCGTCCGCGGGTTGCCGGACGGCTACGCGACCGTCCTCACCGAGGGGGCACGCAATCTGAGCCGCGGCCAGCAGCAACTGCTGGCCATCGCACGTGCGCTGATTGCCGACCCGCGCATCCTGATCCTGGACGAGGCGACCGCCAACATCGACACGCGCACCGAGCGGCTGATCCAGCAGGGGCTGGAGGAACTGCTCAGCGACCGGACCAGCATCGTGGTCGCGCACCGCCTGAGCACCGTGCGGGCGGCCGACCAGATCGCCGTGATCGACGATGGGCGCATCGTCCAGCAGGGCAGCCACCGGGAGCTGGCCCGGAGGCGTGGCCTGTACCGCGACCTCTACCGGAGCCAGTTCAGCGCCGACGGCACGGGAGCCCGATGAAGCGCACGAAGTATCAGAAGGAGCTGCGGCGGCTGCAGGCGAAGCTGTTCAAGCTGCAGGAGTGGGTCGTGCAGCAGGACAAGCGGGTAGTGGTGATCTTCGAGGGGCGCGACGCGGCGGGCAAGGGCAGCGTCATCACGCGCATCACGGAGTCGCTCAACCCGCGCGTCTGCCGGGTCGCGGCGCTGGCCAAGCCGACCGAGCGGGAACGTACGCAGTGGTACTTTCAGCGCTACGCCGCGCACCTGCCCTCGGCCGGCGAGATCGTCCTGTTCGACCGGAGCTGGTACAACCGCGCTGGGGTGGAACGGGTCATGGGATTCTGCTCGGAGCAGCAGTACCAGGAGTTCCTGCGGTCCTGCCCGGAGTTCGAGAACATGCTGGTCCGCGACGGCATCGACCTGGTCAAGTACTGGTTCTCGGTCGGTCCCGAGGAGCAGGCGCGCCGTTTCCAGCAGCGCCTGGACAGCCCGGTGAAGCGCTGGAAGTTCAGCGACATGGACCTTCAGTCGTACCTCAAATGGGACGATTACTCCCATGCCAAGGACCGGATGATGGCCGACACCGACACCGACGCGTGCCCGTGGTACGTGGTCAGGTCGGACAGCAAGCGGCGGGCACGCCTGAACTGCATCCACCACCTCTTGAGCGTGTTTCCGTACCGCTACGAGTCACCCGCGACGGTCGAGCTGCCTGAACGGCAGATCGACCCCGATCCGGACCGGCCGCCGATCGACAGCCAGCGCTTCGTCCCGGACGTCTTCTGACGCTTACCCGGTCGCGTCCAGACATTCCCTGAACGACGCTGCCAGGGTGCGCATGAGCTTGAAGTAGAGCTCCGGCCCGTCGTCGATTTCCGCGCCCAGCGGATCGATGGTCCCGGCCCGCGCCGCCCTGTTGCTGTTCACCGTGACCCGAAGATGCTCACACCGGCAGCTTGTATGAGTAGGAAGCCATCACCTCGTGGTCGGAGGCGCGCGCCTGCTGCAGGGCACGGTCGTTGACCGGCAGGTAGTAGTGCGTGGTGGGGTTGCGGGAGATGAACCCCTCGCCATAGGCGCAGTCGCCGGCCAGGCCGAACGCGCCGTCCGAGGTCTCGATCCGCTTGCGCGCGTAGGCGCCGCCGTAGCCCTGGCTGACCAGCGCATCCAGCGCGGCCAGCTTCTTCTCCGCCACGTCGGTGATGTCGACGAACACGTCGCAGGCAAATCCGCCGGTCTGGTCCCACAGGCCGTGGCGGGTGGAGGCCGCGCCGATCCCGAAGTAGAACACTTGCGCGGCCCGGTGGGGCGGGTTGGTGTCGCCGGGATCGACGCTGCCGGCAAGGCGCAGCGCGTACATGACGATCTGGCCGGCGATCGCGTGCGGACTGGTGATGCCGTCGTCTTCCTTGGGGAAATGGGTCAGCACCACGTCCGGGCGGAGCTCGCGCAGCACGCGGGCCAGCCGCCGCACGACCTCCTCCGTGACCAGCAGCACCGCATCGTCGGCGCCGAAGAACACGATATGCTCGACCCCCAGCGCGGCGCAGGCGGCGCGGGTCTCCTGTTCCTTGACGCCGGCGCGCTCCTGCATGGTGGCCCGCAACTCGTCCGCTTCCGGGATGGCGTCGCGGTGGAACATCTGCTCGCTGATGACCTCGTCGTGTACGCGCGCGCCGTGGGTGAGCACCACGCAGCCAACCCAGTCGCCGCGCGCGACGTGGTGGGCCATGGTGCCGCCGGACTGATCGAAGATGTCGGCCGGGTGGGCCCCGATGGAGAGAATCCGCAGTGGTTCGTTCATGACGCAGCCATTATGCCCCGGGACCCTGCCTCAACGTCCTATCACAGGAATGGCGAGCCTACGGCAGATCTTGCGCGCCAAAGCATCTGACAACTCCGAATGCCGCGGTACCGTCTCCACCTCCCCGTTCTCCGGGTTGATCCACAGCGAATGAGATCTGCCTTCGCGCTTCAAACGACATCCGTGACGGCGGAGATGCCGCAACAACGCGGCGCGTTTCACTCGACGATCACGGTTTCCTGTTCGGCGCCCTCACGTATACCGCGCCGCGCGTCCTCCCGGCGATCATGCAAGATCAATGAAATCGCCTCCCTGAGGCTCTGTAGTGCCTCAGGCTTGGTGAGACCTTGGCCGTTTGCGCCGGGAATCTCCAGACAGTAGGCCACGAACCAGCGTTGATCGCGCTCCACGACTGCTGTGAATTCGTTCACGAGAGGAATCCTACCAAGTATCCTACTTCCTTGACGGCGCCCGGCCCGTGCCGGTCCTGTTCGGTCGGCAGCCGATCAGGCATCATCCCATCTGCCCGTGACGATCCTTCCGTTCCGCCCGTGGCTGCCTGCGCCGGACCAGGCGCAGGCGGTGGCCTGCCCACCGTTCGACGTGCCCACCCGCGACGAGGCCTCGACCATGGCGCAGGGCGACCGGCGCAACTTCCTGCACGTGGTACGCGCGGAGATCGACCTGCCGGATGAGGTCGACGCCCACGATGCGCAGGTCTACGACCGTGCGCGCCGCAACCTCACCGGGCTGCAGGAGCAGGGCGTCCTGGTCCGGGAACAGCAGCCGGAACTCTACCTGTACCGGATGGAGGACGGGACGCACCGGCAGACAGGCATCGTCGCCAGCCTGCGCGCCGCCGACTACCGGAGCGGGCTGATCCGCACGCACGAGCGTACGCGCGCCGCGCAGGAGGATGACCGCGTGCGCCACATGCGCGCCCTCTGCGCCCATCCGGAGCCGGTGCTGTTCACCTTCCGTGCGCCGCACGGCATGCGCGACCTGCTGGACCGGTCGGCCCGCGGCGAGCCGCTGCTGGCCGCCACCGACGGGGACGGGGTGCGCCATCTGGTGTGGCGCGCCCCGGATGCGGCCGCGCTGGTCGCCGCGTTCGCCGACGTCCCGCACTGCTACGTGGCGGACGGCCATCACCGGTCGACAGCCGCGGCGCGCGTTGCCGCGGGCGGAACGTCGGACTACTTCCCGGCCGTGCTCTTCCCTGCCGGGGAGTTGCGCATCCTGGCGTACAACCGGGCGGTCCGCGGCCTGGGTCCACAGCGTGACGAGGGCGAACTGCGGCGGCGCTTGGGTGAGATCGGCAGTCTGGTCTCTCCCGCGGAGTCGGTGCCGGAGCGGGCCGGCAGCTTCGCGATACGGCTGCGCTCCGGTTGGCACCAGCTCGACCTGGGCCCGGCTACGGAGGAGCGCACCGGCTTGGTCGCATCGCTCGATGCGGAGCGGCTGCATCGTGCCGTCCTGCGGCCACTGTTAGGCGTGGGCGACCCGCGCACGGACGACCGGTTCATTCCCGTGGGGGGCCGCGACAGCGTGACCCGCCTGGAGCGGCTGGTCGACTCGGGAGAGGCCGCGGTTGGGTTCTCGCTCGTCGCCCCGACCGTCGAGCAGATGCTGGCGGTCGCCGATGCCCGCGGGGTCATGCCGCCGAAAAGCACCTGGATCGAGCCGAAATTGCGCAGCGGCCTGTTCGTGCATCCGTTCGAGGGGGACGAATGACACGTCGGAGGATGCCGTTGATGCATCCCGGCACAAGTATCCGCGACAGCATGAAAGCGATGGGACGGACGGTCCCTTCAGTGGGTGCGAGTACGTATCTTATGTCGACAACGCTGCCGGCAGCGGCCCCGAGGCTACGAGTTTTTTCCGCGCAGGATCCACCGACAGGTTCATCCCTTCCAGAGTGCGAGCGCCGAGCAGACTGAGATCGCCGGGTTCTGCGAATACGACTTCGTCGATGGTGAAGCCCTCGGGGACGCGCAGGATCGCGAACCCGGCGCTTCGCGTGATCATCTCGCCGTTCGCCATCACGAACCGGAGATTCATCTTCTCCCGAGCCACGCCTATGCTCTCCAGATCGCTCGTCGGAATCCACGAGTACTCGCTGCCGGTGTCGATCAGCAATCCGGCGATACGAACCGACCTCGAACGGACGGTGTGGTTCTCCACAATACAACCGGTCCGGAAGGCACCCATGCCGTCACGCTATCGATGCGTCTCAACCATCGTCAATCCGCCGGCGCACGCGGTCAGTGGAAGTCGCGGCTCTTGAGCGGGATCGTCTGACGCGCGCGGGGCAGCGGACCGCCGGGCCGGTCGGCGTTCGGCTCGACAGGCAGCTCCGCTTTCCAGAACCGTTCGGCGACGATGTGCACCACGTCGTAGCGAGCCTGGATCCTGCCGCTCACTCCCAGAAAGGACGTGGTCAGGATGAGCGAGCGATAGGGCTGGAACACCGTGGTCCATACCACCAGATTGACGAAGCCGGCCTCGTCTTCGAGGGTCATGAACACCACTCCGTCCGCGGTGCCGGGCCGCTGCCGGCAGATCACCATCCCGGCGTATGAAACGCGCTGTCCGTCCGCCATGGCGGCGACCTGACCGGCATCGGGCAACCCACGCTCGGCGAGCCAGCCCCGGAACGGCTCCAGCGGATGCCCGCGGGTGCTGTGAGCGGACGCTCCATAGTCCCAGGCGATGGTGTCGAAGCGATCGAGCGGGGTGAAGGCCGGCTCCAAGGCCGGGACGTGGAGGGAAAGCGGCGTCGATCGCCGGCGCCCGCGTACCGCGCCCAGCACCTGCCATAGACTGCCGCGGCGCCGCGCGGCGCCGTGCCCCGACCCGGCAGCCAACGAGTCGAAGGCGCCGCTCTCCGCCAGCCGGGTCAGCGCCTCCCGCGGCACCCCGGCCCGCTCGACCAGCTCCTCCACCGTCGTGAACGGACGCTCGGCGCGCGCGGCGATCAGTGCCGCGCCGTCGGCTTCCGCCAACCCCTTCACGAAGCGCAGACCCATCCGTACCGCGAAGCGCCGGCGGCCGTCGGGGCCGGGCGGCACCGGCTCAAGGCCGGGCGGCACCGGCTCAAGCGTGCAGCACCAGTCGCTGCGGGTCACGTCCACTGGCCGCACCGGCACGCCGTGGCGGCGGGCGTCGTCGACGAGCGTCGCAGGCGCGTAGAACCCCATCGGCCAGGCGTTGAGCAGCGCCGCGGTGAACGCGTCGTGGTAGTGGCGCTTGAGCCACGCCGTCAGGTACGCCACCAGCGCGAAGCTGGCGGCGTGCGACTCCGGAAAGCCGTATTCCCCGAAGCCGCGGATCTGGTCGAACACCCGCTCGGCGAACTCGCGGGAGATCCCCTTGGCTTCCATGCGGGAAATCAGCTTCTTCGCGTGCTTCTCGATCGCGCCGGAGCGGCGCCACGCCGCCATGTCGCGGCGCAGTTGATCCGCCTCTCCGGGCGTGTAGTCGGCGGCGACCACCGCCAGCTTCATCACCTGCTCCTGGAACAGCGGCACCCCCAGGGTCTTCGCAAGCACCGGGCGCAGGGCGGGGTGGGGGTACTCCTTCGGCTCCTCGCCATTCCGTCGCCGCAGGTAGGGGTGCACCATGCCGCCGGTGATCGGGCCGGGCCGCACGATGGCGACCTCGATCACCAGGTCGTAGAAGGTGCGCGGCCGCAGGCGCGGCAGCATCGACATCTGCGCCCGGCTCTCGATCTGGAACACGCCGACCGTGTCGCCGCGGGAGACCATCTCGAACACCGCCGCGTCCTCAAACGGCACCGTGGCCATGTCGTAGGAGCGCCCGTAGTGGCGCCGGATCAGCGCGAAGGCCAAGTCCAGGTGGGTGAGGGCTCCGAGCCCCAGCAGGTCCACCTTGAACAGCCCCAGCGCCTCCACGTCGTACTTGTCCCACTGGATGACGGTGCGTCCCTCCATGGCGGCGTTCTCGATCGGCACCAGGGTCGTGACCGGCTCGCTGCCGAGCAGGAAGCCGCCGGGATGGATCGACAGGTGGCGCGGAGCGTCGCGGATCTGGTCCGTGAGCGCGATCAGCAGGCGGTGGACCGGGGCTTCCGGGTCGAGGCCGGCCTGGGCGAGGGCGTCGGCCAGCGCCGCCGGGCCGTCGCTGCCGTGGTGGGAGACGAGCCGCGCCGCCCGATCCAGCGAGGTGGCCGGAAGGCCCAGGGTCTTGCCCACGTCCCGAATCGCGGACTTGGCCCGGTAGCGGATCACGTTGGCCACCATGGCCGCGTGTTCGCGCCCGTACTTGCGGTACATGAACTGGATCACCTCCTCGCGGCGCCGGTGGCCGATGTCCAGGTCGATGTCCGGCGGCTCGGCCCGCTCGCGGGACAGGAAGCGCTCGAACAGCAGCCGCATGCGCACCGGGTCGATGGCGGTGATGCCCAGGCAGTAGCACACCGCGGAGTTGGCGGCCGAGCCGCGCCCCTGGCAGAGGATCTCCTGCTCGCGGCAGAAACGGACGATCTCGTACATGGTCAGGAAGTAGCCGCAGTAATCGAGCTCATCGATGACCTCGAGCTCGGCATCGAGCTGCGCGGCGACCTTCGCCGGCACCTCCCCGCCGTAGCGCTTGCGTGCGCCGGCGAAGGTGAGGGAGCGCAGCCACTCGGCGGAGGTGTGGCCCGCCGGCAGCCGCTCGGAGGGGTAGCGGTAGCGCAGGTCGGCCAGGGAGAAGGGACAGCGGTCGGCGATCTCGCGGGTCGCGGCCACCAGGTCGGGGCGGTCGGCGAACAGGCGCGCGAACGCACGCGGCGACTTGAGGTCGTACTCGCCGTTGGGGCGCAGCAGGGTGCCGGCGCCGTTCAAGGTGGTGCGGTGCCGGATGCAGGTGACCACGTCCTGCAGCGGGCGCCGGCCGCGGTGGTGGTAGAGCACCTCGGTGGAGGCGGCGAGGGGGAGGGCGAGCCTTCCGCAGAGCGACGTCAACCGCCGCTCGATGTACTGGTCGTCGGGCAGCCGGTGGCGCGTGACCAGTCCGTACAACCGGCAGCGAAACGCCTCCTCGAGCAGGGCGGCACGCCGCCGCCAGAGCTCCTCGTCCTCGGCGGCCAGCAGACGGCGCCCCTGCCACAACGCAATGAGGCCGGCGGCGTGCTCGGCCACCTCCGGCCAGCCGACGCGGCATTCACCCTTGGAGCAGCGCAGGCGGCCGGCGGAGATCAGCCGGCAGAGGTTGGCGTAGCCGGCCCTGCTCTGCGCCAGCAGCAGCAACGCGGCCGTCGGGGCGGAGAGGTCGTCCGGATCGTCGGCGACGGTGATCTGCGCGCCGACGATCAGCCGCGGCGTCCGCGTGCCGGCCGCCTGGCCGGCGGCGGTCTCCACGTGGGCGCGCACCACGCCGTGCACCCCGTCCCGGTCGGCCAGAACCAGCGCGGGCATGCCGAGCTGCCGGCAGCGCCGCACCAGCTCCTCCGGGTGGCTGGCCCCTTCCAGGAAGGAGAAGTTGCTCTTGCACCACAGCGGCACGTACGAGGGAGCGGCCCTCACTCTTCGAGTGCCGCTCATTCCACCCACCCCTGCAGGTACCAGCGTCCGGTCAGCCGGTCGCGGTAGACCCATTCCAGCGCGCCGTTCCGGGATCGGACGATGTAGTAGGCGCGGTCGACGCCTTCCGTCAGCCGGGCGCCGTGGACGTGCCACCAGCCGCCGGAGATCAGGAAGGGGCCGCAGGCGGCGGATCTCGGCTGCGGCACCTCGGACGGCTGCCGCAGCATCCGCCGCACCAGCCAACCCGTCGCCGTCGACTCCCGGCCGCGGCACGCATCCGGCCGCGGCAGCACGACCTCTGCCACCGGCTGCCAGCGGAACTGCGCTTCCGGCAGATGCTCATCGGAGAGCACGGCATGGACCACGGCATGATTTCCGAACTGGGCGCGGATGCGTGCCAGCGCCTCCGACCCGGCCGCCGGATCACGCTGCCTGAGCGTCCGGAACAGGGTCGCCTGATCCGCGTGTGCTCTCACGTGTTCGGCATCGACGGCCAGCTCATCGACCCCGGCGCTCAGGTCGAGCGCCCGCAGGCGGAGTTCGATCAGGTCTACCAGCGGACGCCGCTCACAGGTGGGAGCGGCGGGACGGATCATTTCGTGGCGGTGCGATCCGTCCTCGAGCAACAGCCGCAAGTGCAGCGCCGCGACCGCCCGGTCCTCCTTCCGCAGGCGGTCGAGCAGCGCATCGAGCAGGGCGTCGACGTGACGCTGCAGGCGCCCGGCGTCGGTCTCCGCATGCGACAGCCGCCTCCGGTGCAGGAACGGTGACGCCGGGACGTCGCCCTGGACCGGCAGCTCCAGATCACTGCGGACCGAGCGGTGAACCGCAGCCGCATCGCCCCCGAAGCGCCGCAGCACCTCCGCGTAGGGGAGCCTGAGAAACGCATCGACCGTGGTGACGTCCAGTTTCTCCAGCAGGTCACGGGCTTCGGGATCCAGCGGCAGCCGCTCCAGGGGAGCCTGCCTGGCGGCGTTGCGCTCGGCGGCGGCATCGCGTGCCACCAGCCAGCCGCCGCGCGAATCGCGCGCCAGCAGGAAGGTGCCGATGCGCGTGTAGCCGATGACGACCGTGGCGTCGAACCGCAACTCGCCCAGCCTGCGCCGGATGGTCCGGGCCAGCGCCGCGGGCGATGCGTGATGCCGCTGCAGGCCGGACACGTCCAGCCAGAACACGCCCGGCTCCGCGAACACGGCATCCGGCTCCGCATCCGCTCCCGAACCGGCCCCTTCGACGAAGGGGCTGATGGAGAGCAGGCGGTCGATGATCAGCTCGACGCCGGCTGCCACTTCCCCGGGGCCGACGGTGCCCGCCTGCAGGTGCGCGGCCAGCGAGAGCGCCGCGGCGTAGCGCATTCCCACCCGCACCCCGGCGGCACTGGCCGGCCGGTTCACCGACACCACGATGCCCAGCGGCTTGTCCTCGCTGACGACCGCGGCGGGCCGGTCATGCCAGTCGGGATGACGGCGGAGCAGCAGTTGCAGCAGGAACGAGCCGATGTCGACACACGCCGTTACCGGCAACCGTTCACCAGCCGGACAGCCGCGGACCTGCATTTTCGTCACACCGGGAAGGAGCCGACGTCAACACACGCCGTACGGCGCACGGCAGGTGGTTTCCAGAGACCGGTCGGGCCCCCGCCGCCGGTCCTTGATCACGTCGATGCGGCACCGGAAGCGGTCGTGCCGCGAGGTGGCGCGGCGCGCGCCCCGGCCGCGCAGCGACACCAGCGATCCCAGCTCGGTCCCGGGCGTGGTGAGGAAGAGCAGGGCGGTGTCGTGCTGCCGGGCCAGGCGCATCAGGCGACCCAGGACCGCCGTCGGGATGAACCGGCCGGCGTCCAGTTCCAGCAGGACCAGGCCGAACGCACCGGAGCGGGTCAGGCGCTCGGCGGCGGTGATCGAGGCGCGCAGGTCGGGTACCTGCACGACCGGCAGCGCTGCCAAGTCGACCCCGGCCCGCGCCAGGTCGGGAGGGAAGAAGAGGTCGGGGCTGGCCGTGACCCAGGCCGTGAGCTCCGCCGATCGCTGGAACTCACGGACGATCGCACAGGCCAGCGTCAGATGGACCTGCCGTGGGGCCGCGCAGAGCTCGCAGAGGCGGCCCGCCAGCTCTGCCGGAGCCCAGATGCCGGTCTGCCGCCGGGTTCCGGTCTGTCCGTCAGCGGCCGGCGCTCCCGAATCGACCGCGAGGTCTGCAGCGCGCATCAACTGGAGCGACAGTCCGCTCAGGGCGCTGCGGCGCGCGTGGTCATCGTGGCTCTGCAGCTCAGCCGGAGGATACCTGTTGAACATGGTGCAAGCACAAATGTCTTTCTCACGAAAGACATTTGTCTGCTCATTAGGTCGAATGTTGCCGCCGACGTCAACCCATCGGCGCGGATCCCTCCAGATAGCGGCGCACCTCGATCACCTTGCCCAGAATCCGCACCTCGTCGGGGGTGGGCGTGATGGGATCGAAGGCGGGATTGGCGGGGTGCAACTCGATCCGCCCGGCGGCGTGCACCTGCAACCGCTTCACCGTCGCCTCGTCCTCCACCAGGGCGACGACGATGTCGCCGGAGCGGGCGGTGTCCTGCCGATGCACGATCACCACGTCTCCCGGCAGGATGGCGGCATCGCGCATGCTGTCTCCGCGGACCCGCAAGGCGAACAGCTCGCTGCGGGCCGAGGACGACTGCACCGCGACGAAACCCTCCGGATCCTCGATCGCCGTGGTAAGGGCACCCGCCTGCACGCGGCCGAGCAGGGGGATCAGGACGGTGGGGTGGCCGGAGCCGGCCGGCAGCCGGTAGCCGCGCGCCTTGCCCGGCTCCTTGTCCAGCAACCCGTCGCGCACCAGCGCCTCCAGGTGCGCTCGCGCGGACTGCACGGCGCGAAAGCCGAAGTGCTCCTGCACCTCCCGGGTCGTGGGCGGCGAGCCGGCCAGGATGCGGTCACGCACGAACAGGAAGATGCGGCGCCTGCGTCCGGCGGATCGTGACCGCGGCCAATCGGGGTCGCGCATGATTACCGAATTGACAGACATACGTCTTCTCTTGTCAACATCCGTTCGCGTGGATTTCGTACGAGTCGCCGACTAGGTGCGCTGCGTGCGGTATCGAGTGCGGGGTACGATTGAATCGATGGTCAGGCGCAGGCTGCCGATCGGCATGCAGACGTTCCGCGAGTTACGGGAGCTGGGCTGCTACTACGTGGACAAGACAGCGTACATCCAACGGCTGTTGCACGCTGGTAAGCACTACTTCCTGTCGCGGCCGCGGCGGTTCGGCAAGAGCCTGCTCCTGGACACGCTGAAGGAAGTGTTCGAGGGCAACCAGGCGCTGTTCTCGGGGCTGTACATCCATGACCGCCACGACTGGTCGGAGCGGCATCCGGTGGCGCGACTGGACTTCGGCAGCGGCCACTTCGGGGAGCCGGGCTCTCTGCGCGCCAACGTGTCGGCGCAGTTGGACGACCTGGAAGTCCGGGCGGGCGTGAGTCCGCGGTACGACACGGCGCCGGAGCGGTTCGGCTACCTGATCAGGGCGCTGCGCGAGCGCGCCGGGCAGCCGGTCGCGGTGCTGGTCGACGAGTACGACAAGCCGATCCTGGACGCGATGGGAACGCCGGACGTCGCGCGCGCCAACCGCGACTACCTGCGCGGTCTGTACGGGGTGATCAAGTCGAACGATGCGCACGTGCGGTTCACGTTCCTGACCGGAGTGAGCAAGTTCACGAAAGTGAGCGTGTTCTCGGAGCTGAACAATCTCACCGACCTCACCCTCGATCGGCGATATTCGGCGATCTGCGGCTACACGGAGGAGGATCTGGACACGGTGTTCGCTCCAGAACTGGCCGGTCTGGACCGGGAGCGGGTCCGCGACTGGTACAATGGCTACGGTTGGCGCGGCGCGGACAAGGTGTACAACCCCTACGACGTGCTGTTGCTGTTCGACAGCCGCGAGTTCAAGGCGCACTGGTTCGAGACCGGGACGCCCGCGTTTCTGGTGGACACCTTGCTCGAGCGCCAAGTCGCCTCCGTGTCGTTGAACGAAATGATGAGCACGGAGGACTTGCTGTCGGCGTTCGACGTCGAACGCATCGGCACCGAGGCGCTACTGTTCCAGACCGGCTATCTGACGATCACCGGCGAGGAGGAACTGGGCGGCATGCCGCTGTATCGGCTGGGTTATCCCAACCGGGAGGTGCGGCAGAGCCTGAACCGCGTTCTGTTGCGCCATCTGGTGCAGGATGCGGCACGGCAGACGGTGAACAGCGTGCGCTTGGCGCGCCTACTGGCGGCGCATGACTGCGCGGGGCTGCAGGAGATGTTCCACGCCTTGTTCGCAAGCATTCCGTACGAGTGGTACACGAACAACGACATGGCGCGGTACGAGGGGTACTACGCGAGCGTGTTCTATTCGTACTTCGCGGCGCTGGGGTACGAAATCGTGGTGGAGGAATCCAGCAGCCACGGGCGGCTGGACATGACGGTGCGGACCGGGGGGCACGTGTACCTGTTCGAATTCAAGGTGGTGGAGCTGTCGGCGCCGGGATCGGCGCTGGCGCAGTTGCAGGAGCGGGACTACGCGGCCAAGTACCGCGGCCGGGGCGAGCCGATCCACCTGATCGGCGTGGAGTTCAGCCACCAGACGCGCAACGTGACCGCGTTCGAGGTGGCCGACGGCTGACGGGCCTCGTCCGGCGCCTCACCGGGCATCGTCAGCTTCTGACGCGTCCGGCAGGTCGACCAGCGGCGCCGTCACCAGAAGGTCCGGGTCGACGGCCACGCCGGCGGCACGCACCTCCCAGTGCAGGTGCGGTCCCGTGGCCAAGCCGGTGCTGCCGACGGTGCCGATCGGATCACCCGCGGCGACGCGCTGGCCTTCCCGCACCGTCAGGCCGTCCAGGTGGTAGTACAGCGAGTAGACCCCGGGCAGATGCTCGATCACGACCGTGAACCCGGTGACGATCCGTTCGCGGGCCATCGCCACCATGCCGCCGCCGGCGGCGGCCACCACCGTGCCGGTCGGAACACCGAAGTCCACGCCGTTGTGGATGGTGGTGGCGGTGTTGCCGTCGGCATAGCGGTAGAGCCTGCGGTCACCGAAGCCGCCGGTGCGCCGTACGTCGCCCAGCGGCAGCCGCAACGGCCCGAAGTGCGGCCATTCGACCGGCCGCGACGCGTTCAGGAGCAGCCAGAGATCCAACGACTCCGCCTTGCGGCGCGGGTCGGTCGTGCGCCGCAGGTTGGAGAGACTGGTGTTCAGCGCGATCTCCTCGACGGCGAACTCGCGCTCGCCGATGACGATCGACTGCTCGTGCAGCATTACGCGCGTCTCTGCCCGCGACGCGCTGCCGGCGAGGAGTCCGGAGATCGTCAACCGCGCCTCACCCGCCGGGGCAGCGCTGGGAATCCCGATCACGGCCGCCCACGTCGTCCCGGCGGGGCCTCCAGGCACCGCGAACCCCGTGCCGGCGACCCGTTCTCCGTCGGCGAACTCCACCGCGAGATCCAACTCGGCAAGCGGACCGGCGCTCGTCACATGGGTGCTGAGCGGATCGCCGGGGGCCAGCGTGGCGGGCGCGTGGAGCACCTCGACGGGCAGCGCCAGAGCAGATCCCGACTGGGCCGAATCCGACTGGGCGGCAAGCGATGCCGCAGCCGCGACCACTCCGGCTGCCGCTGCCAGCATCCTCCAGCGGTGGCGCGCGCGTATCATCGCCATCTCTCGATACCGATCAATATCGGCGGGTCGGTCCCGGACGCTAAGACTGCGGACGCGGAGCGATCAGGTCCCGCCACCGCAGGGGCGGGGGAGCTCCCGGCCCCTTGATGAACGATCGGAGGTTGATGAGCGCGGCGACCGCCCACGCGCTTCCTGCGAGCACTCCGCCGAAGATCTCGCCGACCGACGCGTCGAACCACCGAATACTCAAAGCGAACAGGAGGGTAACGCCGGCAGCCGCAGGAACCGAGCCGAAGCCCAGGATCTGGAAGGGCCGTTTGCGCGTTCTTTATAGCGTTCGTGCAGCCAGGAGCCGGCGATGGAAACTGACTGTGAACCGGCCCACAGGAGTGCAGGGACTATCAATCTCGCGCTGAACCCGAAGATCGCCCCAGCCAGCAGGGTAATCGCGGTCGACACGGCGACCGACCAGACCTTGGCGCGGTGGGTCATGGAGCCGTCGAGCGGACCTCAGATCGGGTCGATCGGGTACACCGGGCGGCCCAGGTTGCGGTAGCGGATATGCGTCGGGTCGTGGACGCTCGGCTCGTTCACGGTGCGGATGACGCCGGCGAACGGCTCGAAGTGGGCGCGGAAGTGGCCGGTCGACTTCAGGCCGATGTAGCGCATCCGCCGCGGGTGGAGGCCCAAGCTGCGCGCCAGCGCGGAGTCGAACGGCTGGTCGCGGTAGGTGACGATGATCACGTGGACGCCGCCGCTGCGCACGTGCGCGGACGGCCCGAGGGTGGTGGAGAGGCCGGCGAGCATGGGGCCGTCGTAGGTGTAGGCGCCGTCGGAGACGGCCACCACCTGCCACTCCGCTTCCACCGGCTCGCCCTGCGCGGGATCGGACTTGCCGCCCAGGGCCATGCGCAGCGTGGCTCCCGGCCCGGCGCGATGGCACGCCAGGGCCGCCTCCGGGTCGACGATGTAGAGCACGCAGGCGTCTTCCAGCGAGCGCTCGATGAAGGTGCGCAGCATGCCGGTGCTGTCGCCGGGGGAGCCGCCGCCGCAGTTGTCGTTGCTGTCGGCGATCACGATCGGGTAGGGGCCGGTGCCGCCGATCTCGTCCAGCACCTCCGCGGTCGTGGGGACGGCCATCTGCCAGTCGGCGCGCCGCGCGAAGATCCACGCCGCCAGCTCGTCGGCGCTGCGCTGCGCCAGATCCTGGTCGCCGTCGGCGATCACGGTGACCGAGGAGCCGACGTGGGGGGCGTCGGCCAGCGGAAAGCAGGTGGAGATCGACGCATACAGGATGCCGGGGCGCCCCTCGATCTCGTGCAGGCGCTCGATCGCCTGCCTCATCGGCGGATGCGCGGTGATCTGGTTCTTGCCCCAGATCATCGGCAGCGGCGCCAGCGCCATGGCCGGCCGCACGCCGTCGCGCAGCACGCGCGCCATCAGGTCGGCGCATTCGCGGCCGCGCTCGGCCTGGTCGATCTCCGGATAGGTCTCGCGCACGATGATGCCGTCGGCGAGTTCGACCATCTCCGCCGAGACGTTCGAGTGGATGTCGAGCTGGACGACGATCGGCAGTGCGCCGACCGCCCGCCGGACGGCGCGCAGAATGGCGCCGTCGGCATCGTCCTCGCCCTCCGCGATCATGGAGCCGTGCAGCTCCAGCAGCACGCCCTGGATGTTGCCGGCGGCGGTGATCCGCTCGACCAGGTCGTCCACCACCCGCGCGAAGTCGGCGGCCGGCAGCGGCCCGCCGGGATGCGCCTCCCAGTAGATGGTCGGCACCAGCTCGAAGCCGTGGTGTTCGCCGCCCTCGATGAAGCCGCCGACCGGGGTGTTGCTGCCGCGGAAGTCCGTGAAGAGGTCATCGCCTCGTACGTACCCGAACCGCTCATCGGCGCTCGCCAGCGTGGTCGGCACCGGGCTGAAGGCGCTGGTCTCGTGTGCGATGCAGCCGAAGACGATCCGTTCGCCGGCCATGTCAGCTCACCGCCACCGGCGCCGCCGCGCCGCCCGGCCGCGCCCGCAGACCCTCGGCGACCCGGGTCAGGATCGCCACCGCCGCCACGATGCCGGCGGAGGCGATGGCGAACACCACGCCGTAGGCGACCGCCGGCGAGCCGCCGAGCACCAGGCCCACGTCGCGGATCAGTCCTCCGGCGCCGATGCCGACGCCGCGAAACACCACCTGAGCGATCGTCCACAGGCCGAGCTCGGCGCCGGCCTGCTGGTCCGTGGTCATTGCCGCCATCAAGGAAAGCCCTCCGAAGGTATACACGCCGAAGCCCGCACCATAGGCGATGAGCGCGGGCATGACCAGCACGCCGACGCGCGCGAACGCGGCGGCCGCCAGCAGCGCCATGCCGGCCGCCATGAAGCACAGTCCGGCGCCGGCGATGCCGCCCTGCCGCTCCGGCGGACGGTTGCGCCACAGCGCCATGCTGGCCACCAGCGTCAGCAGCGTGGGCGCCAGCCACACCGTGTTGAGGCGCGTGGTCTGCCCCAGGGTGAGCTCCAGCACCTCCGCCCCGAACGGTTCGAGCACCGCCTCCTGCAGCCACGCAGCCGCGGCAGCCACCGACAGGAACAGGAAGAAGCGGATCTTGCTCCGGTCGCCGAGCAACGTGCGCAGTCGCTCGCGGAGCGGCCGGTCGTGCGGCTGCGCGGCCTCGCCAGCGTCGCGCAACTCTGCCTGCACGCGACGTTCGACGCCCGCGATCGACACCAGCCAGAACAGCCCGCCGACGCCCGTGGTGAGCGCGACCAAGCGCCAGAACAGGTGCAGCTCGTAGTGCTCCATCAGCAGGCCGAAGCCCAGCGCCGCCAGCGGAAAGCAGGCGATCAGCACCGTCTCGACGATCGCGATGGCCATGCCCTGCTGCTCCGCGGGAGCAGAGTGTCGCACCAGCGCCAGGAAGGGACTTCCGGAGATCAGGCCGCCGATCCCGTAGGAGAGAAATCCGGCGATCACGATCAGCCAGCCGACCAACGCCTGGCCTCTGCCGAACCAGGCCAGGCTGACGCCGATCAGCCCCAGGCCGACCATCATCAGCGCGCGGCCGGCCCAGATGAAGCGGGTGCGGCCGTACGGCGCGGCCGCGGAGATGTCACTGCGCGCGCCGGCCCAGAGGCTCAGCGGCGACAGCAGGTAGCGCAGGCCGAGCAGCAGCGCCACCGGCCACGCCATGAAGCCGAAGTGGCTGATCAGGACCCGGTTGAGCACGCTGGAGACCAGCACGTCGCTCATCGCCGAGCCGATGTGAAAGGTGCCGAGCCGCAGCGTGCGCGCGGTGCGGAACCGCCGCTCCGCGGCCGGTGGGCTGCTATCGTCCATCGGCGCCGCCGGCATCGCCGTCGCCGCGGGACATCCGATCGACCAGCTCCGCGGCCGGAGCGATCAGCAGATCGCCGGCAGGCTCCCGGTACTGGGTCAGGTACCGGGTGTGGCGGTAGAAGGCGCTCATGTACTCGTTCCCGTCCAGGTCCCGTGCGCCGGGAATATACGCCCATTTCGCCGTTCCGGGGTCATCCGGCCACGCCGCGCCGCAACAGCAGGCGAACATGAACCGGGTCGAAGCCGTGTGCTCGCGTACCGACAGCCCGATGCTGCCGAACGCCTCGGCCCAGGTCGCGACGAGCGCGAAGCCGCCGACCCCGTGACCGTGGAGGCGGAGACCGACGTGCGTCCGGATCGGAGCATCGGATTCGCGCGCCCGCCCGGCCCACGCGACCCAGTCCTCGATGCGCCGCAGGTACGCCTCCCGGAAATCGAGCGAGGTGTCGTCGGGCAGGTTGTAGCCCAGCCCGGTCCGCGTCGCCTGCAGGTCGCCTTCCTGCACGGCGGCGAAAAATCGATCCAGCTCGGCCCGTGCGGCGGCCAGCTCTTCCCGGCCGGGCAGCTCCCGCAACGGCAGGCGTACAGTCACGGCACCGGTCGTGAGCGTGCGGCCGGGCAGAGGACGTGCGGCGTCGACCAGGTCCTTCAGACACGAACCGAGCAGGCGCCCCTCGGTCCGAGCCACCTCGTCGCCGGCGAACATGTGCTTGAGAGCGACGTCGGCCTTGGCTCCCTGCAGGTAGAGCACCGGGAACTCCGGCGCGATCGCGTCCGCCAGGGCCATGCAGGCGTAGCCGTTCACGTCCGGGCTGATGACCGGATCGGTCAGGGAGGTGGCGATGCAGGGGTCGCCCGTGTACTGGACCACCGCCGCCATCGGGCCCTCGCCGGCGCAACGGTCCACGCGCAGCACGGCCACGCGCGGATCGATCAGTCCCACCGGCTCCGGTCGGGCGACGCGATCGGGCTCGCGCCTGAAGAACGTGGTGCCGTCGGCGGCGACCCCCTTGCGGTTGTACTGCAGCCGCGGCCAGCTCCCCTCCGCGAACGCGACGCGGGCCGGCGCCAAGTCCGCGGCGGACGCGGCGGCGGCAGCCGCGATCCCGTCGAGCAGGCGATCGTGCTGGGGCCCGCGCGCAGCGTCCGGGAACGGCACGGGCGAGGAGAGATTGCGGGTGCAGGCGATCACCAGCGCGTCGGGGGCGACGCCGGCGCCCGCACGCACCGCGTCGGCGATGGCTTTCTCCATCTCCACGGTGACGTAGCAGACGTTGAGGCTGAGCCACGCGACCCGCTCTGCGCCGTCCTCCAGCAGCAGCAGCGCGCCGCGCAGCGGGCCCAGGACGGCGGCAGCGCCGCGCTCCAACGGATCGGGCACCGGGACGCCGGCGGACGGCGTGAAGTCGATCGACCGCGCGGCGGCGTGCAGGGACATCGCGCGCGAAGTGTACGCGCTGGTGGTCCGGTCCCCAAGGCCGCGGGACAGGCAGCCGTGGCGCCGGGACATACAGCCGTGGCGCCGGTAGTATCCGCACCGTGCCCAGACTCACCATCGCGACCTGCCAGTTCGTGATCGAGCCCGCCGTGGAGCCGAACCGGGCCGCGGTCGAACGGCTGATGCGTTCGGCACGGCGGCGCGGAGCGCGGCTCGTGCACTTCTCGGAAGCATGCGTCTCCGGGTACCTCGGAGTGGAAGTCGACAGCGGCGATCGGATCGACTGGGACGCCGTGCGGGGCGCCATGGAGTCGATCGCGCGGCTGGCGGCCGAGCTGGAGCTGTGGGTGGTGATCGGCTGCAACCACCGCCTCACCGGCTCCCACCGGCCGCACAACTCGCTGTACGTGATCGATCCGTCGGGGAGGATCGTGGACCGCTACGACAAGATGTTCTGCACCGGCGCCGACTGCGGCGATGGGGATCTCAAGCACTACAGCCCGGGCAGCGCGTTCATCACCTTCGAGGTGGACGGCGTGCTCTGCGGACTGCTGATCTGCCACGACTACCGGTATCCGGAGCTGTTCCGGGAGTACAAGCGGCGCGGCGTGGAGCTGATGCTGGTGTCCTTCCACAACGCCGGGATGACCGCCGACCGCGACGCCCATTACCTGATGTCGGTGCCGGTCACCCTGCAAGCGGCGGCGGCCAGCAACTTCTTCGCGGTCAGCGCGACCAACAGTGCGCGCCGCTACGCGTGGCCGAGCTTCGTGGTGGACCAGGAGGGGTGGGTGATCGACCGCGCCCCGCGCCATCGCGCCGCGGTTCTGGTCAACACGATCGACACGGAAGCGAAGCTGTACGACGCGAGCGCGTATTGGCGGGATCGCTGTCTGTCCGGCACCTACCACTCGGGCGACGTGATCACGGACCCGCGCAGCGCCGTCCGCTCCGAGTTGTAGGCGGCGCCCTCAGTCCCAAGCGGACATCTCGGCATGCAGCTCCGCGGGGATCCCCTCGTGATACGCGCGCAGGGCGTTGTCGAGGTGGGCGATGGTACGCGCGCCGAACAGCGTGCTGCCAACCGAGCGATTGGCGACCACCCAGGAGGCGGCCAGGTAGACCATCGACTCGCCCAGTTCCGCCGCTTTCGCGCGGAGTTTCTCCACAACGCGGAAGTTCCGTTCGGAAAAATAGACGTCGCAGTGCCCGGGAATCACGTGGAAGCGGGTGCGCTCGGGCAGGGCATCACGGTCGGCCGTGTACTTGCCGGCCAGGAACCCCGCGCCGAGCGGGCTGTACGCCAGGAAGGTGACGTCCTCGTCGGCGCACACGGCCATGCTGTCCCGCTCCTCTTCGGGGCGGGCCAGGTTGTAGATGTTCTCCACGATCTCCATGCGCGCGTAGCCGTTGGCGGCGCTGATCGCCAGCGCATCGCGGAGCTGTGCGCCGGTGAAGTTGCTGCAGCCCAGGGCCTGCGCGCGGCCGTCGGCCACCGTCCGGTTGAGCGCGTCCATCGTCTCGTCCAGCGGGACCTCGTCGTCGTAGTTGTGCACCATGTAGATCGGCAACGAGTCGAGCTGCAGCCGCTCCAGGCTTGCGCCCAGGGCGCGCTCGATGTTGTCCGGGGAGTTGCCGCTCGACACCTTGGTGAGCACGGTCACCTGGTCGGACACGCCCCGATCGCGCATCCAGGTGCCGATCATGCGCTCCGAGCTCGATACCTCGCCGGTCGTCTCGCGCACGTCCTGCACGCCCATCACGTCGCGCCGATAGAGCCGCGCGTTGCCGCCGCCGTACGCCTCCGCAGTGTCCAGCAGGGTCAGGCCGTGCTCCACGGCGTAGTCCAGTATCCGCCGTGTTTCCTCTTCGTCGATCTCCCGGCCGAACGTCGTCGTCCCCAGCGCGATGCGGCTGATCGTCCGTCCCGTCCGCCCGAGTGGTGCCTGTTCCATCATTTCGCTCCGCGGTGCACGGTAACATGAGTTCAATGCGGTGGGTGAGTGTGTCGCTGTACGCGGCCGCGCTGGTAGTGGCCACGCTGGTGCCGTGGAGTCACCCCGGCCGCACCGTCCCGCGCATCGACATGGCGCTGCATTTCGTGGCCTGGACGGTCCTGGCGTTCCTGACCGCGATCGCGTGGGCGAAGTCCCGCGCGCCGGTCGGAGCGGCTACGCTGGCTGCGCTGGCCGCCGTCTGCTTCGGGGCCTTGATCGAAGTGCTGCAGCCGCTCACCGGGCGGACGGCGGAGTTGCACGACCTGGCCGCCGACGCCCTCGGCGCCGTCCTTGGCGCCGCCGCGGCCGCGATCGCCGTATGGAGCGGCCAGCGGATCGCAAAGCGCACGGGAAACTCCCGCTAGCGTTGCGGAGATTGCCGGAACGGCCGTTCTGGCCGGGTCTCCGGCATGGCGTTGCCATGTTCGGGAAACTCGTCCTAGACTCCTACGGATCGCGGGGTCCAAGACCGGGCACCCGCTAAGACACTCAGAGGGGGTTGCTCATGTCGAACGAGGTCCTGGTAGTCGCGTCAAAGGTGAAGTCTTATATCAAGTCCGCAGCAGGATTTAACACGTCTGCTACGGCGATCGACGCACTTTCGGACAAAGTCAAGGAAGTCTGCGACGCGGCGATCGAAGCGGCGCGCAAGGATCGGCGCAAGACGGTGAAGGACCGGGACATCTCGTAGCGCCGGCGCACGCCCCGATTCGGGCAGAAGCCGGCACTTCGCCGGCGATGTCCGTGAAGGGCGGTTTCTCGAGCGCCGCCGCGGGGGCCACACAACAACCTCTGCCGAGCATGGGATCGCGGATCGACGGCCCACGCGCCTGCCGTCCGGAGGAACGCTCCGAGTTGCTGGCGCTGGCCAACCTGGTATTCCGGGTGTCACGCGGCAGAGCGCCGTCGATCGAGCGGGACTACCCGCACATCTATCGGACGGAAAACCTCGGCAACGTCCGCGTGATCCGCGTCGACGGCGGCCTCCGCGCGTCGGTGGGAACGCTTCCGATGCGCATCGCCACCGGCGGCGCGGCGCTCGACACGGTGGGGGTCAACTGCACCACCACCCATCCCGACTGGCGGAAACGGGGCTTCGGCGGCCTGCTGATGCGCGATATCGAGGCGCGCGCGCGCGCCGCCGGACGAGACCTCGTACACCTGGACGCCGGCGTGCCGGAGTGGTATCGCCGCTTCGGCTTCGAGGACGGCGGATGCCTGCTCACCTACGAGTTGAACCGCGGCAACGTCGGGTTGCTGCCCGACCCCCGTGGCCTGGAGGTCCGTACCGGACTGGACCGGTATGCCGCCGACCTCCATCGCATCCACACCGCCGACGGGGCGGGAACGGTGCGCCGTGAGGAGGACGTGCCCGTCGTCGTGGGCCGGACATCGCCCGAGCTGTTCGTCGCCGAGCGGCGCGGACGGGTCGTCGCGTACGCGGTGGCGCAGCCGGCCTCACGGCTGGTCAAGGAGCACGGCGGGCCGCCGGAACTGGTGGCGGCGCTGCTGCGCGCCGTCTACGCGCGCGTGGATGCGGTCAACGAAGGGCGATCCACGACCGCGCGCGACGACCATGAGCGCGTCGATCTGACCAGCGAACTGCAGGTCGAGGTCATCCCGCAGCAGACCGGACTGGTGGCGCTGCTCGACCGGATCGGCATCCCGGTGACGCGCGCGCCGTGGCACATGCTGCAGCTCATCGATCCGGCCGCGATCCTGCGCAAGCTGGGTCTGAGCGACGTGACGGTATGCGCGCGCGGCGACCGGTTCGTGCTGAGCGGGCCGGGCGGCGAGGACGTGCTGTCGCGCCGGATGCTGGTCAAGGCGCTGTTCGGGCCGGAACGGGTGACGGCGGTCGCGGGCGACCGGTTGCCGGTGCTGCTGTCCACGCCGAGCACGGACCATGTCTGAGGCGGCCGGGTCTGGGGCCCCCGGCGCCGCCCGCCCGCCCCGGCTGCCGCTGTCCCTGATCCTGGACGACTGCGCGCCGATCAACGCCGCCTACTTCATGCATCCGGAGCAGGAGCACGTCCTGTCGATCCCGAACTCGTTCGCCGACGAGTTCGCGGCGGTGTGCGAGACGCACGGCGTGCTCGGCAAGTATTCGGTGCTGCCCATGCCTTCCGGGGCCGGGCGCATCGACCGCCGGGTCAGCTACGTGGCCCCGTCCGACCTGGAACGGTTCCTGGACATCGTCCGCTCCCGTCTTGCCGTCCGCTTCGACATCACGGCGGAGATCCTCACGCACCTTGCCGCGTACGACATCGACAATGACCGGCTGCTGCACCGCTACGAGGATGAGTGGATCGCCACCGCCAGCGTGGCGGAGATGGTGCGCTACATCAGCCTGGCGCTCACCATCCTCAACAACGTCGGCTTGCCGGCAAACGGCGTCACCTCATGCTGGCGCGCCGGCATGAGCAATGAGGAGCAGTTTGCCCGCGCCATCGGCGAGGCGCAGTACGCGGTCAACGGGCGCACCTTCACGTGGTACTTCATGCACATGGACGTGAGTGGCCGGCCCCGCGACCCGTTCGTAGCGTGGCAGGATCGCGAGCGCGGCATCAGCGTGGTGTCGCAGCCGTGCGGGGTCACGGACCGGTTCGGCCGTCATCCCTGCGCGATCGACGCCGTCATCAGCGCGGACGGAACCAGCGGCCGCATCCCGGAGCTGATCCGGACGGAGCAGCCGGTCGTCATGCTCGCGCATTGGCAGTCCCTGTTCGACGACGGCTCGGCGGCCGGTCTCCGGGACCTCGATGAAGTGTTAAGGCGAATCGGCCGCCACTACGGCGACCGACTCACCTGGATGCGGTGCAGCGAAATCGCCTGCACCGCGCTGGAGAGAGAGTTGTGAAGTTGATGCACGAACGGCGTTCATGCCACCCGGTGGAGCATGAATGCCGTCCGCGGTAACGCCCGTCCTCGGTGAGCGCGGCCTACCAGCGTCTGGGACCGCCTCCGCCTCCCGGCCCGCGGTCGCCTCCGCCGCCGCGCCTGCCTCCGCCACGGTCGCCACGCGCGCTGCGCGCTTCCTCCACGGTCAGGTACCGGCCGTCGAGCTCCGCACCGTTCAATCCGCGAACCGCGGCGGCGGCTTCCTCGTCCGAGCCCATTTCCACGAATCCGAAACCACGGGAGCTGCCGGAATATCGATCCGTCACCACCTCGGCTGATTCGACCTTGCCATGCTGTGCAAACAGCTGGAACAGCGTTTCATCGGTGGCGCTGAATGGCAGCCCACCAATATAGAGTCGTTTTCCCATCGCGCGGCCAGTTTAGCAGGACCCGGCCACTTAGGCAACGCCCCGCATTGCCTCACCAGAAATCTAACCCTGCCGAAAGCGTGCCTCATCTAAAA
>JAPPKD010000114.1 GCA_028820215.1 Spirochaetaceae bacterium | reverse complement strand
AGCGGCGGTGCGCCCAGTATGCCGACGACATTGCCCACCTGCGGCTGCTGGCCGTGGCCGCGCCCTCCAGCGGCGCCGCCGCCGACGGCTGCGCCGACGACCTGCGCCAAGTTCGCGCGGCGCTCACCCGCGCCGCCGCCGCGCCCGCGTCATGACCGGACGCGAGTCCGGCGCGTGGCCAACAACGGAGCCGGATCAGGCGAGCGGCCTTCATTCCCAGCGACAACGTCGCTGGGAAGCAGATCGCCATCTGAGGCTGCACAGTCACTCCGTGACATGGAAGACGATGAAAACCGATGCCGAAGCATCGCCCGCCGGCCGGCTCTCTCGGACCAGGGATGCCACGAGCCGCCGCGTACGTACGCGCGGCGGTACGTTATCATCGTCCGTGTGAAGCTGGAGGACCTACAGGCCACCGCCGCCGTGCGCGGCATCCTGACCGATGCCCTGGTCACCGTCGTGAGTGTGCGCTGGTTCGGGTCGGACGCACTTGAGCTCACCTATCGCGGGGCGCGCGGGGAGCTGGGCAGCGAGATCCTCTACCGCGACGACGAAGCGCGCCTGCAGGTGGTCGAGCACGGGCGGCCGTGGAGCTTCGACGGCGACGGTGAGCTCTTTCGGCTGGTGTCCGAGGCGCTGCGCATCCACCTCGCGCACCTGTTCGACCCGACCCTGGCGGTGCACACGTCGCTGGTGGAACCGCTGCCGCACCAGATCACCGCGGTGTACGAAGCGATGCTGCCGCGGCAGCCGCTGCGCTTTCTGCTGGCCGACGATCCCGGTGCCGGCAAGACGATCATGACCGGCCTGCTGATGAAGGAGTTGATCGCGCGCGGCGATCTGCAACGCTGTCTGGTGGTGTGCCCCGGCAGCTTGGCCGAACAGTGGCAGGACGAGCTGTACCAGCGCTTCCACCTGAACTTCGAGATATTCACCAACGACAAGGCAGCCGCGGCGCGTACCGGCAACTGGTTTCTGGAGACCGACCTGGTCATCGCTCGCCTCGACAAGCTGGCGCGTGACGAAGCGTTGCAGGAGAAACTGCAGGCGCCCGACTGCCGCTGGGACCTGGTTGTGTGCGATGAAGCGCACAAGATGTCGGCGACCTTCACCGGCGGAGAGATCCGCTACACCAAGCGCCACCGGCTGGGGCAGTTGCTCGGCAGCCTGACGCGCCACTTCCTGCTGCTGACTGCGACCCCCCACAACGGGAAGGAAGAGGACTTTCAGCTCTTCATGGCCCTGCTCGACGGCGACCGCTTCGAAGGGCGGTTCCGCGACGGCGTGCACGCCGCGGACGTCTCCGACCTGATGCGGCGCATGGTGAAGGAGCGCCTGCTCACCTTCGACGCCACGCCGCTGTTTCCAGAGCGCGTCGCCCACACCATTCCGTACCGTCTGTCGAACGTGGAAGTTCACCTCTACGAAGCGGTCACCAGTTACGTGCGCGAGGAGTTCAACCGCGCCGAGGCACTGGAGAACAACGGACGCGCCGGGACGGTGGGATTTGCCCTGACCTTGCTGCAACGCCGCCTGGCTTCGTCGCCGGAGGCGATCTACCAGTCCCTGCGCCGGCGGCGGGAACGACTGCAGAGCCGCCTGCGCGAACTGGAATTGCTGCGCCGCGGCGGCAAGGCGGCTTCCCGCCAGGCAATGCTACGGGTCGCGTTGGATGCTGACGATCTGGAGGACCTGGAGGATCTGCCGGCGAACGAGCAGGAGGAGACAGCCGATGAGATCCTCGACCAAGCGACGGCGGCCCGGTCGGTCGCCGAGCTGAAGGCTGAGATCAGCACCTTGCGTCACGTGGAGGAAATCGCTCGCGGCCTGCGCCGTAGCGGGCGGGACGCCAAGTGGCAGCAGCTCGCGGGCCTGCTCGGTGAGATCCTGCCGTCCGGTGCCGAGGCACCCCCGACCGGCGGCAACAAGCCTGCGCACGCGCATAGTCACCACGCTCGGGAGGGAGCAGGCCGTGGTGATGATCCACGGCGGCATGGGCCGCGAGGAGCGCGCCAAGGCGCAGGAGGCATTCCGTCACGATCCGGGCGTGTTGATCCTGCTGGCAACCGACGCGGCCGGCGAGGGCATCAACCTGCAGCGTGCCCACCTGATGGTGAACTACGACCTGCCCTGGAACCCGAATCGCCTGGAGCAGCGCTTCGGGCGTATCCACCGGATCGGCCAGACCGAGGTGTGCCACCTGTGGAACCTGGTGGCGGAGGAGACGCGCGAGGGCGATGTCTACCGCCGCCTGCTGGAGAAGCTGGACCAGGCGCGCGAGTCGCTCGGCGGCCAGGTGTTCGACGTGCTCGGCAAGCTGCAGTTCGCCGGCCGCCCGCTGCGTGAGCTGCTGCTGGACGCGATCCGCTACGGGGAACAGCCGGACGTGCGCGCCCGGCTCACCACCGTTCTGGACCATGCGCTCGACCGCGCGAAGCTGCAGAACCTGCTGGAAGACCAGGCACTTGCCCCCGATGCGATGGACGCCACGCGCGTGCAGCGAGTACGGGAGGAGCTGGAGCGGGCGGCGGCGCGGCGCCTGCAGCCGCACTACATCGAGTCGTTCTTCCGTGCGGCGTTCGCGCGCCTCGGTGGCTCGTCGAGGCAGCGCGAGCCGCGCCGCTACGAGATCACCCACGTACCCGGCGCGATCCGCAGCCGCGACCGCATCATCGGCGCCGCCGAACCGGTAGTCGCGCGCTACGAGCGCATCGCATTCCAGAAGGATCTGCTCGCGCCGCAGGGCAAGCCGCCGGCGGCCTTCCTCTGTCCGGGACACCCACTGCTCGATGCGGTGCTCGACCTCACCCTGGAGCGCAATCGCGACCTGCTGAAGCGCGGCACGGTGCTGGTCGACGAGCGCGACTCGGGAACCAGACCGCGAGTGCTGTTCTACCTGGAGCACGCCATTCAGGACGCCAGCCGCACACGCAACGGCGACCGGCGCGTCGTATCCAAGCGCCTGCTCTACGTGGAACTGGCCAAGGGCATCGAGCCGCGCCACCTGCTCTACGCGCCGTACCTCGACTACCGCCCGCTGAAGCCGGACGAGCCCCAAGTCGCAGCGATTCTGGACCGCCCGGAGTCCGGCTGGATTGCCGGCGACCTGGAGGCCGCGGCCCAGGAACACGCGGTAACGCACGTCGTTCCCGAGCATCTGAAAGAGATTCGCTCGGCGCGGCTCAAACTGCTCTCCAAGACCGAGGCCGCGGTCAAGGATCGGCTGACCAAGGAAATCGCCTACTGGGACCACCGCGCATCGCAACTCAGCGACCAGGAACGGGCCGGCCGCCCCGGCGCAAGGCTCAACTCAGGCGAAGCACGCCGCCGAGCCGATGCGCTCCAGGCGCGCCTCCAACAGCGACTACGCGAACTCCAGCTCGAGGCTCAGCTATCCCCGCTGCCCCCGGTGGTGCTCGGCGGCGTGCTCGTGGTTCCGCAAGGCCTGCTCGCAACGATCCGCGGAGAGTTCCCCGGCCCACCCGCTCAAGTGCGGGACACCCAGAAGTCCGCCGCCCGAGCCCGCGCCATCATCATGGATACCGAGCGCGCGCTCGGCTTCGAGCCCACCGACCGGGAGACCGAACACCTCGGCTACGACATCGAGAGCCGCGTCCCCGGCACCGGCCGGCTACGCTTCATCGAGGTCAAGGGCCGTGTACACGACGCCGACACCATCACCGTTACCCGCAACGAGATCCTCTACTCCCTCAACAAGCCCGACGACTACCGCCTGGCCATCGTGGAATTCCTCGACGGCGGCAGCCACCGGGTCCACTACGTTCGCCACCCCTTCCACCGCGAACCCGACTTCGGCGCCAACAGCGTCAACTACTCCTTCAAGGACCTCCTCGCCC
>JAPPKD010000262.1 GCA_028820215.1 Spirochaetaceae bacterium | reverse complement strand
CGTGTTTCTCCCATGCCAACGCCGGTCCGACCCGGCCGGTGGGGAAGCTTGACAGCCGTTCGGTCCGTCGCTCCCTGCCGGTTCGGCGAGCGTGCCGACGTCGGTGTCGCTTTCCTCGCTCGCTCCGGTGTCGGAGTGGTACCGGCGGGAGTCTCCGTATCCGGCGCCGTCCGGGTGTGACCGGGCTCCGGGGCGGCCGGCTCCTTCGCTGACGTACCCGGCGTGGGGTCGCCGTCCGCCTGCCGGCTGCCGGTGTGCGCACCGCGCGGCGGCCGGCTCGGGTCGTGGCGGTCGAGCGCCTCGCGCACGATGCGGCCGACGAGCTGCCCGATCGTCATGCGCGGGTCCACGTGCGAGAGCAGCCCGCGGAGCTGCTCCAGCCCCTGCTGGCAGTCGGCGTCGATGGCCGCCTTCAGCTCGTAGCGGCCGTCGCCGAGCGGGCGCATCCGGTCGGCCGGCGTCGCCAGCTCCGGATCCAGGTCGGCGAGCATCCGGCGGACTTGGCGCGCGCTCTTGCCGGCCGCGTCTTCGACCAGTCTCTGCCTTCCTGCCGCATCGAGCACCAGCGGCGGCGAAACGGGAGGAGCAAAGGTCCGGGGCGGCGCGGAATCCCCCGCCGGGTCGTCCGCCGCCGTAGCGCCTGCCGACTTGAACGCAGCCGGAGCGGAGCGCTCCACGGAGCCCGACGGCGTGGCCGGCGCACGCGACGCGGTGCCGGAGATGGACCCGCGCCGCCGCTGCCGGTCGAACGCCCACTGCAGCTCGGCGGCGGCGCTCAGCGTCAGCGAGACGTCGCGCAGCCGCTCGCGTGCGTCGGGTTGGTCTGCGCAATAAGGGTTGCGAGATGCAAGTCATTGGCCAGTCCGGGACCGGCGGACGATTCGCGCGCAGCGGGCGCTGAAGGGGGTGCCGGGCAGCCGAACGGGCCCCCGAGCTTCCGGGAGGCCGGAAGGGACCGCGGCGTGCGCTGGCGTGCCACCTTGCACGCGGACATTGCCGTCAAGACCCTGCGGCAAGATTTCCCGACTTTTTTCCGGCGTGCTCGCTGCCGCGATCTGGGGACGGACGGACTGGACCTGTTCATCAATGAGTACAGTCATTAGGGAGGTCGTCCGCGCCGCTCTGAGACGTATCGAACGTCGGGCGGATCGCTTGCGACGGCAGCCTCGCCGTCAAGGCGCGCTCGCCGGCGAGGCTGCCCCGCGCCGGCGGAGCTCCTGAAGCAGCGACCCCAGGGCGGCCAGCGCAAGGAGCAGCGCGCCGGCGAAGATGAACAGACCCAGCGACCGCACGGGTCCGATCAGCGCCGCCCCGGCCGCCAGCGCGGCGACGGCGCCGGCCGTGACCCATTCCGCCGCACCGAGGCGGCGAAGGCCCACCACGTAGACGCGCATCGCCAGGAAACAGGTCAGCCACACGGCCATGCCTCCGAACAGCAGTCGGGCACCCGACAGCACGGTGCCGCTGGCCAGCCGGGCGAGTCCCGCGCCGCCGGCGACGCTCTGCACGTCTGCCCTGATCAGGACGATCATGTGCCGCACCGCTTCCAGCATGCCGGGCTCGCCACCGCCCTCGGCCTCGCTGTCGGCGGCGCTCAGCCCCACCAGGCTCACTTCCACCGCGGCCGCCATGACCACCACGGCCAGCGTCATCGGCAGGTGCAGGTGGGTGAGGAGTTGCCCGCCGCCCACGCGCTCGCGAAGCTCGCTGCGATCGAGCAGGCGGAAGTAAAACCACCAGATACCGACCGGCAGCGAGAACCCGATCGCGACCGCCAGCCGTGCCTCCGCGCGCACCCCACCGACCACGACGCCGAGCACCGCCTCGCCGAGGACGATGATGGTGAACAACCCCAGCCGTTCCGGCAGATGCGTGGGGTGCGCCGGCCGGTGGCCGAGTCCGGACACCGCCAGCAGCGGCGCCAGCAGCTCGATTCCCACCGCGGCCGCGTAGAGCCGCCGGTCCCACGGCGCCGCCGTCCACCCCTGCGCCCCCCAGGCGACCGCCGACAGCGCGAAGCCGATCATCAGGAACCACGTGAACCGGCGCGCGGCCGGGACCCGCAGATGCGCTTCCAGGTAGAGCAGCACCAGCAGAACGCGCGCGGCGAACTGGGCGCGCGCGAACGACTCCGCGTGCTCGTCCATCCCCGACTGCACGAACACGGCCGACCCGGCCAGCGTGAACATCAGCAGCAGCGTCAGGATCGTCTGCAGAATGCTGCCGTCGTCGAAGCGGGTCGCGTAGGTCGTGTGTCCGGCCCACACCAGGAACAGCGGCAGGTACAGCTCCGCCACCTGCGCCAGCGTGGCGAGGTCGGGATGGGCGACCAGGTGATGGGTGAGGCCGGCGATGTTGATGACGAAGATCACGTCGAAGAACAGCTCCAGCCACGTCGCCGAGCGGCTCTCGTCCGCCCGACCGGCATCACGCGCGCCGTCGCTCAGAAGGTCAGCCATGGGTACTACCCGGCGGGGCCGGAACTGCCGATGTCAAGCTCTCACCGGGGGGCACCACGCAGGGACGCGGCGCCCCCCGGTGAGAGCGCCGCGCCCGCGTGGGCCGTGGCCCGGCAGGACCTCAACTGCCGCCGCGTTCGCCGCCAGACCCGTGCTCGCCGCCGCCTTCGCCCCCGGCGCCGTGCTCGCCGCCGCCTTCACCGCCGCTGCCGGACTGCGGACCGACTTCGGCGTGCGGGACCCACTCGGTGAAGCGGTTGCCCTCGTCAGGCAGCCACACCGGGATCCACTGACCGGGCGCCAGATCGACCGGCGTCGTCGGACCGAGCTCCATGCTCGGGCCGAACAGGTGCACCTCGACCCGCACCTGCTGCAGCGTGGCGTCGCTGATGTTCCCCACCACGCCGACGAAGCCGCCCGCCTCCGGGACGTAGCCCAGGATCAGGACCGAACCCTTGCGCTCCTGGCCGAACACCGCGTCGGGCGGCAGGCGTGTTCCGCCTTCCTCGCCGCCGGCTTCACTGCCGCTCTCGCCTCCCGAGCCGTGCTCGCTGCCGCTACCCTCGCCGTCGTCCGCGAGGACGATGACGGCCGCCACCGCCATGAAGGCGCACAGCATCGCCATCAGCAGCATCCTCTTCTTCGTGAACACCATGGTGTCTCCTCCCCGGGGTTTCACCCCTGCTTGATTCGAGGCCGCTGTGCCTCGTTGTGGAAAGAGTCGCGGCGAAATGTCGCGCGAATGTCCCATCCGGAAGAAAATCGCCGCATCCCCACCAGTACGGAAGAGCGGGTACAGCCGATCGGGCGGACGATTCGCGCGCAGAAGGCGCGGCAATGCGGCGTCGCTACCCAGCAACGCGTTTGATCGACCCGGATGGACACGCGTACACTCTCGCCCGGAACGTAGAGCCGCGCCTTGGCTGAGCGTGTGGCCCGGATCGAGGCACGGCTACATCGGCTGTTGGTGGGAGGCAGTTGGAATGAACAAACACCCCGCGAGTAGTCACGATCCTCGGCAGTCGCCCTGCTACCCGATCTCGGAGGTTGCGCGGTACTTGGCGGTGCCGGCGGCGACGGTCCGCTACTGGTCGGTTGGCCAAGGCAGTTACGAGCCCCTGATCGCCGTTTCCTCACGCACTCCGACGCTGCTGTCCTTCCTCAATCTCATCGAGCTTCACGTGCTGGCTGCCATTCGGCGCAGACACGGTGTGAAGATGCGGAGCGTCCGCAAGGCAATCCAGTACCTGGCGGATCGCTCCCGGTGTGAGCTGGAAGCTCTCCATCCGTTGATCAGCCGCGAGCTGGAGACGGACGGACTGGACCTGTTCATCGATGAGTATGGAAGACTGATCGTAACTATTCAGCCGGGGCGGACGGTTTGAGGCAGGTTGGGATCATGGGGC
>JAPPKD010000279.1:2936-3877 GCA_028820215.1 Spirochaetaceae bacterium | reverse complement strand
CCCCGCCCCTCACCCCCGGGGGGGGGCGGGGCTCCCCCCCCCCCCACCCCCCCCCCCCTCGGGGGGGCGCCCCCCCCCCCGGGGGGGGGGGCTCCCCCCCCCCCCCCCCCCCCCCCCGGCCAGGGACCGCCTACGACGCCGGCGGCGGAACCTCGGGAGTGACCGGCCGCCCGGATCGCGCGCTTTCGTAGATCGCCAGGACGATGGCGACCGCTGCCGTCGCCGCGCGGCCGTCGATGTCGGGCGCTCCGCCGGCCCGGATGGCCGCCGTGATCTCCTCGTACTGCCGCCGATGGCCGGCGATGCCCACGCCGGCGGGGTCCGAGGCGCCGCCACGGTCCGGATCGACGTCGGCGCGGCGCGCGCGCAGCTTCTCGTCCTCGTCGGTCTCTTCGGCGAAGTGCCACTCACCGATGCTGTCACCGACCAGCACGGCGCTACCGGCCGTGCCGCCGATCTCGATGCGCCGCTCGAATCCCGGATGGATGGCGGTCGACCCCACGATGGTGCCGAGCGCACCGGACGCGAAGCTGACCGCCGCGACCGCCGTGTCCTCCACCTCCAGCCCGGCGTGCGCGCGGCGGGTCGTGAACGCCTGCACCGACTCGATGGGGCCGAGCAGCCACTGCAGCAGGTCGATGGTGTGGATGGACTGGTTCATCAGCGCTCCGCCGCCGTCGAGCGCGCGGGTTCCGTGCCAACTGTCCTGGTAGTAGCTGGCCGGCCGCACCCACTTGACGATGGCGTCGCCGACGACGACGTCGCCGAATCGTCCCTGCTCCAGAGCCTGCTTGATCAGGAGCACGTCGGCCAGCGAGCGCGACTGGAAGACGCCGGAGCAGATCACCCCCGCGGCGTCCGCCGCGGAGACCAGGCGGGGGCCACCCGACCCGGTGACCACCCCCCGCGTTTTGGCGAACACAAAGATGCCGGCCCCCGTG
>JAPPKD010000279.1:0-2926 GCA_028820215.1 Spirochaetaceae bacterium | reverse complement strand
GTCGGGCCACTGAACCCCGCGGTCCAATACCCCCCCCGGGGGGCCCGCGGCGTCGACGATGCGGCGGCAACGCTCCAGGGTGACCTCCAGCGGCTTTTCGACGAACAGATGCTTGCCGGCCGCGGTGGCGGCCAGCGCCGGCTCCAGATGTGCCCCGGACGGCGTGCAGATGCTCACCGCGTCCAGGCCGGGATGCGCCAGGAAGGCGTCCAGATCACTGAATGCCGCGCAGCCATGCTCCTTCGCGAACTGCCCGGCGCGCTCGGCATCGCGGGACAGGCACGCCACCAGCCGCGCGGAGGCCACCCCCGCAAGCGCCTGGGCGTGCATGCCGGCGATCAGACCGGTGCCGATGATTCCGAAGCCGACCGACACGTGCGTACGCCCTCAGGCGCCGGGCCGCCAGATCGCCGGCCCGCGCGACGACCCTGCCACCGACTGCAGCATGCCGGGGTCATGTGCGCCGGGCGCCGGATCGAGCAGCGTCTCCAGGCGCCGGTCGCCGAGCAGCGGCACGCGGTCCTTCTGCGCCTGCTGCTCCTCCGGATCCAGGTCGGCGACGATGACGCCCGGCGTGTCCTCGGCCGCGCGCGCCAGCACATGGCCCTTGGGACTGACGATCAGGCTGCGGCCACAGGTGCGCAGCGAGGGATCGGGATTGATGATGTCCGAGCCGGCGACGAACACGGAATTGTCCAGCGCGCGTGACCGGACGGCAAGTTCCCACTCGTCGCCCGGCCCCAGCCAGGCGGTCGAGATCATGCACAGATCGGCGCCGGCCAGCGCCGCCGCGCGGCCGATCTCCGGGAACCGCGTGTCGTAGCAGATCCACGATGCGCAGGTGACGCCGGCAAGCTCGTAAGGATCGATCGAGGTGCCGGGCTGCGCCCAGTTCTCGGTCTTCCAGAGGTGGATCTTGCGATAGACCCCCGCGACGGCGCCGGTCGCGTCGACGGCGAGCATGGTGTTGTAACGCATGCCGCCCGTGATTTCGGGCAGGCCGAAGACGATGGCGATGCCGTGCTCTCGCGCGACGCCGCACATACGCTCCACGCCGTCTCCATCGAGTGGCTGGCAGTGGGCGAGGACCTCCGGCGCCGGCAGATAGCCGGTGAGCGCCAGCTCCGGAAAGACGACGATCTCGGCACCTCGCGACCGGGCGTCACCCGCCTGATCGCGCATGATTGCCACGTTGTCGGACAGGCTGCCGGCCTCGAACTGGCCGCAGGCGACTCGTATGGCGCGCATCGTTCCTTGTACCGGCGCAGGCCGGCCGGCGTCAACCGTACGGGCCGATTGACCGCGGTCTGGCGGACGGCGAACATCGGACACACTCACGCGGAGGCTCGATGTCCGACCGATTCAGGCTGGTTCCCGAAGTTCATCTCTTCCTGCTGGACCGGCACGGCAGGGTACTGCTGCTACGGCGCTGCAACACGGACTACGAGAACGGGAACTACTGCGTGGTCGCCGGACATGTCGAGGCCAACGAACCGGTTACCGCCGCTGCGATCAGGGAAGCCAAGGAGGAGGTCGGGGTCCAGGTTCAGCCATCGGACCTCGAAGTGGTCGGAGTCATCCATCGCAGGGCTGATGACGGGTACATTTCGGTCGCCTTCTTCCTGGCCGCTCGCACCTGCGAGGGCCCGGTCTTCAACGCAGAACCGGAGAATCACGACGAGTTGACGTGGCGCGCCGTGGACGATCTACCGCCGAACATGATCCCGTACGTCCGGCGTGCTTTCCTGAACTACCAGCACGGGAAGCGCTACGACAGCGTCGGATGGGAACGGATCGCATCGGCGAACCGGTCCCACCTGTATGACCGGTTCAAACTGATCCCCGACGTCCATGTGTTTCTGATTAAGGACGACGAGGTTCTGATGCTGCGCCGTTGCAACACCGGCTTCGAGGACGGCAGCTACAGCGTGGTCGCCGGGCACGTGGAAGCCGACGAAGAGATAACCTCTGCTGCGGTCCGCGAAGCGAAGGAAGAGGTCGGGATCGAGATCCAGCGGGTCGACCTGCATGTGGTGGGCGTCATGCACCGGAAGTCGGACGACGAGCGCGTGTCGTTCTTCCTTGCCGCTTCCACGTGGACCGGAGACATCGTGAACGCCGAACCGAATCGGTGTGACGATCTGTCCTGGCACTCCGTCGAGAGCCTTCCCTCGAACACCATTCCCTACCTCCAACGCGCCCTCAGGAATTACCAGGACCGCACCTTCTTTGATGAATTCGGGTGGTAGAGCGGTTGGGCTCCGCCCCTTCGGCATCGCGATACAGATGAGAACGAGGTAAGCCAGCGGAGAAGGTGCGCTCGAGTGAGTGGCGATGACTTCCTGCGTGTCCGCTAACGTCGACTTCAATGTGGCTCTCCCGGGGTTCGTGTGGATGAGAAGGCCATTTGGGGTCGGTGTCGTTAAGGTCGACCGGTCCTCGATGCTGCCGCCATCGGCCCGGCATCGGGCGTGCCGCAAAAAAAATTGAGGATTCTTGCCACAGGGCCTTGACGGGCTTTCGCGCCTGCGAGGTGGCACGCCACCGCACGTTCAGGCCCCTTCCGGCCTCCCGGAAGCTCGGATGCCCATTCGGCCGCCCGGCACCCCCTTCAGCGCCCGCTGATCGCGGATCGTCTGCCCGTCCTGGACTGACCAATAAGGTTCATTTAGCAATCGGTAGTATATTTACTACATGAAGACCGCCACTCCTGCCAGCCCTGCCCTCCCCGTCATCACGTCCACCATCGGCGTGCTCTCCGACCGCGAACTGCTGCGTCAGACCACCACGCTGGTCCGCCACGAACGCCACCTGCAGGGTGCCATCATCGACCACCTGGCCGAGATCGAGGCCCGCCGGCTCTTTCTGCGCCGCGGCTGCTCCAGCCTGTTCGACTACGCGGTGCGCGAGCTCGGCTACAGCGACG
>JAPPKD010000040.1 GCA_028820215.1 Spirochaetaceae bacterium | reverse complement strand
AGACGGTCGCGCTCATCGCCGGCGGCCACACCTTCGGCAAGGCGCACGGCGCCGCTCCCGACGACCAGGTCGGCGCCGAACCCGAGGGCGCAGGCGTTGAGGAGCAGGGCTTCGGCTGGCGCAACGGCCGCGGCTCGGGCAAGGCCGGCGACGCCGTCACCAGCGGCCTGGAAGGCGCGTGGACCAACGAACCCACCAAGTGGGACAACAACTTCATGGAGAACCTGCACGGCCACGAGTGGGAGCTCACCAAGAGTCCCGCCGGCAAGTCGCAGTACACGCCCGTGAACGCATCCGAGGCGACGACCGTGCCGGACGCTCACGATCCGGCCAGGAAGCACGCACCGATGATGCTCACGACCGACCTCTCGCTGCGCGAGGACCCGGTCTACGCGCCGATCTCGAAACGCTTCCTGGAGAATCCGGCCGACCTCGAAGATGCCTTCGCCAAGGCGTGGTTCAAGCTGCTGCACCGCGACATGGGGCCGCGCAGCCGCTACCTCGGATCGCTGGTCCCGGAGGAGCCTCAGCTCTGGCAGGACCCGGTGCCCGACATCGACCATGAGCTGATCGGCGATCAGGACATCGCGCACCTCAAGGCCGAGGCGCTCGCCTCGGGCGTGTCCGTGACCCGGCTGGTCGCGACCGCCTGGGCGGCGGCGGCATCGTTCCGCGGCACCGACAAGCGCGGCGGCGCCAACGGGGCGCGCCTGCGCCTGTCACCGCAGAAGGACTGGGAAGTCAACGACCCGGCCGAGCTGGCGAAGGTGCTGCCGGTGCTGGAGGGGATCCAGGCGGAGTTCAACAACTCACAGTCGGGTAGCAAGCGGGTTTCGCTCGCCGACCTGATCGTCCTGGCCGGGTGCGCGGCGGTCGAGCAGGCCGCGCGCGATGCCGGGCACGACGTGCAGGTCCCGTTCGCACCCGGGCGCACGGACGCGTCGCAGGAGTGGACGGACGCGGAGTCGTTCGCCGTGCTGGAGCCTGCCGCGGACGGGTTCCGCAACTACGTCAAGGCCGGCAACGGAACGTCGACGGCAGAGGAGGTGGTCGAGCGCGCATGCCTGCTGACGCTGACCGCTCCCGAGATGACGGCGCTGGTCGGCGGCATGCGCGTCCTGAACGCGAACACCGGGCAGTCCGCGCACGGCGTGTTCACCGACCGCCCGGGAGCGCTGAACAACGACTTCTTCGTGAACCTGCTCGACATGAGCACCCGGTGGCAGCCGTCTTCCGACGGCGTCTTCGAGGGCCGCGACGTGTCCTCCGGCGACGTCAAGTGGACGGCCACCGAGGTGGACCTGGTGTTCGGCTCGAACTCCGAGCTGCGCGCCCTCGCGGAAGTCTACGGCTGCGACGACGGGCAGGCGGCGTTCGTGCGCGACTTCGTGGCCGCCTGGAACAAGGTGATGAACCTCGACCGCTACGACCTCTGAGCGAAGGGAGGCGGGGCACGATGGGGACGACCACACTCGACATAACGATGGCGGGCCCGCGTCGAGTCTCCAACGGAACAGCCACGAACGATCTCGTTTTCAGTGCCTATGCGGACGGCAACGACAACGTCTTCCCGCGCATTCTGGCCCTGTACGTAACACCCGGCAGCGTCGTCGCGGACGTGACGTACGGCAAGGGCGTGTTCTGGCGCCGAGTACCGTCAGATCGATACGATCTTCGAGCAACGGACATCCTGAACGGCATTGACTGCCGAGACCTGCCGTACCGCGATGGTGAGATCGACTGCGTAGTGCTCGACCCCCCTTACATGCATTCGCCGGGTGGCACTGCCCACCTGTCGCACGACGCATTCGAGGAGCACTACCGGAACAACGGCAGCCGATCGAAGCACAAGTACCATGAAGCGGTCCTGGATCTCTACAAAGGCGCTGGTGCCGAAGCTCACCGCGTACTCCGTGACCGCGGTGTCTTCATCGTGAAGTGCCAAGATGAGGTTTGTTCCAACCGCCAGCGCTTCACGCACGTCGAGATCATGGCGCTCTACGATGACGTGGGTTTCGTAGCCGAGGACCTCTTCGTGACGATGCGGAACAATCGACCGGGCGTGAGCAGCGCGGTCCGGCAGGTCCACGCCCGAAAGAACCACTCCTACTTCCTGATCTTCTGGAAGGCGCCGGCCAGTGGCCGGCCGATCTGGCAACCACCGAAGTGACACCCATCGAGATCATGCAGGCGGTCATCCGCGAGAACGTACCCGAGGACATCTGGACGGATTCTCCGCTCGTCGAATACCGAAGATTGGGGAACACGAACCGGGGCGAAGTGGGCGAGCAGTTCGTCCGGCGTTATCTGGGCGCCGCCGGCATTCGCACGGGCAACGGCAACCGAACCTCGGCAACGGACATGACCTTGGGCACGCGTCGTGTAGAGGTGAAGACGGCTTCTCTCGGGAGCAACGGTACGTTCCAGTTCAACCACATCAGACTCGACAAGCGCTACGACTTCTTGCTGTGTCTTGGAATATGCCCGCATCAGATCGTGTTCAACGTGTGGCGGAAGGGCGCGATCGCGGAGGGAGAAGCTGGTCGTCTCGTTCGCATGGCGGAGGGGCAAGGCATCACGCACAAGCTCACCAAGCGATTGGATGAGATGCTGCCGATCGAGCACCTGTTGACGTGGGCCGGCGATCTGCTGACCGAGAGTTCAGACTGAACCACTGCCCGTTCCCGATGAGGCGGGTAGCCTGCGGCTTCTTGAGCAGCACTACGGTGCCGTCGCCGTCGTCGGACGAAACCCGCAGCAGTGAGTAGTTGATGTTCGCAGCGACGAGGAGATACCGGGAAGATCGCCGCTGGATCGAGGCGCTTTTCGATGGCGGCGGAGGCCATGCGATCCGGGATCAACTGCCGTGGCCATTCGCGGCATACGGACGGGTATTTCCTCCGGTAGAGATCACCCATTACTTCACTCCGCTCGTTCAGCGCCCCAGTCGTTCGCCGTGCTGGAGCCTGCCGCGGACGGGTTCCGCAACTACGTCAAGGCCGGCAACGGAACGTCGACGGCAGAGGAGGTGGTCGAGCGCGCATGCCTGCTGACGCTGACCGCTCCCGAGATGACGGCGCTGGTCGGCGGCATGCGCGTCCTGAACGCGAACACCGGGCAGTCCGCGCACGGCGTGTTCACCGACCGCCCGGGAGCGCTGAACAACGACTTCTTCGTGAACCTGCTCGACATGAGCACCCGGTGGCAGCCGTCTTCCGACGGCGTCTTCGAGGGCCGCGACGTGTCCTCCGGCGACGTCAAGTGGACGGCCACCGAGGTGGACCTGGTGTTCGGCTCGAACTCCGAGCTGCGCGCCCTCGCGGAAGTCTACGGCTGCGACGACGGGCAGGCGGCGTTCGTGCGCGACTTCGTGGCCGCCTGGAACAAGGTGATGAACCTCGACCGCTACGACCTCTGATCCCTGTTGGATCCGAGTTGAATCGTCAGTGAAGCCGGTGATTTGGTCGGATTGATCTGCTGACGGATCGACAGGGAAGAGGGGCGAAAGCGGTCTGGGCAGTGAAGGCGGTACGGTTGCGGAGACTGCGGTCAACGCGTCCGCGCGCCATCGCCGCGCCAACAGCTCGCGCGACTACCAGCGCGCGGAGTACTGGATGGTGAGGTTGGAGTCCGCAAGGGCAGCGGAGCCGGTGGTGCCGCTGCCCTCGACGGTGACGTCCTGCGATCCCAGACCGAACCGGGTGCCCACCCGCCACTCGGGCGAGTCGCCGGCGAGCTCGACGCCCGCGTACGGGCGCACGCTCCAGTCGCTCTGCGCCACCCCGTAGCCCACCTGCGCGCCCACGCGGCCGACCGGAACGGCCGCACCACCCAGATCGGCGGCGCCCTGCGACCAGAGCTGCTCCACCCCGCCGGCGGCCGCCCCGTAGGAGGA
>JAPPKD010000054.1:2018-3926 GCA_028820215.1 Spirochaetaceae bacterium | reverse complement strand
CGAACTCGCCGAGGATGACCGTCTTGTCCTTCCTGGCGGCGCTGCGGTACCGCCGCGCCACCTGCTCCGTGAGTGCCCTGCGCTCACCCATCGTCAGCCCCATCTCCTCGGAACCTCCTCCGCGGTGTGCGAAGGGCTCCGGACCGGACCGTGAGGTCCAGCCGCTTCGGTTAGATTCTTAGGTGAGGCACGCTTTCGGCAGGGTTAGATTCCTGGTGAGGCAATGCGCCGTTGACCCAGGTGAGAGGGACTCGTAGGCTGTCGATTGCCATGGCAGACACGGCGGCCACTATGATGCCGGAAGACTCGTTTCTCGCCCGCTACCAGGAATACGGCTACGCGGTACGGCGCGGCCTCGTGGCGGCGGCCGACCTGGACCCGGTGCGCGCGTTCCTGGCCGCGGAGGTGGACGCCTACGCCCGCCGCATGCTGGCCGAAGGGAATATCCGCTCGCTGCACGCCGAGCAGCCGTTCGAGCGGCGGTTCGCGGCCATCTGCCGGGAGATGGACGTCTCGCCCCGGAGCTGGATCGGGAGCGTGTTCGATCGGGTCTTCTACGATCTGTACCGGCATCCGGCCATCCTGCGGGTGCTGGGCGAGTTGATCGGCCCGGAGGTCGTGCAGCTCGGCGCGCTGAACATCCGCACCAAGCTGCCGGAGGCGGAGATCACCTCCTTCCCCTGGCACCAGGACAGCCACTACTACAATGAGCCATCCCGCGGAAGGCGGACCGGCTCCACCGAAGAGGCGCACATCGTCACGGTCTGGGTGCCACTGGTGGACGCGAACGTGGAGAACGGCTGCGTGTGGGTGCTGCCCGGCAGCCACCGCTGGGGCCTCATCGACGCGGCGCGCGGCGAGGACCTGAACGTGCGCGCCACCGAGGACGTCGAGCGGCGCGGCACGCCGACCCCGGTGGAGATGCGGGTGGGTGATGTCCTGTTCCTGACCAACCTCACCTTCCATGCCAGCAAGATGAACCGGACCGACGCATCGCGATGGAGCGTCGATTTCCGCTATCATGCCGCGCCTGCCACGCTGAGCGGCGGGCCGCGCGTTGCGCTGGAGGAGCTGCACGACCGCTTTCGGGCCTCCGGCCGCGAGTCGCTGACGGTGATGAGCGAGGGCCCGACGCCCACGTGGGAGGAGTGGCGCGACGCCACGAACCGGGCGCGGGAGCAGGTGGCCGCCGACCGCTGACGCCCGGTCCGGCCTGGGTCAGGTGAACGACGCCTCGTCGGTGTCCATGGGGTCGTCGGGCGTCAGCCTGAAGCTCCCGTCCGGCTGCTCCTGCCACTGGCAGACGTCCGGCTCGCCCGCGCGATTGGCGACAGGACCGCGGAGCACGGGGTCGCCGGTGGCGCGCAGATGCTGGTCCAGGCGCTCCCGAAGCTGAGCCTCCACGTCGGCCAGCGCCGGATCGCCGGCCAAGTCGCGCAGCTCGAACGGGTCCTCGGACAGGTCGAAGAGCTGCGTGTCCGGCAGCGGGGAGCCGTACCAGCGCTCCACCGTCTCCCAGTCGTCGACGTAGCGCGCCAGCCAGCCGTTATCGACGTAGATGGGGACGCGGCGGTAGCTGCGGATCAGCTTGTAGCGGGAGGTGCGGATGGAGCGGACCGGCGTGTAGTACCAGCGCCCGCTGCGCCTGCCCCAGTTGAGCTGGCTGAACGCCCAGCGCCGCAGCGGCGCGGCCGCCTCGTCGGGCGCGAGCTGCGCGGCCCAACTCATGCCCTGGATTCCCTGCGGCTGCGCCACCCCGCACAGATCGGCCAGGGTGGGCAGCAGGTCGACGTTGCTCGACAGCTCGTCGATGCGGGGGGCCGGGGGGGGGGGGCCCCCCCCCCCCCCACCCCCCCCCGGGGGGGGGCCCCCGGGGGTTGTAGGGGGGGTTTGGGGGCCCCCCCCCCC
>JAPPKD010000054.1:0-2008 GCA_028820215.1 Spirochaetaceae bacterium | reverse complement strand
CCCCCAACTGTGGGCCGGGGGGGGGTTGCTGGGCTTGTTTGCTCTACTGTTGTTTTTGGGGGGGGGGGGGGGTTTGCGCCCCGGGCAGCCGCATCAGCAGCGCGGTGCGCAGCCCGGAGTCGTAGATCGTGTGCTTGGCGCGCGCCACGGCCGGACCGTGCTCGGTCGTAAACACGACCAGCGTGCGCTCGCGAATGCCCGCGCGGTCGATGGCGGCCAGGATACGGCCGATGCGGGCGTCCATGTCCCGGACCTGCCACGCCAAGGTGGCCAGGTCACGGCGCGTGACGTCCGTATCGGGCAGATACGGCGGCACGGCGATCCGTTCCGGCACCTCCGGGTCGAACGCCGCCCCGAACGGGCGATGGCACTGCGTGACGGACACCTGCAGCAGGAACGGGGTGCTGTCTGCGCGCTGCGTCTCGATGAACGCCGCCGCCGCGTCCGCCTGCTCTTCCGGGACGGTCGCGATCTGCCGCGCGAACCCCACCCAGTGCGGGTCGTTCGGGATCATCAGCCGGCCGCAGAGCACCGTCCGGTACCCGGCCCGCCGGAACCGTGCCGCCATGCAGATCGTCCCCGGGGCGAGCGGCTCCTGGCCGATCACCCCCACCTCGTGGGGGAGCGACCCGGTGTACATGGACGAGCGGCTCGGTATGCAGATCGGCGCCGTAGCGATGTGCATGCCGAAACGCGCGCCTGCGGCGGCCAGCCCGTCCAGGTGGGGAGTATCGAGATCGGGCCGGCCGTAGCAGCCGAGCCAGTCCCCCAGGTCGTGGCAGTCGATGTAGACGACGTTTGGTCGAGGCATCCTGTTGAAGAGACACAGGTTAGCACGCTCGCGCCGCGAATTCGAACGGCTGCGGGCGGAGCGAGAGGCTATCTCCCGCAATCCGCCGCAGCTCTGCTACAGTGGGTCGTCATGGCCGCACGTCACGGAGACTGGCTTCGACAGGCGGACGCGGATCTCCGCCACGCCGGTAACGCGCGCGACCATGACACGCACGAGTGGGCGTGTTTCGCCGCACAGCAAGCTGCGGAGAAGTCACTCAAGGCGGTCCTCCTGAGCCGCGGTGAGGACGCCTGGGGCCGCACAGTTACCGCTCTCCTCGGTTTGGCGACGACCGCAGAGCAGGCCGGCGAAGAACTGGTCACCTGCGCCAAGAGCCTCGACAAGCACTACATTCCCACCCGTTATCCGAACGGATTCGACACCGGCGCGCCAGTCGATTTCTATACGAAGAAGGATTCCGAGGATGCCATTCGCTGTGCCGAGACGATCATCACCTTCGCTCGTGGTCAAATCGAACAACCAGGCGACCGTTGAAGCGGCTGTCCGCGGCTGGACTCGTCACATCGCGGCGCAACGACCCGAGATACGGCGGATCATCTGGTTCGCCTCGCGGGTCACGGTGCTCCCGCCCCAAGCAGCGATGTCGACGTGTGCGTCGTGATCTCGGGCTCGCGCCAGCCGGTCCGTGACCGGATCGGCGACTACCAGCCATTCGGATTCCCGGTCGGCATCGACCTGTTTCCCCTATACCGAATCGGAGATGAAACGACTCGAGACCGATCACCCGTCGTGGTATGCGGCGATCTGGTGCGCTGGTGAATAAAACCACGAAACAACCGAAACACCCGGAGAGCCCGATGCGCACGACACGCACCGAACAACCCCGTTCCGAGTGCGTCCGTGGTGCGGAACAGGGGAACGGCCCCTGGGGCGCGGCGCTTGGCGTCGACGTGGAGGGCCGTTCAGTGCGGCAGGCGCCAGCCGTGGCGGATGCGACCGAGACGGCAAGATGGAGTCCGAACCACGACTTGCAGGACTTGGGCAAGCCGCCGATGACGCCCACGGCAGCGGCGCTCCACAGGTCACCGATCACCACCGGCTGGCCGCCGATTGCCGCACGGATCATCTCGCTGACCCCCTCCAAGCGCTCGGCGCAAGCAGCGTTGATGTTCACCAACGTGCCGACGCTGATCGGGATCGAGAACAGGTCCGCGA
>JAPPKD010000282.1 GCA_028820215.1 Spirochaetaceae bacterium | reverse complement strand
CCCGGCACCGGTGGCCGGGCCGGTGCTGGACGCGGCGGCGCGGGAGAAGCTGGTCAAGCAGGCGGCGGGCAAGAGCACGCGCGAAGTGCAGCAGATGCTGGCCGAGGTGGACCCGGAGCTGGCGCAGCCGAGCGACCGGATGCGCGCGCTCGGGAGCGGGCGCTGGGAGTTGAAGGCGGCGATCGACGCGGAGTGCCGGCATGGGCTGGAGAAGCTGCAGATGTTGCTGTCCCACCAGGACCCGCACTTGACCCTGGGCGGACTCGTAACGCGGCTGGTGAGTGACGGCCTGGACCGCTACGACCCGGCGCGGCCACCGCGCGCGCGCCGTACCGGCGGTCGCGGCTCGGTCGAAGGAGGAGAATCCGCGAGCAAGCCGGCACGGCGCCATGCGGAGGCTGTGCGGCGGAACATGGTGCGCGCGAAGGGCAGCGATGTCGAACGCCGCAGCGAAGTCGATCGGGACGACACGTCGCTGGCGGCCGATCGGGTTGGCAACTCCCGACCTTCGGCGCCGAGGCGGCACACGCAAGCCGAGTGCGACAACACGAACTCCGCGCCGGTGCGCGACGGCGGCGGTCGTACCGATTCGGCGGCGAAGCGCGCCTCGGAGGCTGAGCACGACAGCAGTTCGCTCGTGGCGGTACCGAGCAGCGGCGAACACACCACTTCGGCAGCGAAGCGCCAAGCGCAGGCCGCCGGCTGCATCGGGGACGCGGAGAAGCCCGGTGTCCTGGACCGTGCAACCTGTGCGGCCGGACCGCAGATCGAAGCCGACCGGTGCAACCGGTCGCGGGCACCGGCGCGGGGCGGCCGCCAATTCCCGACTTCGGCGGCGAAACTGATTGCGTACGCCGCCGGGCATGCCGGGGCGGAGCGTTCGGCGGCCGTGGAACGGCACCTCTCCGCGTTGAGTTCCTTCCGCGGGTTGCCGGGCTCCCGGTCGCGGTACATTCCGGCGGCCGTGCGGCGCGAGGTGTGGCGCCGCGACCAGGGTTGTTGCACCTACGTCGACCCCCACAGCGGACGGCGTTGCGGTTCCCGTTATCGGTTGGAGATCGACCACATCAAGCCGTTCGCACTCGGCGGCGCAACCGAGCTGTCCAACGTCAGGCTCCGCTGCCGTGCCCACCACAAGCTGCGCCATGCTCACACCGACAGTGTGCGGACTGAAGCCCGGCGCGGTCCCGACTCCGACGTCGATCCCGTGAAACGCGAGCGGACCGTCGCATCACATCCGGCAATCGATAGGGCCAGTACGTGATCGCGCCATCGTGGCAATCTGCGCTTCGGACTGTCGGACGCGCGCGCCGGCGTGGAGCCCGTGTGCCCGGGACCTGCTGTACGCCATGAACGACGTGGGCATACTCTCGAACCGCCCCTACCGCATGCCGCCCTGCCCGTGGGCGATGTGCAGCCGGCCACCATCGCGTCGCCGATCCAGTTCCCAGCACCAGGATGTTCGCTTCCCCACTCGCACGCACGTGACACCCAAGTGAGTGTCCGGCGGTCAGCGCTACCGACTCCGTGGTAGGATGGGCCGATGTCACGGCGCCGGCTGCCGATACGCATACAGACCTTCCGCACGCTGCGCGAGGAGGACTGCTACTACGTGGACAAGACGGCGTACGTTGAGCGGTTGGTCCACGAAGGCAAGCGCTACTTCCTGTCGCGGCCGCGACGGTTCGGCAAGAGCCTGTTCCTGGACACGTTGAAGGAGTTCTTCGAGGGCAACGAGGCGCTGTTTGCCGGGCTCTATATCCACCACCGGTACGACTGGTCGCAGCGCCACCCGGTGGTGCGGCTGAGCTTCGGCCCGCGGCACCTTCCAGGAGCCGGACCTGCTTGAAGCGAACGTCATGGAGCAGCTTGCGGCCATCGAGCGCCGCGGCGGTCTGAGCACCGAGTACCGCGCCGGGCCGCTTCGCGGCTGTAACGGAGGACGACCTGGACAATGTGTTCGCACCCGAACTCGCCGCACTCGACCACGGGCAGGTGCGAGAGTGGTACAACGGCTACAATTGGCTGGGCGCCGAAAAAGTCTACAACCCGTACGACGTGCTGCTGCTGCTGCTGCGCCGCGGCCGGTTCGCCGCACACTGGTTCGAGACCGGCACGCCGGCCTTCCTGGTGGACACCCTGTTCAAGCGCCGGGTGTCGTCGGCGTCATCGGACCAGACCGTGAGCACCGAGGACCTGTTGTCGGAGTTCGACGTCGGCGGCCGCTGCGCCGCTGAGCACATCAGCACCGAGGCGCTGCTGTTCCAGACCGGCTACCTGACCATCACCGGCGAACACCAGCTCGGGGGCAAGGCGCTGTACCGTCTCGGCTATCCAAACCGCGAAGTGCGCCAGAGCCTGAAGGAACACCTGCTGCGCCACCTGGTGCAGGATGCGGACCGGCAGATGGCCAACAGCATGCGCCTGGCGCGTCTGCTTGAGGAACACGACTGCGCCGGCATGAAGGAACTGTTCCAGGCATTCTTCGCCAGCATCCCTTACCAATGGTACACGAACAACGACATCGCCAACTACGAGGGCTTCTACGCGAGCGTGTTCTATTCCTACTTCGCCGCGCTCGGCTACGACATCACGGTCGAGGACTCCAGCAGCCACGGCCGCCTCGACATGGCCGTGCGCACCGGCGGCCACATATACCTGTTCGAATTCAAGGTGGCCGAGATGTCACCACCAGGGTCGGCTCTCACCCAACTGCAGGAGCGGGACTACGCCGCCAAGTACCGCGCCCGCGGCGAACCGATCCACCTGATCGGTGTAGAGTTCAGCCGCCAAAACCCGCAACATCACCACCTTCGACACCAACGACGACTGAAGAGCGCCTTCTATTGGAGTCGCGGCGCGGAGAAGCTGGTCAAGCAGGCGGGGGGCAAGAGCACGCGAAGTGCAGCAGATGCTGGCGGAGGTGGATCGGTGGTTGGCGCAGCCAAACGACCGGATGCGCGCGCTCGGAAGCGGGCGCTGGGAGTTGAGGGCGGCGATCGGCGCGGAGTGCCGGCATGGGCTGGACAAGCTGCTGCAGATGCTGTCCCAGCAGGATCCGCACCTGACGCTGGGCGGACTGGTGGCTCGGCTGGTGAGTGACGGCCTGGAACGCTACGACCCGGCGCGGCCACCGCGTCACGGCGGAAGAGCAGCACGGCGGCAAAATGCTGTGCCGGCTTGGCTATCCCACCGCCGAGTGCGCAGAGCCTGAACGAGCGCTTGCTAAGCCACCTAGTGAAGGCTGCGGAGCGGCAGACGGCCAGCACGCGTATGGCGGTAGTGCATCGTTTTGCTTTTGACACGCCGTAGCGAGCGTGGTACAGGGAGTGGCATGCCCACAGGACCCCACGGAGAGAAGCGCCCGAGCAACCCGATTGAAGCCGGCGTGCACATCGGCCGCTTGGCAACAGGCGAGGCCGAAGAGCAGTACGTCAACTTGGCGAAACAGGAAGGCGGCCGCAAGGGCGGCCAGACCCGCGCCAAGAACATGGCTCCGGAGGAGCGCAGCAGGATCGCACGGCAGGCTGCCAAAGCCCGTTGGCACCCCGATTAGGCGGCGAGCTGGAGCTTAGTGCGAAGGTACTCCATGCCGCGGTCACCCTTCGTCCGATTGCAGTGACCGCAGAGCAGTTGCAGGTTGTCGATGTGGTCGGTGCCACCCTTGGACCGCGCGATGATATGATCGACCTCCAGGTGCCGCGCGGTGAAGTGCTCGCCACAGCCCGCGCAGTCCCCGCCCTGGCGCCCGTACAGCCGCTCCCGATTCTCGGAGCAGTTGTAGGGCGGTAGCACCCCCATATCGGTGCGCTGGGGAACATCCGTCCGGTGAGTGTAGGCCGTGAACGCCCCCTGCTGATCGGCGATCCGCTCGACCACTAGCCTGACCTTCCTACTTATCCATTGATTGACTGCGGGAACCTCTGACTGAA
>JAPPKD010000136.1:2648-4004 GCA_028820215.1 Spirochaetaceae bacterium | reverse complement strand
CACGTAGCACTCGTGCTGGTTGTTGTTGTTCTCGTAGCCCATCCAGTAGCGGAATCCGCCGCGCCGCTCCGGCGGCACGTAGTGGGTGGGGAAATTGCCGCCGTCCAGGTGCCACTTGCCGACGTAGGCGGTGTGGTAGCCGGCGGCATCAAATGCGTGCGCAACGGTGGGGATCTCCGGCGGCAGCGGTGAGGGCGTGCGCACGGCGCCGGTCTGATGCGGGTAGCGCCCGGTCAGCAGCGCGGACCGGAACGGCGTGCACCACGGCGCGCCGGCGACGGCGGCGTCGAAGCGCATCCCCTCGCGAGCGAGGTTGTCGACGTTGGGGGTGAATACGTTCGGGTCGCCGCGGTAGCTGGTGGCGTGGGCGCGATGCTGGTCGCCGAACACCCACAGCACGTTAGGCGGGCGCGGCGTGCGCAGCGTCACGCGCTCGCTCATCGGTGTGCTCCGCTCGCGATCGGTCACACGCGACCGGAGTACGAGCGCCCGCGCACCTGCTTGAACGGGGGCATCTTGGGGGCGTCGGTGACCGTGACGTCCTGCCACGAGCTGGCGCGCATGTAGTGGATCGCGTAGGCGCGCCGCCGAGTCGGCGACGTGTTCTTGCTGCTGGTGTGCAGCGTGAGGCTGTGGTGGAAGCTGATGCTGCCCGCCGGCACCGGTACCGGTACCGCCGGCCACCGCTCGGTCTCCAGGTCGTCGATGAAGTGGTCCAGGCGCTCCCGCGACAGCATTCCCCAGCGGTGGGTGCCGGGCACGAAGCGCAGGCAGCCGTTGTCCAGGGTGGCGTCGTCGATCGCCGTCCAGGCGGTAACCAGGTCCATGGGAAAGATGTCGCGCCAGGAGGCGGAGTCCTGGTGCCACGGCTGCGCGGAGCCGGTCACCGGAGACTTCATGAACAACTGGTCGCCGTACATCTTGATGTCGTCGGTGCCGAGCAGGTCGGCCACGATGTCGACCACGGCCGGGTTGGTGGCGTGCCGCCACAGCAGCTCGTCGTACACCGCCATGTTGAACAGCTTGCGAGTGGCCAGCACCCGATCCGCGACCGCGGTGGTGCCGTCGCGAAACACCGGCTCCAGTTGCAGGCTGCTGTCGGGAATGTGATGCGCCTCTCCTGCCGCGATCAGGTCCGCGTGACTGCCCAGGGCAGCCACCTCGCCGGCGCTCAGCACGTTCTCGACCTTGACGAACCCGTTGAGCCGGAACTCTGCCACTGCCTCCGGGCGCAACGCCCGCAACTCCGGTTGCGTCATATCAGGTGCCGAGTGTAGCCGAGCGCACCGCACGCCGTCGACCCGAAGTGAGCGCGAAGAGCGCGAACGGGTACCGGTCACATGATCTGAGAACGGA
>JAPPKD010000136.1:0-2548 GCA_028820215.1 Spirochaetaceae bacterium | reverse complement strand
CCGCGACGACCGCATTCACCGCTGCCTGATCCTGCCGGATAGCCTCGGCCACCCAGCGCTTGTAGCGGGCGTCACCCTTTGCCCGGTAGTACTCGATCCACACGGAGCTGTCGACGAGAATCATTGCTGTGCGCGGTACTGGCGGAGCGTCTCCTGGTCGATGTCAAGTTCCACGTTGCCGGCATGGAGTAGCGCGGCCTGCCGCTTGCGGGCGCGCACCAGTTCGCGCAGAGCGACAGCAATGGTCGCACGTTTGCTCGGCGCGGATAGCAGAGACTGGGCTTCGCCAAGCAACTTCTCATCGATCGTCACGGTCAAGCGAGTCATCACAGGACAGTGATAGCGCAACGCGCGGCACCATGACAAGGCATGCTACGGATTCACCACAACTTGGTGCTGCACCGGTGCATGCGTCGCGAATCGTCGCCGCTACACGGCGGCTACCTGCCCGGTCCGTGGGGTAGCGCGCGCAGTAGCGCCTCGCCGCGTACCGTCGTTCACCGACCTGCTACGGGTCGCGTACCCCGGCGCGCAGGGCTTCGAGACCCCTGCGGGCCGTCTCCAGGTCCGGGTCGAGTTCGACTGCGCGCTCGAAGTGGCGGAGCGCTTCATCGGCACGGCCGAGGTAGTACAGCGAGGCGCCGAGGTTGGAGTAGGTCTGCGCGTCGTCAGGGGCGAGCTCGAGCAGGTTCCGGTACAGGGCCAGTGCCTCTTCGTACTGCTGCCGGCCGAACCGGACCATGGCGAGGCGGTCGATCGATGAGCTGTCGCGGGGGTCGATCCGAACCGCTTCGGAGTAGTGGTGCGCCGCTTCATCAATGCGGTCCAGGTGCTGTGCGGCTTGCCCGGCGAGGCCGTGCAGAGACCCCGCCACCTTCAGGTCCGGCTGTAAGGCGAGGGCCCGGTTGAGTGTCTCGAGCGACTCATCGAAGCGTTGCATGCGGAACAGCGTATCGCCGATGCCGGCATGGGCCAGCGCGTAGTCGGGCGCGATCGCCAGCACCTCCCGATAGGCGGCCAGCGCCTCTTCGTAGCGTTGCTCCTTCCGGAGCGCTTCCGCGATGTTCTGCAGGTTGGCCGGATCGTTCGGGCGCAGCTCGCGGGCACGGCTCAGCACCGCTTCGGCCTCGTCGCGGCGTCCCTGCGCGCGCAGCACGCCGGCCAGATCCAGCAGCGCCGCGGCTCCATCGGGCGCGATCGCCGTCGCCTCGCGGAAGTACGCCTCGGCGCTGTCGAGTTGCCCCAGGGAGCGCGCCGCCCGGCCCATCAGGAGGTAGAGCGTGCCCGCGAACGGCAAGCCGGGATCGATCGCGATCGCCGTGCCGAGGGCATCGACCGCCGCTTCGTAGCGCTGCAGTTGAAACAGCGCATCCCCGAGGCCGGCGTACGCCAGTGCGTATCGGCCGTCGCGTTGCAGCACCGCGAGGTAAGTCTCGACCGCTTCCTGGTGGCGGCCCTGCTTCCTGAGCAGCTCGGCGCTGTTCTGCAGCGCACTCTGGTGGTTCGGATCCAGCTCGCGTGCCTGGCGCAACGCCGCGTCCGCCTCTTCGAACCGCTCCAGGTTCATCAGCGCGAGGCCGAGGTTGGAATGGGCGTCGGCGGACTCGGGGCGCTGCTCGACGGCGATGCGGCTGGCGGCGAGGCCGTCCTCGTTGCGTCCGGCCTCGATCAGCGCGTTGCCGAGGTTGAGGTGGGCATCGCGCGCCTGTGGGTTGAGCGCAACGATGTGGCTGAACAGGGTGACCTCATCCCGGTAGATGCCGGCCTGCCGCCAGGTCAGCAGCGCGAGCCCCAGCACCAGCGCTACCGCCAGTCCCGAAGCCGTCATCCGTGCCGCCTCCGGCAGCTTGCGCGTGCCGTGCGCGGCGGCGCCGATCAAAACCGCCATCACGCCGATGCCGGCCAGGTACTGGAAGCGGTCGGCGACAAACGAGAACTGCATGTACCCGTAGTCGATGAACCCCAGCACCGGCGCCAGCGTCACCGCGAACAGCAGCGCTCCCGCCAGCGGGCCGCGCCCGATCCGGCGCCGCGCCAGCCACAGCACGACCGCCAGCGCCGCCGCACCCGCAAGGTAGACCCAGGCGAGCAGGTCTCCGGTTTCGATCTCCCACAGCGGGTAGATCACCGCCAGGTCGAACGGCCACACCAGCTTGCCGGCATAGAACCACAGCGCGCGCGCCGCGATCAGCGCCCGTTGTCCCAGCGAGTAGCCCAGCTCCAGCGGCTCACGCGAAGCGTAGAACGCCAGGTCGGCGAGCGTGATCGCGACCCCCACCGCAACGAACGGCGCCAGGCGCAGCAGGTCGACCGGGGCGATCCTCCCGCGCCGCCACCAGTGCCAGATCAGCAGCGCGACCGGCAGCGTCACCACCACGGACTTGCACAGCAGGCCGGCGGCGAACAGCACCAGGGCGAGCGCGTAGCGTCCCGGCCCCGGCGATTCGTCGAAGCGGATCCAGGTGAGCACCGCGGTCAGGTAGAACAGGGCGGACAGCACGTCCTTGCGCTCGATGATCCAGGCCACCGACTCGACGTGCAGCGGGTG
>JAPPKD010000022.1 GCA_028820215.1 Spirochaetaceae bacterium | reverse complement strand
TGCGCGCGCTCGCCAACGAGCGCCTGCTCGACTTCGCCGAGATGGTGATCGGCCCCCACGTGCAACTCGAGTCGATCACCTACCGGCGCACGCCGCCCGACCCCGCGGGCGCCAACCCGGTACTGGGCTACCACCGCGACATGTTCGCGTTCTTTCCCGACGACGGCGTCTACCACCGTCCGCTGCTGTTCAACGCGCTCTCCTACCTGCAGGACCTGACCGGCGAGAGCGGCCCCCTGCGCATCATTCCCGGCTCGCACATGCGTGCGCTGCGCATGACCGGGGAGGAGGCGAAGCGCCCGCATCCCGAGGAGGTGATCGTCTACCCGAAGGCGGGCGACGTCGCCGTGTTTCATTGCAGCATGCTGCACTCCGGGTCGGCCAACCGCTCGGACGACTACCGCTACCTGTTCTTCCTCACGCTCAACCACTCCTGGCTGAAGCATCGCGCCAACTACCGCGGACCGGTCTCGCAGGCGGTGATCGCGCGTGCCCGGGAGCGGGGCGACCGCCGCCTGCTGCGCCTGCTCGGTGTGGACGACCGGTTCGTGCAGCGCGCCAACTGCGGCTTCCGGGAACCCGACGAGGAAAACTGGCGCCGCTGGATCGCCGAAGACACCGCCGCCCGCACCCGCCCGTAAGCCGGCCAAGCTCGGGGCGGGCCGCCATTCTGCCGAGTCGCGTCCTGGCGTTCCGCTCCGCGCGTCGCGCAAACCGATTCGCGGCTGGACCGATGGTCCGGCGCTTTGCCCAATCGCTTGGTTGAGCGGATCAAGCCGGCTGTTGTTGCGGGTCGTCGACGGGGCCGAGCAGACGGGGGAGGAAGCCGGCGATGGTGAGTTGCCACAGGTGGTAGATGATCAGCGGCAGCAGGGCGACGCCGAGCAGGTCGGGCATGGTGGCGAAGTAGGTGGTGAGCAAGGGCGCGCCCATGGCCAGGGTCTTCTGCGGCGCCACGAACAGCACCGTGTAGGTGTTGGCCTTGTCCAGCCGCAACCCACGCGCCGCACCCCAGGCCGCGCCGAGCAGCAGCAGGTGGGAGACCGCCAGGTACGCGAACAGCGGCCACAGGCGCAGCAGCGAGGCGGCGAACTCCGGGTCGCGCGCCGGGCTTGAGAACGAGAACCAGATAATCACCAGGATGGCGGCGTTCATGAACACGCCGATCTTCTTGCCGTGCCGCTGCGCCCACTCGCGCAGCACGGCGCGTGCCACCTGGCCGACGGCGACCGGCAGCAGCATGCGCAGCACCAGCGAGGAGAGCACCCGCACCAGCTCGTCGGCGGGCAGCGCGCGGCCCGATTGCTGGAGCAGGAGCGACAGCAGCAGCGGCGCCAGGAACACGCCCGCGACATTGGCCAGCGAGGCGTTGAAGATGGTGGCGACCACGTTGCCGCGCGCGAGTTGGGTGAACACGATGCAGCTCGACACCGTGGTGGGCAGCACCGCCAGCGCGTAGATGCCGGCCAGGATGCGCGGGTCGCCGCCGCGCCACAGCAGCGCGCCGGTGGCGGCGAAGTAGAGCGGCGTCACGACGAAGATGAACGCCTGCAGGACGATGTGCAGGCGCACGTCGCGCAGTCCGGAACGGATCGCCTCGGTGGGCAGGCTCAAGCCGGAAAGGAAGAACAGGGCCACCACAAGCACGGTCGCGGTCATGCCGCCGCCACTGGCCGCAGTGCCCGCCTCCGGCGCCGCCAAGCCGCCCGCCACCGCCCCCAACAGCCCCACGAAGAACCAGTTCTTGCGCAGCCAGGCGCCGGCCCGGGCTGGTGCAGCCATCTCGTTGCGTATCATAGCCCGGAGGCCGCCTGCGGAGGCACCGCCGCTTGACAGAAGCGGTTCATACGTAAGTATGCATACGCATGGACAAGGTTCTCTCGACCAGAATCGATGAAGAGATCGCACAGACTCTGGATGGCCTCGCCGTCACCTTGCACACCTCCAAGAAACGGATCGTCGAGGACGCTATCCGGCTCTATAGCGAGTCGGTGGAGCGAAAGCCGGACCCGCTCGAGCAATCGTTCGGCGCCTCGCGGCGAACGGAAGCACCGGAGGAATTGCATCGCCGGGCGCGTGCCGCGTTCGAAGACGCCATGCATCGTCACCAGAGATGAGGGCGTATGTCGATGCCCCATGAAGGACATCCTGGTTGAACAAGCGTGGTCGCCCTGACCACGCTTTGCCGGAGCCCGAGCCCTTTACCACTCGCGGCCGAGCCGGTAACGTCCGGGGGCATGCAGATTGGCTTCAACATGCTGCTCTGGACACCGTTCGTGACGGAGGAGCACTTCCCCCTGTTCGCCCCGCTCAAGGAGACCGGCTACGACGGTGTCGAGCTGGAGATCTTCGAGGGCACGCCGGACCACTACGCGCGGGTGGCGCGGGAGCTGGACAACCACGGCCTGCGCCGCACCGGGGTGACCATCATCCCCGACCAGGAGCGCAACATCCTCAGCGCCGATCCGGCGCGCCGTTCCGCCGGGTTGGACCACATGAAGTGGGCGATCGACTGCGCCGCCGCGCTCGGCGCCGAGATCCTGTGCGGCCCGTTCTACCAGCCGCTCGGCCAGTTCACCGGCACCGGGCCGACGGCGGAGGAACAGCAGCGCGCCGCCGCCGCCCACCGCGCGGCCGCCGAGTATGCCGCGCAGGCAAGCATCCCGCTCGCCGTGGAGGCGCTCAACCGCTTCGAGTGCTACTTCCTGAACACCCTCGCCGACACCGCGGCGCACGTCGAGCGCGTCGGCCACGCCAACTTCCACCTGATGTACGACACCTTCCACGCCAACCTGGAGGAGAAGGATCCGGTCGGCGTGATCGCCGAGCACCTGCCGCTGATCAAGCACGTGCACGTGTCCGAGAACGACCGCGGCGCACCCGGCAGCGGCCACGTGCCGTGGGATGCCACCTTCCGGGCCCTGCGCCGGGGCGGCTACGACGCCTGGCTCACCATCGAGGCGTTCGGGCGCACGCTGCCGGAGCTGGCCGCCACCACCTGCGTGTGGCGCGACTTCTCGGCCAGCAACGAAGAGGTGTACCAGCTCGGCTTCCAGACCATTCGGGAGGGCTGGCAGCGCGCCGCGCCGGAGTAACCGCCGCACAGTGGGGCGGCTCCCGTGTCCGGCGCCGCGATTCGCGGCGCTGCCGGGCTGCCTGCCGCCACAGCCGCCGGTCAGCTCGCAGGATCTTCGGTCAACACATCCAGCGACGCGAGGAACGCTTCAATCTCCGTCTCGAACCGTCGCGCAACGCCGTCCAGCCTGGACCCGAGCCGCGTAACGCGATCCCCCTTCAGTTCAAACCCGTAGATGTTGCGGAACACGTGGCGAAAGGAGAGAAACTCGTCCAGGTCGGCCGCGAGATCGTCGCTGATGACTCGTGGTCTGATCTCGGGTAACGCCACCGTCATGCGAAACAGCAACTCCTTGTGCCATGCGTCACCGCCATACGATGCCCCGTTGATCTCGGCGCCGATGCGCCGGAATACCCGTTCGCAGCAATTGTAGAAGTCGTGCATGATCGATCCGAGCACGCGTGCGCTGCGCTCCGGCTTGTGCAACTCCTCCGCCGCTTCCGCGCGCAACGCCGCGGAGTTTCTCAGTTCGCGGCGGATCGTGGTGGTCACCTCATCGAGGTATCGCTCACTGCCGCTCATACAGTACGATCCCCCTTGCTCTGATCTCCTCTCGCCCCGACGGGACAATGTCCTCCAACGGTTTCACGTCGACCGGGTACTTGGCGGCCGCGGCCAGCATCCCGACAAGCGACCAGTAGTCCTCGGTCGGCAAACCCTCGACCGCCAAGTCGATATCCGACCAGGCGGACAGACGCGAACCGCGCGCCACCGATCCGAACAGGTAGAGCCGGCGAAGCTCGAACCGCGCGGCGGCCAGGCGAGCCAACCGCACCGCTTCGGTACGCATGACCGCTTGCAAGCATCGCTGGCGGTGCCCCTGTCTTTGCACGATGCGCTGCCGGTAGGTGGCCTGACCCATTACCGCGCTCAGCTTACCGCAAT
>JAPPKD010000368.1 GCA_028820215.1 Spirochaetaceae bacterium | reverse complement strand
CCGTGGTGCTCTTGCCGGCGCCGTTGGGGCCGATGTACCCGACCAGCTCGCCGGCACCGATGCGGAACGAAACCCCGTCGAGCGCCGTGACCACCTTGCGCCGCGCTACCAGCGAACGCAGTCCGCGGGCGCCTCCCGGCGAGCCGCCATCGCCGGCCGCGACGCGAAACCGCTTGGTCAGTCCGGCAACATCGATCAACGGAGCGCTCATGGAGGGCGCACAATCTATGGCCGCGCGCCATCCACGGTCAATCGCGGACGGCATTTCAACCCATTTTCAGCCCGCGCCCGCTTGACCTGGAGCCGTTGCCGCGCGATGCTTTGGGCGTACCTGTTCGCTGACGGACCTCACCGACCTCGGCGCAATGTGGAAACAAACGAGCCCCGGAGGGAGAGCACGTCCGTGAGTGAAGGAGCGAATACTCCATCGGCCGAGTCCCGCGCGTTGCAGCGGGCACTCCAGCAATACCGTACGCCGTCGAAGGGCCGCAGTATCGGCCAACTGTGTACGTCGTTCATTCCCTACGTCGGCGGGCTGATCGTGATGGGAGCGCTGGCGCAGGTTTCCTATCTGCTCAGCCTGCTCCTCGCGCTGCCCACCGCCGGGTTCCTGATTCGGGTGTTCATCGTGTTTCACGATGCCGGACACGGGTCGCTGTTCCGGCGCAGCCGCTGGAACCGCATCATCGGTTATCTCTCCGGGTTCCTGACCTTCACGCCATTCCAGCACTGGTCTCACGAGCACGCCCGGCACCATGCGACGGCCGGCAACCTCGATCGCCGCGACCTCGGCGACGTGTGGACCATGACGGTACGAGAGTTCGTGGACGCGCCGCGCCGCCTGCGGCTGGCGTATCGGGTGTTCCGCAATCCGCTGGTGCTGTTCTTCCTGGTCGCCCCGGTCGGATTCCTGCTGAACCACCGCTTCCCGCGCAAGCGGGTCAACGGGCGCTCGCTGCGCGCCATCATCTGGACCAACATCGGCGCGGCCCTGTTCGTGGTGGCGATGTCGCTGCCGTTCGGCTTCGTCAACTTCCTGGTGGTGTTCACGCCGGTGTTCGTGCTCGCCTCGGCGGTGGGAACGTGGCTGTTCTACGTCCAGCATCAGTTTGAAGGCGTCTACTGGCGCCGCCACGAGAGCTGGGACTTCGCCACCGCCGCGCTGCGCGGCTCCTCCTACCTGGCGCTGCCGCGCGTGCTGCAGTGGTTCACCGGCAACATCGGCTTCCACCACATCCACCACCTCGACCCGCGCATACCGAACTACTACCTCGAACGCGCTCACCGCGAGCAGCCGGCGCTGCATGCGGTGCCGGTGCTGCGCATTCGCGGCACGCTGCGCTGCCTGTCGATGCGGCTCTACGACGAGACCCGCCGGCAGATGGTCGGGTTTCGGGAGGGCCTGCGGCGCGCCGAAATGGCCTGAACCGCGCCTGAGCGCTTCCGAGGCGGATTGGGGCGACTCTCAAGACTCGTCCGCCGCCGGCACATTGTCGCCGGCCGCCGCCGCCGTTACGGTGTGCGCTCGGACCCGGCGGGCCGCCACGCCTCGCAGGCGCCATCGGGCGCGCGGCCACGCGGCGAATCGAGCGCCGCCTCCACCTCCGCCTGCTCCGCCTCCTTGTCTCCGGCCGTCGCCGTGACGCCCGCCACCGCTCGCCGCCCGGTTCACGATCACCGCCGCTGCCCCGTGCCCGACGCGTCCCTCCCGATTCGCTTGCCGCCGTTGCGCCGTACCACGCACCCTCCAAGCGGGCCGTGGGCCTGGTAGTCAATTCCGCATCACTTTTCGGGCGTAAAAAGTATTCTCTTCGTGTTATGTACCGCTTGTACGACGAAAACCGATGCGGGAATGATTATCATGTGCATCCAAGCATGCGCACGGCAAAGCGCGGAACACGATCGGGTAGCGGAATGGCACGAAAGGAACCGGCGAACACCAGGGTGCTGATCGTCGACGACCAGCAGGACATCCACGTCGACTTCGAGGAGATGCTGAGGCCGCGGTGGGCGGCGGCGGACGACCTGGCGGCGTCGTTTCTCGGCGGCGAGGAGCCGGATCGCCACCTGCCGGCGTTCGAATTGCTGCACGCGATGGGCGGCGAACAGGCATGCGACGTGGTGCAGCGGGCGGTGCGCGAAGGGCGCCCGATCGCGGCGGCGTACATCGACATCCGGATGCCGCCCGGCATCGACGGGGTGGCCACGGTGCGCAAGATACGCGGCATCGACTCCGCCATCGAGATCGTGCTGATGACGGCGTACACGGACACGTCGCTGGCGGAGATCGTGCAGGACATGGAGCTGCTGCACAAGCTGCTGTACGTCAGGAAGCCGTTCGCGCGCGAGGAGGTGCAGCAGATCACCGTGGCGCTGGTCGAGAAGTGGAACCTGGAGCGGGAGCTGGAGCGGCGGCGGCGCGAGCTGACCATTACCAACCGGCGGCTGACGGCGGTGCTCGACTCCATCGGCGAGGCGCTCGCCGTGTACGACGACGCGCAGCGCGTGGTGTTCGCCAATCGCAGTTACGAGGACCTGTTGCACGCCTCGGAGGCGGAGCTCAAGGCGATGCCGGCGCACGCCTTGAGTACGCTCTGGGACAAGCGCATGCGGGTGCTGCACGACAACGGCAGGCACGTCACCGCCGAGGCGGGCGGCGAACTGGTGGAGCCGCTCGAGCCGGCGGCGGAGATCGGCCGGGGCGGCGGCGCGCAGCGTTCCGGGAGCGCTGCGGCCGGTCCGCTGTACTTTCGGCAGCGCAGGCCGGTGCACGACGACGAGGGCGGCGTGATCGGCGACCTGTACGTGTACCGCGACCTGTCGCGCGAGGTCGAGATCGAGCGGATGCAGGCCGAGGTGCGCGACTTGCGGGAGGCGCTGGAGAGTCCGGCGCCGATAGCGCCGATCGCCGGCATGGTGGGAACGAGCGCGGCGATGCAGCGGGTGTACCGGCTGATGAAGCGGGCGATGGCGGGCGACGTGACGGTGCTGATCCGGGGCGAGAGCGGTACCGGCAAGGAGCTGGTGGCGCGGGCGCTGCACGCCAACGGGCGCCGCGGCAAGGGTCCGTTCCTGGCGGTCAACTGCGCGGCGGTGCCGGAGGGGCTGATCGAGAGCGAGCTGTTCGGGCACGAGCAGGGGGCGTTCACGGGGGCGATGCACGTCCGCCGGGGGTGCTTCGAACGGGCGCACGGGGGCACGATCCTGCTGGACGAGATCGCGGACATGAAGCCGGAGCTGCAGGCGCGGCTGCTGCGCGTGCTGCAGGAGCGCGAGCTGCAGCGGGTCGGCGGCACGGCGATGATCCCGGTGGACGTGCAGGTGATCGCGGCCACCAACCGGGACCTGGACGCGGCGATGCGGTCGGGCGCGTTTCGCACCGACCTGTACTACCGGCTGGCGGTGTTCCCGATCGAGCTGCCGCCGCTGCGGGAGCGGCGCGAGGACGTGCCGCAACTGGTGGACCACTGCCTGGAGCAGTACGCCGGGCGCGCGGGGGAGGCGGTGAAGAGCATCAGTCCGGGCGCGCTGCGGCTGCTGCTGGCGCACGACTGGCCGGGCAACGTGCGCGAGCTGCAGGGGGTGATCGAGCGCGCCGCGATGATGGCGGGCGGCGGCGTGATCGAGGCGGCCGACCTGCCGGCGGGCCTGGAGGCGGTGCGGACTGAGCCCGTAGCGGGCACGGAACCGGAAGCGGGCGGGCAACCCCGCGCGCTGGCGCAGGTGGCGCCGCTGGCGGAAGTGGAACGCCGGGCGGTGGAGCGGGCGCTGGCCGCGGCGGACGGCAACGTGACGCGGGCGGCGCGCGCCCTGGGCATCAACCGCGCGACGCTGCACCGCAAGCTGAACAAGTACGGGCTGACCCCGCAGGCCGCCGGCAACGCCGACTCCGGCCGGTGAATCGGCGGGGTCAAGCGGAGGACGAGGGCGCGAACCAGTGGCCTGCCGGCGCGGATGCCCCGGCCTGCTCCGCCGTGGCCCGCTGATCGGGCTGCACCGCCCGGCGCAGCATGACGCGGATCGTGGTTCCCGTACCGTGGCCGTCGCTCAGTGCCT
>JAPPKD010000373.1 GCA_028820215.1 Spirochaetaceae bacterium | reverse complement strand
GGACTCGCACCCGCTAGGGAATGACGCCTTCTCACGGCGCACCGAATAATCCGGGGTGAGGCCATCGTGTGGTCCTGAACGAATCCGGGCCGCGAACGGCGGTGCTACCGAGTATTACCGTGTGCCGCCAGGTTCGCATGGCGGTGTAGTCCCGGATCTCGCTTACCGACGAGCAGCACGCTTTTTCCAGAGCACTGGTCAACGCCGGACGCTACTCCAGCCTGACCGCGGTTCGGCAGCCCTGACCGACTCGCTGGACTACCAGGCGCTCGGCTCAGAACACTCACTGCCTTCCATGGCCTTTGCCACAGCGCTGGTCCATGCCGGCCGCTACTGCGGCCCGAGCGCGGTCTTGCAGCATGGCATCGACCTGCTGCGGCAGCGGCTTGACGCCCAGGAATTGGAACATCGCGCGATGCGCGAGCTGATGTCCAGCCGCCGCGAGGGCGAGTTCGTCAGCGCGCAGCGGACGGACACGCATATACCCAAGATGATTGCCGACAAGCGCCCGGGCACATGGTCAAGGATCTTCAGCCTTCAGCTTTCGGCCGATGCCGACCGAGATTGCGAGATTGCGGCCTCGCCCGCCTTGCCTCCGCGTCCTAATGGGTATCAGCGCTCATTGATCCGAAAGACACTCCACGATTCGGTCGCGGAGACACACTAATTCCGGACACAACTGATACAAGGTAGGGAGATTCCTGAGCGACTTCTTGACCATCAAGTCTCGTCCCCCACCCGGCCGGGTTGCGTCGCCGTGAACCGCCAACAGTGGTTCGAAAACCTCCTCTTTGAAACGCGGGTTCTTTCGAGCTTCGTTCCACGCATCGCTCATATCTCCGCGGAATCCAGCGCACGCATATATCTCTACCTCTGGCACTGCAGGAGAGCAGATCAATTGAATATTGTGCGCTTCAAGATCGGACTCCAGTCGCTCCATAGTCTCAGTCTTTCCTAGGTCGGCGTCGGGGAAAAACAGCCAGAGATCGTACCATCCATATCGATCGACAAGCGAGTCGCGGATAGCACGGACAGCGTCCTGGTAGCCGCGAACCCGAGGGTTTTCCAGTATCTTCACATTCGGCGCAACTCGACCGCAGTCAACTACGATCGCCTGGACCAAGGGCCTCAAGATATGACCATTGTGTGTCGGATCTTCTGGGATCACCAGCACTCGCAAGCTCACGGCGCTGATTCCAACCAGCCTTCTACAAAAAGATCGGATAAAGGAGCCTTCTTTATCACATCGGTGAAGTGCGGGACATCCGTCAGTGGTCGGATCGTCGACTCGCCTGTTGACTCATCACGCGTGCATAGGAACGTCGTTCGGTACTCGGACCTATCAAGCCACTCCAGCGTGGTAGGCGAATGGGTCGTGGCAAACACCTGTGTCCCACGCAACTTGGATTGACTACGGAGCAGCTCCAGGAGTAGCCGTAGACGACTTGCGTGGATACCGTTCTCGACCTCTTCGATCGTCATGATACCCGGCATGGCGCGCTGGAAGAACGCGGCAGCGATCGCCGCGAACCGCAGCGTGCCGTCACTCAAGACCGGTGCAGGAAACTTCTCGCCCCTCTCTATGAGCATGAACAGCGGCTCATCTACGGCTCCACTCAGTGTCCCCACGTCGTCCACCTCATCAGGGCGAAGTGCCTGGAGCCATGACAAGTACCCGCTTTTTGCTCGCTCGTCCTCGCAAATCGTGCGCACCAAAGCGGCAAAGTTCTCTCCGCGATCTCCCAATCTTAGGACGCGATGAGCCGATGAGTATTGCTGTAGCACCTGTGGAGTGGGATCGATTCGCTGTGTGCTAGCCAGGAATTCAGTCACATCTGCAGCTAAATTCCTATGACTCTTGGAGAACTCTGTCAGCCGGTCAGCTAGCTGTCCGATGGCTGGCCGCACACTATCGAAACTCGGCTCTGGAGGTCTTCCCTGTCTTCCCGGGTAGTGTCGTACCCAGAAGATGGGGGAACTCGGGGAGTTGATTGTAATTGGATCGGAGTCGTAGATAGCTTTCGTTCCCTTGAGACGCTCACGTGTCACACGGCCTTCCGCTGGCGAAAAGCCGATCCCGAACTCCCAACGCCGTCGCGAGCTTCCTTCCAGGGTTCCACTCACGGTGAGGTTCACCTCGTCCTGATCGCCGGTGCCAGTGAAGCATGCCTGTGTGCTTCCTCCCCGGATGCCGTCCCACACTTCGCTTGTGGCGCTTCGCGGCTTACCATCAAGGATCTCGCCGATGGTAAAACCGTCGCCAATCCCTTGTAGAACGCGCAGTGCATCCAGAAAATTGGACTTACCGCTAGCGTTCGTGCCGATAAGCAAGTTCATGCTTCCCAGCGACAGATCGACACGGCGAAGGCTCTTGAAGTTCTCGATCGTGATTCGGTTGATCATGCCATTCCGCCCTCAGTCAACCCTCGCTTGCTGTTCTCGTCACATGGAATTGCGTACTCCATCTCAAACCCAATCTACTACAATTGGCCGCCGCGCTCCATGCGACGGCACCGCGCGCTATGATGGCCCGAGCGGCGGCATGCCGGGGTGTGAGCCACCCGCGTTCTTGGCGAGGTTGCCGCCGTCGAAGGGCACGAGCGCGCCGGTCATGAACGACGACGCGTCCGAGGCGAGCAGGATCGCCAAGCCTTTGATCTCCTCCGGTTGACCCAATCGGCCGATGGGCAGGCCGCGCAGGAAGTTGCTGCGCAGGACGGGGTCGGCCTCCATCCGGTCCCGCAGGCCCTGGTTCTCCACCTGCGCGCAGACGATGGCGTTCACGCGCACCCCCAAGGGCGCCCATTCCGAGCTCAGCTCGCGCGTCATCTGCGCCACCGCGCCCATCGCCATGCTGTACGGGATGTGGTGCCGGCCGAGTGCGGTGAAACCGGCGATGGAGACGATATTGATGATGCTGCCCTTGCCGGCAGCGATCATGCGCCGGCCGGCCTGCTGGGTACAGTGGAAGCGCCCGATCAGGAGATTCTGCAGGGACTCCTGAATCTCCGCGGGGGTGAGTTCCGCGGGGTCGCCGTGGCCGCCTTCTCCGGCCACGTTGGCCAAGACGTCGATGCGGCCGAACTCCCGGTCCAGCGTGGCGTAGAGCGCGTCGATCTGCTCCGGGTCCGCGACGTCGCATACCACCGGCACGGCCCTCCGGCCCAGCGCCCTGATCGTCGCGGCCGTGTCCTCCATGCCCGCCGCGTCGATGTCGGCGAGCAGCAGATCGGCCCCGTACTCGGCGAACCCGACCGACATCGCGCGGCCCATTCCGCGGGCCGCGCCGGACACCACGGCGACGCGATTGGTCAGGTCGAACAGATTGCCAGCCATGTTCAGGTCTCCTTCAGCGCCTTCCGCTGCGTCTACTGGATTCGGCAGCGGCCGTCAACCGGATCGATAGCATGTCGCTCATGGGGTACATTCGGACTCCGAGAGGTACCGCGGACGTGAAGGCACAGTCGGCAACGAAGAGGAAGCGCACGGCAGGCGGGAAGCCGGACCGGGATCTGCTGCTCGGCTGCTATCGGACCATGGTCACGATCAGGAAGTGCGAGGAGCGGCTGGTCCGCTCGTTCCAGGCCGGCCTGATCTACGGCGGCTGCCACACCTACATCGGCGAGGAGGCGGTCGCCGCCGGCGTCAGCGTCGACCTGCGCGACGACGACCTGGTGTTCGGCACCCACCGCGGCCACGGCCACGCGCTGGCCAAGGGGCTGGCGCCGGCCGAGCTGTTCGCGGAGCTGTACGGCCTGGCCGGCGGCGCCTCCGGCGGCCGGGGCGGAAGCATGCACCTGTTCAAGCCCGAGATCGGGCTGATGGGCACCAGCGGCATCGTCGGTCCGAGCATCCTGCTGGCCGCCGGCGCCGCCTACACCTTCAAGCTGACCGGCAGCGACCGGGTGAGCGTGGCCTACTTCGGCGACGGCGCGGTCAACAACGGCGCCTTCCACGAGGGGTGCAACATGGCGACGGTTTGGGAGCTGCCGGTGCTGTTCGTGTGCGAGAACAACCTGTACGCCACCGAGGTGCCGTTCGCGACCGTGACCAGGGAGCAGAGCGTCGCCAGGAAGGCGGAGGCCTACGCGCTGCCGCACGCCGTGGTGGACGGCAACGACGTGCGGGAGGTCCATCGGGAAGCCGCGCGGGCGATCGCGCGGGCACGGGCCGGCGGCGGGCCCACCCTGCTGGAGTGCCGGACCTACCGGCAGCGGGCCCACGCCGAGGGGATGCGCGACTCCGGTTACCGGACCCGGGAAGAGGTCGAGGAGTGGAAGGCCGGCGACCCGATCCTGGCGCTGCGAAACTGCCTGACCGACGACGGGGCCGCCTCCGCGGAGGAGCTGGACGCCATCGAGGCCGAGATCGCCGCGGCGGTCGAGTCGGCAAACCAGGCGGCCCTCGCCTCCGGCGAACCCGATCCGGGGACCGTGCTCGACCATGTCGTCGGCGGCCCGGTTGTCGGCGGCCCGGTCGTCGCGCCGTAGGAACCGAGCATGGCGGAAACCAACTACGTCGAGGCCGCGCGCGCCGCGCTGGCGCAGGAAATGGAGCGGGATGACACCATCTTCGTGGTCGGCGAGGGCATCGGAGAGCGCGGCGGCAACTTCAGCACCACCACCGGCCTGTTCGAGCTGCACGGCCCCGAGCGGCTGCGCGACACGCCGATCTGCGAGCGGGGGTTCTCCACCATGTGCGTGGGCGCGGCCATCGCCGGCGCCCGGCCCGTGGTCGACTTCATGTTCATGGACTTCGCCCTGGACGCGTTCGGGGACCTGATCAACCAGGCTTCGCGCATGCGCTGGATGAGCTCCGGCCGCATCAGCGTGCCGATGGTGATCCGCGCCTGCATCGGGCTCTACAAGTCCGGATCGTCGCACCACTCGGGCAGCTTCTACTCGTTCCTGGTTCATCAGCCGGGCTTCCACGTCGCGCTGCCCTCGGGTCCGCGCACCGCGAAGGGCCTGCTGACCACCGCCCTCCGCTCGCACGATCCGGTCGTGTTCCTGGAGCACCGGGCGTTGCTGGTGCTGAAGGAGGAGGTGCCCGACGGCGAGTACGCCATCCCGTTCGGCCAGGCTGAGGTCGTCCGGGAGGGAAGCGAGATCACCATCGTCGCCATCGCCGCGATGGTCCCCAAATGCGTGGAGGCAGCCGCGCTCCTGGAGCGGCAGGGCGTCTCGGTAGAGGTGGTCGACCCGCGCACCGTGGCGCCGCTGGACCTTGCGACCATCAAGGAGTCCGTGCACAAGACCGGCCGGCTGCTGGTCGTGGAGGAGGACTACGCGCCGTGCAGCGTGGGCGCCGACATCGCTGCCCGCGTCGCCGACGAGTCCTTCGACGACCTGGACGCTCCGATCCGGCGCCTGCACTGCGGCTTCGCGCCCGCGCCGTACAGCCCGGTCCTGGAGAACGAGCTGCTCATCGGCACGGATGCCGTCGTGCAGGCGGTCCTGGACCTGCGGGACGAGTAAGAGGAAGCGGATGGCGGTGGAGGTGATGGTCCCGCGGCTCGGCTGGTCGATGGAGTCGGGCGCCTTCGGACAGTGGCTGAAACAGGACGGCGATGCCGTCGCCGTGGGCGAGCCCGTCTTCACGATCGAGGGGGAAAAGGCCACCGAGGAAGTGGAGTCCCTGGACGCCGGCGTCCTGCACATCCGCCCGGGGGTGGCCGAGCCCGGCGTGGACCTGACCGTCGGGACCGTGATCGGCTGGCTGCTCGCCGAGGGCGAGGAGGTCCCCGAGGCTCCCCCGGATCCGGGCGCCGAAACGGCGGGGGCCAAGGCGCGCGACGGTTCGGCACCGAAACCGGAAACGGATCCCGGCGCGGCGCCGCCTGCCGACGAGCCGTCCACCGCTGTTGCCCCGGTGGCGGCGACCGCGTCCCGTGGCGCACGGGCGGACGGGCGGCCTGCCTCGAGCCCACGGGCCAGACGGGTCGCCCGCGAGCTGGGCGTCGACTGGCGGCTGGCATCCGGATCCGGCAAGGGAGGCCGCATCCGCGAGCGCGATGTGCGCGCGCTCGCGGCACGCCGGGGCGCCGATGGCATGGCGCCGGCAGCGGCTGCCCCGCTGCCGGACCTGAGCGCGTGGGGTCCGGTAGAGGTGGTGCCGCTGACCGCCGCGCGGCGGCTGGCGGCCGAGCACCTGAACACCGTGGCGCAGACCGTGCCGATGGCCACGCAACTCGGAACGGCCGACGTCACCCGCCTGGAGGCGCTGCGCGAGCGCTACGCTTCCCGCGCGCAGGAGGCCGGCGGCACGCTGACCGTGGCGGCCATGCTGGCAAAGGTGGCCGCCTCCGCGCTGAAGGTGTTCCCGCAGTGCAACGCCAGCATCGACCTGGCTGGCGGCCGGATGGTCCGCCGGGGCTGCTGCCACGTCGGCATCGCCGTGGACGGCGAGCACGGAGCGGCCTTTCCGGTGGTCCGCGACGCCGACCGCAAGAACATGCTGCAGCTCTCGGTCGAGATCGCTGACCTGGCAGCACGCGCGCACGCCGGCACGCTGGAACCTGCCGAGACGCAGGGGGGCTGCATCTCGATCTACGCGCCCGGCGGCACCGCCGGCGCCGGCATGGGCCACTTCACGCCACCGATCAACGCGCCGGAACCGGCTATCCTGGGCGTGGCCCCGGCGCAGCGTGAGCCGGTGCTGGACGAGAGCTCCGGCGTGGTCGTGCACCGGCTGCGGCTGCCGCTCGCCCTGACGTACGACTGCCGTGTGATCGACGGCACGGACGGGATGCGCTTCCTCGGCTGGATCATCGACGCCCTGGAGAAGCCACTGCTGCTGCCCCTCGAAGGGTGAACGACCGGTCCCACTCCGTGAGCGTTTTCAGAGTGACCAGAAAATACTCATGAGTATATTCCGGTACACCTGAAAACACTCATGTGCAGGCCGCTGCCGGGATGACGGATCGCCGTTCTGGACCTTCTGCGTTGAACCGGCCCTGCCGTAGCGGCCACGTCACTCGGCGGTGACGACGGTACGCTGCTACTCCGGCTCGTCGACCTCGATGATGCAGGCGACGGTGTCGCCGGCGATCACGCGCGGACGGGTGCGCAGCAGCAGCACCCGCCCGTTCTTCGTCGAGCGCACCTCGGCGGCCACCTGGCCGTCCGCGCGGCGCACCACCCCCAGGCGGTCGCCGGCGGCAACCAGGTCCCAGACCGCGACGTCCGGCAGGAACAGCCCGGAGGTGGGCGCATGGGCGTCCAGGTTCATGTCGCCGGAGCCTTCGCGTTCGTCCTCGACCAGGAACGGCGGCCGGCCGCTCGGGTGGTCGCCGGCCACGATGTCCAGGTAGGCAAGCAGGTTGCGCAGGCCCTGGAGCGCCGCCGCGCAACTCTCCGGCCGGCCGCGCCCCTCGCCTTCCAGCTCCACGTAGATCGCCGGCACCCGCTTCTCGCCGGCGGCCGACAGGCTTCGGCCGGGCAGGACGGCGGTCCCCCACACCAGGTCAAGCCCGAAGGCGATCGCGGCCTCGCGCTGGGTCGCGCCCAGCTCCGGCCGGATCTGATACCCGGCGAACTGCTTGATGCGGGCGTCGTTGCCGGCCGAGTGCAGGTCCGCGTACAGGTCCGCGCGGGGGATGACGTACTCCGCGAGCGCGTGCGCAATGCGCTCGGTCGGCGAGCCGCCGGCATCGCCGGGAAAGACGCGCGCCAGGTCCTTGTGGTCGTGGCTGCCGGTGCGCGTTCCGGCGGTGAACGCCGGGCCGTTCACGACCGGGATGCCGATGAAGGTCCCGGACATCCGCTCCGGCCCGAGCTCCGCGAACAGGTCCTGGATGGCCAGAGCCCCCTCGTACTCGTCGCCGTGGATGACGCCGGTGGCCAGCAGCGTCCTGCCGGCCTCGGCGCCGCGGCAGACCAGCGCCGGAAACGCCAGCGGCTGGCCGTCCGGCAGGTGATCGATCACCAGGGAGGTACGGCTCTTGCCGCCGCGCGGCGTCCGTCCCGGGTCGAAGTCGACAGCGCTCGCGGTAGCCGTCACCTCCTCCATCGCATCCGGCTCACGATATCAATGCGGGATGCCGAGCTGGTGCATGCGGCGGTGAATGGCCTCGCGCGCCTGCTGGAAGGGCCGCTCCAGGTAGGCCAGGTGGTCGGGTTCGCCGTGGTGGAACGTCGTCTCCGCGTCGGGGCGCAACGGTGCGGTGTGGCGCACGTAGTTCAGGCAGCCGTCGATCAGGGTGAGCATGTACTCGGCCGCGTCGCGGTCGAACATCCACCATTCGCCGCCAACCGCGACGTAGACCGGCGAGGTGTGGGCGAAGATGCCGCGCTGCCAGCCGTCGTGGTGATCGACCTGGCCGTAGCCGGGGCCGCCAACGCGGGCCGCCAGCCAGCTATGGCCGTCGACCTTCACCTTCTCACGCAGCTCCAGCCGGCGCCGTCCGGAGCCGCTTGCGGCGGCATCGGCCTGCGCCACCACTTGGCCCTCCTGCACGATCTGCAGCGTGTGGATCGGCAGGATGCTCTCCGCCCAGGCGTGCACCTCGACCGTCCCTGAGGCCGACAGCCGCAGCGTATCCCCGATGCCGGCGCCGTCGACGGTGATGCCGATCAGGGGGCCGCCGCTCAGGAACGTGCGCCCCTCCTTCACCGTGTCGCACCAGGCGCGGTAGGTGAACTCCTGCTGGTCGCCCACCTGCGCGTAGGTCCGGTACAGGCCGATCGGCACGTCGCTGGACATCTTGTCGGTGCCGCCGACCAGAGGCAGCCGGTAGCCGCAGTTGAGGTAGCGGTAGTACTCCAGGTGGTTGAACTCGCCCTGCCGCAGCATCTCCACGCCGTCGGCGCGGCCGGTGGCGATCAGCGCGGCCGGCTCGCCGTTCGGATTGGGCAGGTGCGGGATGATGACGTGGCCGCCCTGCGCGTGGGTCTGGTCGGCCCAGTCGCTCATGGTCACGTCCAGGCTGCCGCCCGGCTCCGCCTCGCCCGGGCCGTCCGAGCACCACGGCATCACCGGCTCCTTGAGGCCCCAGAGGATCAGGTGTCCCAGGAAGTGCTGCCGGTTCTCCTGGCTGACGTAGACGATGTTGTTGCCCTGCTGGTGGACGCTCGCGCCGCCGGTGAACTCCTCGGTGTTGGTGAACAGGCTCCCCCACTGCGACTGCAGCAGGTTGACCACGTTCAGGTCCTCGCCCTGCGACTCGGTATGGCTGCCCTGCGCGGACAGGAAGTGGACGTGCGAGTCGCCGGAGTACCACCCCTGCGCGTTCATGTCCGTCCAGCGCTTGAGCCGAAGGGTGAGCTCGCGCTGGCCGGGCTCGATGCGGACGCGGGTGCGCAGCGGCTCGTACTCGAAGCCGCGCGCCACGTCGACGATCACGTCGCCGCGCGGCAGCCATCCCTGGCAGCGGCCGTCGATGTAGGCGTAGGTGGCTTGGCCCATGCGCACGTCGCCGCCCACGTCGATGTGCCAGGTGCCATTGTTGGAGTTGACCTGGTTGTGGTGGCCGTGCGGCTGGAAGGGAACGCCGGCCGGCGAGCGGAAGTGCACCCGGCACGGCACCGGCTTGCCGGTGCCCTCGTCGAGCACGGTCACGTGCACCCAGTTGCGGCCGCCGTCCAGCAGCTCGACCCGCACGCGGCCGTCCTCGGCGCTGCCGCGCTCCTGCACGTCGCCCCAGCGCACCTTGCCGAGGGAGCTGCCGCCCTGGGTGACGTCGACGGTGGCCGACGGCGTGGCGGCGATCTCCGTGTAGGCGGGGCTGGAGGCCGGGTTCTGCGCCTCTCCCCAGCCGGCGCGGCCGTCGGTGACGAATGCGTCGGCATCCGCCTCCGGCAGCGCGTGCACGTAGGTGGCGATGCCGCGGTCGACGGTCACGTCCAGGTCGAACGGCCGCCGGGCCGCCTCCGGATCGGTCAGCGTGACCTTGACGTCGCGCCGGCCCTGTCGCGTGAACGGATGCTCGTCGACATGGCCGGTGGTGACGCCCGCGATGATGAACGCCGGCCCGCCGGCAGCGGGCTCGATGACCAGCTCCTCGACGACCCGCTCGGGATCTGGGTTGCGCCACGCCCAAAGGAAATAGGTGGCCGGCCCGCGCGACGCCTCGGTCTGGCGGCGGCCGGCCTCCTCCCAGGGCCCCTCGTGGCGCGGATGCAGGAACTCGCCCTGATGCTCGACCGCCGTGAACGGGCGGTCGCGAAACGGCGCGGCGATCTCGAACCGCTCGCGGATCGCCACGGCGTCGGCCGCGTCCGGCACACCGCCGCCGGCGGCGCGGAACGTGTAGGTGGCGACCGGCCGGCCGAGCGGACCGCCCTCCATCAGCCTGCTCTCGGTCAGGGCGTGCGCCAGCACGACCGTGTGGCAGGCGCGGCCGATGGGGATCGCCACCGGCCCCGAATCGGGTCCACAGCGGATGAAGCAGCGCTCCGTCGCCGGCTGCCGCCCGCCAACCTCGAACGGCAGGCCCTGAAAGAGCTGCCTGCCGACCGGCGGCTCGTGATCGAGTTGCGGCAGCGCGTCGACGCCCGCGTTGCAGAGGCGCTCCAGTTCGACCGGCTGATAATCCGTCATGTCGACAGCGTAGCAGTCCGTCGGCCGTGGCGCCTCCGTGCCCTCAATGCACGAAAGCCCCGGCCGGCCGGAGCCGGCGGGGCTTTCGTTGGCGTGATCGCCGGCGCTACGCGGCGTTGACCGGGATCTGGCGGGCCTTGCTCGCCTCGGTCTTGGGGACGGTCAGCGTCAGCAGTCCGTCCTCGAACGAGGCGCTCACGCCCTCGTGGTCCGAGTCGCGCGGCAGCACGAAGCTGCGCGTGTACGCCGCGTGGCGGCGCTCGCGGACCAGGTAGCCGTCGGTCCTGCGCTCGGCGTCCTTGCCGGACTTGGCCGAGATGGTCAGCACGTTGTCGTCGACGCTGACCTTCAGGTCCTTCTCGGCGACGCCGGGCAGCTCCGCCTGCACCAGGTAGCCGTCATCCTCTTCGCGGATGTCGACCGCCGGGGCGCCGGTGCGCCAGACCGGCTCGGTGAAGACCGAGTCGAAGATCTGGTCCAGCCCGTCGAAGATGCTCAAGCGGCCGGGTCGATACGGTACGAGATTCCTCATGTCGTTCCTCCTGTGGTTGAGGTTGTTTCTCATGCCATCTATGAAGCAGAACCCGTGCCAACTTTCCGTCGCAATCGCAAAACAGATCTCAACTCATTTCTAATAATCGAATTACGTCGCAACGACCGGGATTCCGCCACATGGTTGCCGGCTTCTCTCCTTCCGATTGTTCGTGTCACTATGACACATTCATGGTCAACATGCTCCGCTATGTATCAAGTCGGCCTACTGCTGATTCGATTCCGGGCCCGCGGATCTGCCTGCGCCGATGGCAGATCTCGCGCGACGGGTGCCCAAGCCTCATACTGCCCTCCACATGAGATACCAGGACGTGACCCTGCACGGCATCGAGGAGGCCGTGCCGCAGCCCGACGGGTCGGTGCGGCTGCAGCGGGTCACCGAGCAGGTACGCGCCCGCCTGGAGCCGCCGGCGCAGGAGAAGACGCTGTTAGCCGCCGGGGCCGAGATCCGCTTCGTGCTGCGCGGGCCGGCCGCGCGGCTCACCCTGTCCGCGGAGGGCCTGCAGGAGTTCCAACCGACCGCGCACGTGTTCTTCGGCCCGCTGGCCGGCCGGCCGCACGTCCGTCGCATCGGCGACGAGCCCACCACCATCGACATCGGCATCGGCGGCGACCAGCGGCGCGCCTACGACTCGATTCCGGACGACGTGGCGGCCGCGATGCCGTTCCACCCGCGCGTGGTGCGGGTCGTGCTGTTCCGCGGGATCTTCCGTCTGCACGACATCCAGGGCGACGTGCGCCCGCCCGCCGCCGCCGAGCTGCCCGACCTCACCATGCTCTCCTACGGCACCTCGATCACGCACGGCTCGGTGGCGACCGCCTTCCACCTGACCTACGTGGCGCAGGCCGCGTGGCGCCTGGGCGTCGACCTGATCAACCTGGGGGTCGGCGGCGCCTGCCTGTGCGAGCCCGCCTTCGGCGAGCACATCGGCGGGCGCGCGGACTGGGACCTGGCGACGCTCGCGCTGTCGGTGAACATGGTCGGACGCGGCTTCACGATCGAGGAATTCACGCGACGGACCACTAACTTGGTACAACAGGTAGTGAGCAAGCACCCGGCTCGGCCGGTCTTCTGCATCACCATCTACCCCTACTACGGCGACTGGTCGAGCCAGTTGGCGGGGTCCACCGCACCGCCGGAGGAGTTCCGGCTGGCGCTGGAGCGCGTCGTCGCCCGGCTGCGGGCGGACGGCGCCGGGGCACGCATCGAGATGGTGCCCGGGCCGTCGATCCTGACCGATCTCGGCGGCCTGTGCGTGGACATGATCCATCCCGGCGATCACGGCATGCTGGAGATGGGCGAACGGCTGGCGGCGCGCATGCGGCCGGCCGCCGAGCGGCTGCGCGCGGCCGGCGTCAACCGCCGGCGAGGAGGAACATCATGACCAGGCAACGCACGTCTTCCGGCGCTCCCTGGGAGGAGCGCTACGGCTACTCGCGCGCCCTGCGCGCCGGCAACCAGGTGTTCGTTGCGGGTACCAGCGCCACCGGCGATGACGGCAAGCCGGTGGCCGCCGGCGACCCGCACGGCCAGACGATCTTCATCCTGCGCAAGATCGAACGGGCGCTCACCGACGTGGGTGCCTCGCTTGCCGACGTGGTGCGGGCCCGCTACTACGTGACCGACATCGGCCATGCCGACCCCGTCGGCCGCGCCCACGCCGAGCTGCTCGGCACCGTCCGGCCGGCCATGACCATGGCCGAGGTGTCCGGCCTCATGCTGCCCGAGCACCTGGTGGAGATCGAGGTGGACGCCGTGGTGACGGCCGGAACCGAGGGCGGCGATGAAGAGTGACGAGTCCGTGCGCGAGCACGCGGCGGAACTGCTGTCCGGGCGCGGCGCCCACCTGCCGTTCGAGCGGGCCGTGGCCGACGTGCCCGACGACCTGCGCGGCGTCGTCCCTGAAGGCGCCGCCTCCTCCCTGTGGCAGCAGCTCGAGCACCTGCGCATCGCGCAGTGGGACATCCTGGAGTTCAGCCGCGATGCCGCCCACGTGTCGCCCGCGTTTCCAGACGGCTACTGGCCCGACGCCGCGGCGCCACCCGCCGGCGCGTGGCAGCGCAGCGTCGACGCGTTCCTGGCCGACCGCGACGCGATGATCGCGCTGATCCGGGACCCGCAGGCGGACCTGTACCGGCGCATCCCGCACGGCACCGGCCAGACACTGCTGCGCGAGGCGCTGGTGCTGGCCGACCACAACGCCTATCACGTGGGGCAGATCGTGCTGCTGCGCCGCCTGCTGGGGTGCTGGTAGCGGCTACCCGAAGTTCAGTCGTTGCCCCAGGGACGGGGATCGATGCTCCGGGTGCGGTGCGTCACCGGCAGGTTGACGGGCGCGCCGCCGGCGGCATGCGATTCGTGGATTGCGAAGCCGATCTCGGTCGCTCGGCGGATGTGCGGCACGTCCCCCTGCGTGGCGCCCCCGCCGCGCACGGCCTGCGCGAGATCGCGTACCAGGGTGGCACCGCGCGGCCACGCGGCGTCGGGTTGCGGCACCTCCAGCACGGCCGGTGCTGCGGCGAGGCGGTCGGCTCCGCGCCCGCCAGCCGTCGCCTCCCACAGATACGCCTGGTGGGCGTCGTTGACGATCTCCAGGCGGCCGCCGCTGCCGATCACCGAGAAGCCGCGGCCATCGCCCTCCGGCAGCAGCGTCAGCAGCACCCCGTTGTCCAGCCCTACCCAGGCACGGCCCGGCGGGTCGAGGCGGCGCCCCTCGTCGGGCTCCTCGGCGGCCACCGCGTCCACCCGGCCGCTCACCCACAGCGGTTCCGGATCGCCGGCCAGCAGCAGCGCGGTGTCGTACCAGTGGCAGCCGTGAAAAATCAGGTTGGGCGCCCCATAGCCGACGATGGCTTGCACGTCGCCGACCAGCCCGTCGCGCAGGCGCTGCGCCAGCAGGCCGTAGGCCGCGTCCCAGCGCATCTCGGTGCCGCACGCGATGGCCACACCGGCCTGCCGGCAGGCCTCCAGGGCGGCGTCCGCCTCGGCGAGCGTGGTGACGAAGGGCTTGTCGCACAGGACCCCGCGCACCCCGGCGGCCGCGGCCTGCGCGATCTGGGTGGCGTGATGGGTCTGCCGGGTGGCGATGCAGACGATGTCGGGGCGCACCTCGTCGAGCATCCGTCCGTAGTCGTCGTAGGCGGCGATGTCCCCCCACGTCGCCTGCCAGGCGGCACGGAACTCGGCGCGCGTGTCGGCTCCCCGATCGTAGACCGCCACCACCCGTGTCGCCGGCACCTGGGCAAACGCCGTCGCCCAGTTGTGGGACCCGGGGCGGCGTGTGACCTGACGGTGGCAGCCGGCCACCGCCACGCGGAGCACCCCGCTGTCGCTCTGACTCATGTCATCCCCCTCGACCGAGCATGAGCACGGCGGCCCGCACCGTCAAACGCAGGCGGCTACGCGAAGAGCGTCCGTGCGAACGCCAGATCCTCGGCTGCCTGCCGTTCGACCGATACCGCGCCGCTGTACTCGCCGGTGAGGCACACGGTGCCGGCGTAGCCCCGCCGCCGCAACTCGGCCGCCACGCGCGGCCAGGGGCTGAGTCCCAGGCGGCCGGCGGTCCAGTAGGCAGACCACTCGGCACTCGCGGCGCCCGCCTCGGCGGTCTGCAGCCAGATCGCGTTCTTGAGGTTCACCAGGCGCAGGTGCGGCCAGACGATGTCGATCGCCAGCTCCGGCTCATTCCCGGCCAGCGCCTCGTGCCCGGCGTCCCAGACCGCGGCGACGTGCCGCGGGTCGTAGCGGTCGATCAGGCTGCGAAGGCCGACCGCGTTCGCCACTTCCCTGCCCGCGTGGTTCTGCACGCCCAAGGTCACCCCCGCGCGGTCCAGCACCGGCAGCAGCGCGTCGAACTCGCGCCGGTACCGCTCCTCGGCAGCGGCATAGCTTTCGTCCTTCCGGATCGGCGCCATGATGCGGAGCAGCGGCACGCCGGCGTCCGCGCAGGCCATGATCGTGGATTCGTCCGCGGTCGTAGCCACGCTCCGGATCGGCACGCCCGCGTCCGCAAGCTGCCGGGCCGCCACCGGCAGGTCCCGGCCCGCGTGCTCGGGCGCCACCTGAAAGCCGGGGCGCACCGGCAACTCGACCCCCTCGAACCCCATCCCCCGCACCAGCTCACCGAGCCGCCCGAGCGTCACCGATTTCCAGTGCTTGGTGAACACCGAGAACGCAACGTCAGCCATCGGACGTTCAACGTACCCTGCCGCCTGGGCTCCGTCACCCGCTACCCGGCGACGACCGTCTCCGTCGCGCGGATGCCCGCTCAGTGTTCAATCCCTTCGTGGTGAGCTACTCGCCCAGCAACTCCCGTGCCGCGCGCTTCCGAGCATCGTGCGCCTCGGTTTCGACGATCAACTCCGCCAAAGCGTCCCGCCGTACCACGCCCCTGTGGAGGAGCGCCCGGCACAGTTCGAAGTCCTTCGGCCTCCCAGCCAGGGCCTTGGCCACCCACAGGTCCTCCGGCGAAAGACACCAGGCAACCACGCCGGCCGTCGCCGGTGTCGCGAACCGAACGAGTCGCTGTTCCCATCCGCGCGGCAGGAGGGCCGTCGTCACCGATACGCCATGCGCGTAGAAGCCGAAGGTCTCCTGAAACAGCGATGCCTCGCCGATCGATCCATCGATGAGATCGGCCTTGCGGCCGTCGAGATCCTGACGCAGCGCGATGTCTGCCTCCACCGAGCGCATCGCGGCCTCGGGAATCTCCTCCTCGATCCAGGCATGAATCGCCTGAGATCCAATGACGATCACCTCATGCTCACCGGCGACGGCGCCGGCCGCCCGGACCACATGCTCGAACTGCGCGCGGTTCATCGCTGCGTCTCGTCGCGGCGGAACTCGCGATACACGGCAGCGCGCTCCGATGCACTCAGTACGCCGGCGAACGGAGTAACGTGGCGAAGGTCGCGATAGTGCAGACCGGGGTTGACCAGCGCGTCTGCGAGTGCATCCAGAGAGCCTTGCAACAGGCGCTTCCACTCGTCGAGAAGCTCGGACGCGCCTGGATGAAGAGCACGCATGCGCAGGAGGTTCGCCTCGGCTCGGGCCAGCGTGTCGGCAGGAGCAGCGCGAAGCCGGTCGGCGATCCGTTCGTGCAGGGCCAGGCTCCGGCGGTCTTCCCGCGTCAGGTGCGGAACGAGCGCGACATGGACGTCGAGACCGGCGGCAGAGGCCAGGCGTTGGAGCGTGCGCAGACTCGGACGCTTGGCTCCCGTCTCATACGCTGCAATCGTTGGTTGCGATGTGCCAGCCAACGCGGCCAACGCGGCCTGCGTCAGACCGGTGCTTCGCCGCAGACGGGCAACCAAGCTCATCCCGTCAGCATATCCACTTGGATATATCCTTGCCAGCCGGGCTGCCGGGATCCGCACCTGTTGGCGAAAGAGGGTAGCAGCGTCTGAGTGAGGGTAGTAAAGAGGGTACTTGGGGGACCCTACGCAGCGTCAGCCTTTGAGGCGCGGTCACCCGCTGCCGGCGACGACCGTCTCCGCCTCGGGCAGGCGGCGATCGATCTGGTCGAGGCGATAGCCGAAGCCGGAGCCCGTCACGGTGGAGAGGTCCAGCCGTCCCCCTGCGCGGCGGTACAGCCCCGGATGGACCTCGGCTTCCGGAGCGGAGGCGTCGGGATAGAACTGCATGGCGTTCGTCTCCACGCCCATGATGGTCGGCGCGTGCGCCGCCAGCAGCACGTGCGGGATCTGCGCCAGCATCGGGTTGGTCAGGTCCTGCACCATCAGCGTCATGCCGTGCGCGTGCGCCCAGCAGAGGCTGAGCAGCGCGCCGGTCTGCGTCTTGCAGGTCTTCAGCGCCACCCCGGACCAGCCGAGCTCGCGGCCCAGGCGCACCATCTCCCAGTCGTGGGCGCTCTCGTCCATGAACAGCGGCTTGCGCGCCGCCACGCTGCGCACGTCCAGGCGGTCGCGCTCCAGGTCGTACGGGAAGGGCTGCTCCACGTACAGGAGCATGCCGTAGATCCGCGGCTGCTCGCGCAGCAGCCGGTCGAGGATGCCGGTCACGTAGGCAGGGTCGGTGACCGTGCAGTTGAAGTCGGCCGACAGCCACGCCACCCCCTCCTCGACGGCCAGCGAGCCCACCTGCACCAGCCGGCCGTAGTCCCACGCCTCGTCCGTGCCGCGCAGCTTGACTTTCAGGCAGGCGAGCCCGTCGCGCCGCACCCAGTCGCGCAGCAGCACCGGGTAACCGTCGTCCGGCTCGCTCCCGTCCAGCTCGGCCGGCTCCACCGGATCCAGCCCGCCGACCAGGTGCCACGCCGGCAGCTCGTCATGGCGCTGCCGCAGGAAGTCCTCAGGGCAGGTTCCGGCGAACGACACGCCACTGCCGGCCGCCGGTGTCAGGTAGCGGCTCAGGTCGTGGTTCAGGTAGCGCCGGTTGTAGGTCGTGTAAGTTGGCACGCCGTGCAGCACCCCGAACGCGTCGTGCAGGGCAATATCGAACGCCGACGCGCACACCAGCGCGGCGAGCCGCGGCATGCGCGCCGCCGGCTCCCGGCGTCGGTTGATCCTCTCGACCAGGGCCGGCAGCCGCTCCTGCAGGAAGGCGTGCCCCACCTCCAGCGGGTGCCCGGAGAACCCGGCATCGCTCCAGTCGGCCGCGATCAGCAGGCAGAGATCGCGCATCAGGTCGTGCCGCTCCTGGTAGGGCAGCTCGCCCGGCCACGCCCACTGCACGCTCAGCGGCGTCTCGCCCCACCCCACCGCCCGCCGGCCCGTTGCGTCCTGCACCTGCAGCGAAACCCGCACGCACGTCACTGCGGTCAACGCTTCGGCGCCGAACTTCAGCGGCACCCGCGTCGTGACCGGCAGCAGGTACATGCTTGCGTCGACCGCCTGCGCGTCAGTTTCCATGGCGAAGGACACCTAGCCAAGAGGGGATAATAATCACCACAAGCCTTGAAGGACTCGCTGGAGAGTCACAACGCCTAATTCGAAGGCCGGTGCTCGATGATCTGCGCAACTTCCACGATGCGTTCCACGACCGTCCGCAACACACAGTCATAGTCGATCCCATACGGAAAGGCCCGGACACGCATGGATCCTTTGATTTTTTCTGCCAAATCGCCACTGAACTTGACTTCTTCAGGTAGCGGAACGGGGACGTACACCGCCTCTTCCTCCGCAGAATATCCGTCCCCATCAAGCCACCGATGAGCCTTGAGAGCGCGGACAACGCCTTCGAACGAGTTCGGCATCTCCTCTGAGGTCCATCGTTCGAAGCATAGCCAGATGGGGGTGTTGACACCTGAGCCAGAACCCCAGCGTTTCGTGTCGACCCCCAGCCACGCCCCTGCCCCGGAAATACGGATGTACTTACCGTAGCCATACTTCCGGCGAGTGGCTCGCAGGTCGGATGTGCTCACGCAACCCGCCGTGACAGCTCCGGCAGCCGCGTCACGTACAAGGCCCTCAAGGTCGAGCTCGTGCCCGGTTTGAGCCGAGGACAGGTACAAGTGGGGGCTCTCGGCAGTCGCGGTGAGTCCTCTCAGTTGACGGACCTCCACCTGAACATCAACGTCCGCTACAGCCTCCAATGAGCGTAGGAGGCGCTCCCAACTGGCCAACAGCAGATGCTTACAACCGCCAATCCTAACACTCTTGAGCTCCGGCGTGTCCGCGAGACTCGTGGTGGAGGTGGCCGCCGCGCTCTGCAGCTCCGTCCAAAGCGATTCAACGCCTGATGCAGGGGCAACGAACAGCAGCGCTCCGTGAGGCGGGAGTCGATCGAGGTACGCGTTGGGTTGGTTCGCAGTGCGGGTGGCCCAGAACTTCGCCTCTATCATGATGCACTCACTTCCCTCTGGATCCAGTCCCACGAGATCAGGTCGAGTACCGCCCTCACCGGAGACCTGGGTCTGCACTTTGGCGATTGCTGCTCCGTCTGCTCCCCCATCTTGAACCAGCCTGACTAAGGCTTGGCGAGCGGACTCGGACTGGAGGATGTATCCCAGTGCCTCCACGGCGATGTCCTCGTGTTGGGACGAGAACATCCACGCGAGATGGGCCAGCAGTGTGCCCTGCTTTACTCTATCTGGCATCGTCACATCGTCACTCCCGGCTTCCGAGATCACCGGGTCTCACCTCGAAATCGCGGCGGTCCCGGTACAGCCTGGCGCGGTTGAGCACGAAGTCGTCCTCGGTGGCGTCCAAGTCTATCCGGGCACAGGGCGTGTAGGTCCAGTACTTGTGGTCCCCGAGGATCAGGTACGTGAAGGACTTCCTGAAGAAGCGACCTTCGACGCCCTCGCCATCCGCGATGCGAGCACAGAACGCGGCGAGCAGCTTCTGCTGCCGGTCCTCCTTGATCAGCACGTACTCGTGCGGCCACGTGTCGCGGTAGGTCACGGCCTCCCGCCACGGAGCGCGAGCGATCAGCTCCATCAACTGCACCGCCTGTACCTCATGGCCCGGCGCAGCACTATACTGCGGCGCGGAGGAACGGGACATGGAGCACGTGCAACTCGGGCAGAGCGGGCTGCGGGTCTCGCCGATCTCATTCGGCACCTGGCAGCTCAGCCCGCGATTCTGGGGCGAGCAGTCGAGCGAGGAGATCGCGCGGGCCATCCGGCGCGCCTTCGACGGCGGCATCAACCTGTTCGACACCGCCGACGCGTACGGCGACGGCCATGCGGAGACGGTGCTGGGCGAAACGATCGCCGACCTGCCGCGCGACGAGCTGGTGATCACCACCAAGGTGCTCGCCCGCTTCAAGCCCGACGGCTCGCGGGTGCCGGACCTGTCCGCGGAGAACATCGCCGCCCGTTGCGAGGTGTCCCTCGGGCGCCTGCAGCTCGACACGATCGACCTGTACCTGCTGCACGGCTTCGATCCGCTCACACCCCTCGAAGAGACCGCCGGGCAGCTCGACCGCCTGCGGGCGCAGGGCAAGATCCGCGCCTACGGCGTCAGTAACCACGGCGTCGAGCAGCTCCGCGCGCAGCGCCGCTTCGGCGGCTACTCCGTCGTGCAGGCGCCCTACAGCATGATCGATCCGGCCGGCGAGGACGACCTGCTCCCGTACTGCCAGGCCGAGGACATCGGCGTGATGGCCTACTCGCCGCTGCACAAGGGCCTGCTCTCCGGCAAGTACCGGGGCTCCGAGACCTTCACCGACTTCCGCGCCCACCATCCCGACTTTCAGGGCGAGCGCTTCGCGGAGCTGTGCGAGAACGTGCAGAGCCTGGGCCCGATCGCGGAGCGGTACGGCCTGTCGATCTACCAGCTCGCGCTGGCAGCGACGGCGCAGCATCCGTCGATCCACACCGCGGTCTGCGGAATCAAGACCGTGGACCAGATCGAGGAGGCGCTCGGCGCCGCCGGCACCGTCCTTTCGCGCGACGACCTCACCGCGGCGCGCGCCGCCGTCGGACCCGGCTCCCGCCGAACCGCCGACGCCCGCGGGGTCAGGAAGTAGCTGGGCGCCGGCTGCGGGAGGACGGCGCCGGAGCAGCCGGGTCCATGGGCGATGCCACCTGACCTCGACGTCGCAGTCGTCGGCGGCGGCCACAACGGTCTGACCGCCGCGTGGTACCTGGCGCGCGCCGGTCTGCGGGTCGGGATTTTCGAGCGGCGACCGTTCGTAGGCGGCGCGGCCATCACGGAAGAGCTGTGGCCGGGGTACCGCTTCTCGACCTGCGCCCACATGGTGCACGCACTGGATCCCGGGATTCAGGCGGACCTGCGGCTCGAAGAGCGCGGCATGGTAGCGATTCCCCGCACCGGGGCCTTCGTGCCGATTCCGGGCGGCGACTACTGGGGCCCGGCCGATCACGAGTCCCCGCGCAACCTGTCGCTGCAGCTCACCGCGGACGAGACCGAGGCCGAGCGCCGCTACGCGGACATGAAGCGGCGGCTGTGCGAGCTGTTCGCTCCGTACCGCCTGCGAACGCCTCCGACCCTGGCCGAAGCGCGGGCTGCCGCGGCGGCGCGCGGTGATGGTCAGATCCTCGAAGACGCGCTGACCCGGACGGTACGGCAGCTCCGCCACCGCTACCTCCCGACCGGCAGGCTGCGCGACCGCCACGCGGCGGAGGCGGCCGCCATCGGCCACGATCCGGGTGCGTTGGCCCTGGCCTACGGGTCGATCGACCTTGCCGGTCCCGATGCGCGAAGCACACCGCACAACGGCTACATCCAGGGCGGCATCGGAGTCATCACTTCCTTGATGCGCCAAGCGGTCGAGGAAGCCGGGGTCCGCATCCACACCAGTGCCGAAGCGGTCTCCCTGGTCCATGGAGGCGGCGCCGCCACCGGCGTCCGGCTCGCCGACGGCACGGAGGTGACGGCGCGCTGCGTGCTGTCCAACCTGGATCCGAAGCGGACCTTCCTGCGCCTCGTCCCGCCGGAACTGACGACAGCGCAGCTCCGGCGCCGCGTCAGCGCGCTGGTCACGGAGGTGAGCTGCTACAAGCTGCTGGCGGCCGTGGACGAGCTCCTGCACTGGCAGGCCTGGGACGGGGACCCGGCGCTGCCGAGCCGCGGCGTTGTCGGACTGGGACGCAGCGAGGCGGTCGTCGACGCCGCCTACGCCGACTGCGACGCCGGCCGCCCGCCGGCCGAGCCGATCGTCAACTTCTCGGTGCCGTCGGCGCTCGATCCGACGCTGGCGCCGGACGGCCGGCACACGGCCTCGGCGTGGATCTACCCGGCGCCCGCCAGGCTGAGGGACACCGGCTGGGACACGGTGCGCGATCGGGTTGCCGAACGGCTGGTGGATCAGATCACCCGCCACGCGCCGAACTTCCGCCGCTCGATCCTCCACCTGAGGCTGCGGACGCCGGCCGACCTGGAACGGGAGAACGGACTCACCGACGGGTGCATCTGGCACATCCAGCACGGCGGCGATCAGCTCTTCTGGAACCGCCCGCTGCCCGAGCTCTCCCGCTACCGCGCGCCGTTCCCCGGCCTCTATCTGTGCGGAGCCGGCCAGCACCCAGGAGGCGAGATCTCCGGGATCCCCGGACGCAACGCCGCGCAGGAAGTCATCCGCGACCTGGCTTGAGCAGCGCCGAGTCCAACGCGCCGTGCATTTTCCTCGGACACGCTGTTTCTGCCCCAATCGAGATGCCCGTTGCTGCCGCCGACGCAGAACAGACCGGCGGAGAATGCCGCCGACCGGAGCCGGTGCGTCCTCGCCATCTCGTACTCCGGGGAATAGCACACGACGCCGCGCACCCCGTAGTCCCGCACGCCGGCCATCACGTCAGGCTGCAGGAACGCATCCTCGGTTCCGGGCAGCAACACCGTGACGGCTCCGATTTGCGTGGCGAGGGTGGCAAGCGAGGCAAGCTCTCGAGGAAAACGTGAGGGCAACCGGAGCTCTGTATATCTTTTTGCATACATAATGACACTGATGTTGTCGAGCCGGGACATCGTCAGCCCGCGGATCAAGATGCCGGCGTACGGAACCGTTCCGGGACCCCGCAGCCAGGCGGCGAGCCGGCTCGCCCCACCCATCGCCTGACTCCCTGGCACGACGGGCGCCAACCCGGGTGTCCCGTGACCCGCCGCTCTCCTGGCGAACGAGTCGAAGCGATCCGGCGGCACGAGGGCGATCTGATCGATGAAGACCCCGTGCTCGTCGACGTTCAACTCGGGAAACAGACGCTGGAACTGCTCTTCGTACTCGTTCCCGGGTTCCGTGGAGTGGATGAGGTTTCTGTAACTGTCACAGCGGAACGCCTTCCGCAGTTCCGACTTGAGCCGGCGGCACTTCCAGGTGGCCTGCCTTCCCCGGACGACGATCGCCCGCGAGGGCCCCTCGCGCAGGTACGCGATGTACTCCTCGACATCCCCTTCCCGCCAGAACGTGCGGGCTTGGTCTCTGCTCAGAATCAGGTCCCGAGTTGCGACCTGACGGAGCGACAACTCCGCCAGCCGTCTTTCGAGCAACCTGGGAAGCTCGGAGTGCCGCACACCGTCCGGCTTCGCGATCAGCAGGGCGTGCTCGGATGTGGTGCGCACTCCGATGAGCCTAACCCACGTGGTGTTGATCCTGCGGCGGGCATCGGCGGTACCGCTGATCATTTCCAATCGGCACTTGATGTCATGATGTCCTGATGCGATCATGCGCTCGTGCGTACGACTCTGACGATCGACGACGACGTACTCGCTGTCGCCCGCGCGCTCGCGCAGAGACATGGCAGCAGCGTGGGAAGCGCGCTGTCCGTCCTCGCGCGTCGTGGTTTCAGGCGCACGGATACCGACGACACCGACGATGTCCCGACCTTTCGGGTCGCTGCCGATGCAGCACCCATCACCAGCGAGGATGTCCGAGCGGCGCTGATCGATTGGCCATGATCGCGTTGCTCGACGTCAACGTGTTGATCGCGCTCGCCTGGCCCAACCACGTGCACCATGACGCCGCGCGATCATGGTTCGCGGTGAGCCGCGCCACCGGGTGGGCGACCTGTCCGGTGACCGAAGCCGGATTCGTGCGCGTCTCCTGCAACCCCTCCTCGGTCAAGCAGGAGGCAACGCCGCTCGACGCGATCGCTCTGCTGCACGCGCTGAGGAGCCGCGGGTCGCATGCGTTCTGGTCTCACGACCGCTCGATCACATCGCTTCCGGACGAAATCCTCAGGCGCATCCAGGGGTACCGACAGATCACCGATGCCATGCTGCTCGCTCTCGCCATGCAGCACGGCGGTCAGCTTGCCACGCTGGACGCTGGGCTCAAGAGCCTGCTCCCGACCGATGGACAGCAGCCGGTGCACGTGATACCCGTCTGAGCAGAGCGATGACAACTGGCCCGGCGCCATGACAGCGTGTAACGCGCTGCCCATGCGAGTCGAGTTTCAACGTACGCAGATGGAGTTCCCGAGCGCGGAGCTCGGCTACCTGCACGACAGCACCGACACGCTGGCCGACATCGACGAGTTGCGCCGGCGCATCGCCGCCGACGGGTACCTGTTCATCCGCGGGCTGATCGACCGCGGAGCCGTCCTGGAGGCGCGCCGCGTCGTGATGGAGCACCTGCAGGAGCAGGACGCGCTGGTGCAGGGCACGCCGCTCATGGAGGGCGTGATGCCGCGCGACGGCAGGAGCGTCGGCATGAAGCGAGTCGCCTACCGGCCGGAAGTGTTGCGGGTGCTCGAAGCACCGGAGCTGCACTCGTTCTATCGCCGTCTCTATGGCGAGGAGCCGGCGACGTTCACCCACAAGTGGTTGCGTGCGGTGGGCAACGAGAAGTTCACCGGCTCGCACATGGACGTGGTCTACATGGGCCGCGGCAGCGAACGCGTGAACACGGTCTGGATCCCCTTCGGGGACATTCCGATCGCGCAGGGCACGCTGGCCGTGTGCGAGGCGTCGCACCGCCTGGACAGCTTCGCCAGGGTGCGGGAGACGTACGGCCGGAGCGACGTGGATCGCGACCGCACGCAGGGCTGGTTCAGCGAGGATCCGGAAGAGATCCGCGAGCGATTCGGTGGCCGCTGGCTCACGGCGGACGTGCGCGCCGGCGACGTCATCACCTTCGGGCTCTACACCCTGCACGGCTCCACGAACAACACCACCAACCGGTTCCGCATCAGTTGCGACGTCCGCTATCAGCCGGCCTCCGAGCCGATGGACGAGCGCTGGGGCGGAGACTCCCCCACCGGCCACTACGCGACCGCGGCCGTCCCGATGGCCGAAGCCCGCCAGCGGTGGGGCCTGTAGCGCGGTCAGTTGGGTCCTGAGTAGTCGTACCGCCTGAGGCCGGTCAGGTGGTCCTTCGGCGCGGGCACCAGGGGGATGACGTTCTCGATGGGGCAGCCGGCGAACACCGGCGCGCACTCCTGCGCCAGCTCGACGCGGGAGCCCCGCCGATACCACGCGACGGTGTGGATCATGGCGATCATGAAGCGGGTCGAAGCGCTGCGGTTGGGCGTGCCGCGGTGCCACAGCCGCATGTCCCGAATCAGCACCGCCCCCTTGCGGGTACACCCCCGGAGCGGCCCGCGCACGGCCCGCCGCGCCTCGACATGCTCCACCGGCACCCGGATGTTGTTGCCGATCACCATGAGCGTATCGAGGTGGGTGCCGGGCCACAGCTCGATGGCGCCGTTCTCCTCCGTGGTCCCGCTCAGGGGCACGTTCACCACCAGCCGCGCCGGCGGATGCGCCACGCTCAGGTTCGGCCAGAGCTGACCGTCGTCGACGTGCACGGGCTGCAGACCGCTGCCGGGGACGTTGGTATTGCCGGTCAGGGTGTTGTTGAACGCGCCCCGTCCCAGCACCGCGCGGGTCACCTGGCACACGAACGGGTTGGCCATCACGTCGCGGAACACCAGGCCGGCATCAGGGGGCGGGGGCTGCTGGATGTTGCCCCACACGAAGTTGTGCGGCACCACCGGCATGGCGCGGATCTTCTCCAGGTCCTGGCTCATCCGCTCCTGCAGCCGGTCGAGGTGGGCGTGGTCGATCACGTCGTCGATCACCACGTAGCCGTCGGTCTGCAGCGCCGTGACCGCCCGCTGCAACGCGGCGTCGCCGAACCGCTCCGCGGCGCGTTCCGCCGCCGTTGGCGTGAGCTGGTTCATCGCTACAGTTCGCGCAGCTTGCGGTTCAGCCAATCGATCATCGGCCCCGTGGCCGGGTCGGACACCTCCATCATGGTGCCGGGAAGCGGCTGGCCGATCAGCGCCTCCACCTCGGCGCGGCACTCGGCCACCACCCGCGGATGGTCGGCCACGACGTTGTCGCGCTCTTCGGGATCGCTGCGCACGTCGAACAACTCGTCCCCGTCCTCGTAGCCGACCGCCGTGCAGTAGTTCCAGCAGTCGTCGCGGACGCTCGCACGCGCCCGCGCGTTGCCGGGCGAGCCGTCCGCCCAGCCGGTGACGATCCGTTCCCGGATCGCCGTCTTCTCGCCGGTCACCAGCGGCCAGAGATCCCGTCCGTCGGTCCAGCCGCACGGCACGCCCATCCGCGCAAGAATCGTGGGCATCAGGTCGTGGTTCTGCACCAGCGCCGTGACGTCGCGGTCCACCGGGCCGCCCGGATGGCGCAGGCACAGGTTCAACTGCGTGTTGAACGGATGCAGCTCCCGGCCCGACTTGCCGAAGCCGCCCTGGTCGCGGAGCTGCGTCCCATGGTCGGAAAGGAAGACCACCAGCGTGTCATCGAACAGCTTCAGCTCCTCCAGCTTGTCCAGCAACAGGCCGATCCATTTGTCCACGAACGTGACCTCGCCAAGGTAGAGCGCCTCGATGCGGCGCAGCTCCTCCTCTGTCGCGTCTTCCTGCGCGGCGTCTTCCTGCGCCGCGCCCGGCATGATGAAGTCCTTGCCCGAATAGTCCGGATAGTAGAGATCGGCATACGCCTTGGGCGGATCCCACGGCTCGTGCGGATCGAAGCTGTCGATCCACAGGAAGAACGGCTTCATCGCGTGATTGTCGTGCAGCCAGTCGCAGGCCGCGCGGAACACGCGCGCGCAACTGTAGTCGTCCTCCGACCGCCGGTGGCGCTGGTTGAGCAGGTAGTTGACCAGGGTGGCGTGCCGCGGCCAGTCGATCGGCTCGCGTACGTGGGTGCGGAGCTGCTGCTCGATCGAGCGCGGGTCGCCGCTCTTCCAGTTGTCCGATTCCTGCCCGCGGATGAAGTCCAGGTGGGCGAAGCCGCGAGAGAAGTTCATGGTCGGCTTGAACATGTGGTAGGTGTCGGCGATCAGGGCGGTGAGGTAGCCGCGCGCCAGCAGCACCTCGGCGATGGTGTCCTGGTCGGGCGGGATCTTGTGCCACCCCGGCGCGTGGTGCCAGTGGCCGCGGCGGTCGAAGTGGTAACGGAACGGGAAGCTGCGCCGCCCGGTGAACAGCCCGCGGCGTATCTGCAGCGTCGGCTGGCACTCGCCGAAGGCACGCGTGAAGCGGATGCTCTGCGCGGCCAGGGCATCGAGATTGGGCGTCCGCGCGTGGCTGTACTTCTTCCCCTCCCCCACGATGTCGGCCCGAAACGTGTCCAGGCAGATGCACACGACGTTCATGTTCGACATGGAGGCGATGGTAGCGCGGCCATTCACGGCGTGCACCGGCGCTCCGCGGGGCACCGGCTGCTATAGTCGACCCGGACTCCCACGATGAAACCGGCACATGAGCTCGAGGCGCGCTTCTTCGCCGCCACGCCGCGCTCCCTGGAGCGCTTCACCGCCCACGCCGGCGCCACCCCGGGCGGCGTCGCCAAGGGCGCCTACTTCTACCGCCCCTACCCGCTGACCATGGAGCGCGGCGACGGCCCGTACCTGTTCGACGTGGACGGCAACCGATACGCCGACTTCGCCAACCACCACACCGGCCAGATCCTCGGCCACAGGCACCCGGCGGTGATGGCCGCGGTGCGGGCGCAGTTGCAACGCGGCATCGCGTTGGGCGCACCCATGGGGCACGAGACCGAGGCGTGCGCGGAGCTGTGCAGCCGCGTGGTCAGCCTGGAACGGGCGCGCTTCACCAACTCCGGCACCGAGGCCAGCCTGCACGCCGTACGCCTGGCGCGCGCGTTCACCGGCAGGAACCGGATCGCCAAGTTCGAAGGCTGCTATCACGGCAGCCACGACTCGGTGGAGGTCTCGGTCGCGCCGCCGCTGGAAGCGGCCGGCCCGGCAGAGCGGCCGCTGCCCCACGCGCAGGCGATCGGCATGTCGGCGGGGGCCGTGGCCGACACGATGGTCCTGCCGCTCGGCAACCTGGAGGCGGCCGAGCGACTGATCGCCGAGCACGCCGCCGAGCTGGCGTGCGTCATGCTGGATCCGAAGAGCGGCGTCCTGGATCTGCCGGCGGACTTCATCCGCGGCGTGCGCGAGATCACCGCCCGGCACGGCGTGCTCATGATCTTCGACGAGATCGTCGGCTTCCGGCTGGCGCGGGGCGGCGCCCAGGAGTACTACGAAATCACGCCCGACCTGACCACGTTCGGGAAGATCGTCGGCGGCGGCTTCCCGGTGGGCGCGTTCGGCGGGCGCGCCGACATCATGGACTGCTACGATCCGACGGCGGGGCGCGGCATCGGCCAGAGCGGCACCTTCGCCAGCCACCCGGTGACCCTGGCCGCGGGCCTGGCGATGCTGCGCGAGTTGACGCCGGCCGCCTTCGAGCACTTGGCCGCCCTGGGCGACCGCCTGACGCGCGGTCTCGGCAAGGCGCTGGCCGCCTGCCCGGTGCCGGCGTCGGCGCACAACAACGGCTCGGCGTTCGCCATCCACTTCCGCGCGGAACCGCCGCGCGACTACCGCTCGTCGCTCGACGCCGACACGCGCTGGGTGTCGCCGCTGTTCCTGGCCCTGCTCGACCGCGGCTTCTTCCTGGGCCATACCCTGGGGATGTGCTCGATCTCCGTCCCGACCACGCCGCAGATGATCGACGAGCTGGTCGATGCGGTAGCCGATGCGGTGAGTGATCCCCTGGTGAAGGCGGCAGCAGCTACCGGGTAGACGCGGACCATGATTACGGCGCTTGAATTCCGGGACTTCAAGAACTTCGCCGAAGAAACGCTGCGCGTCGGCCCGTTCACGGTGATCGTCGGCGCGAACGCCAGCGGCAAGAGCAACATTCGTGACGCCTTCCGCTTCCTCCACGGCATCGGTCGCGGCTACACACTCGCCGACATCATCGGCGGCAAGTATGGAGCCGGCGGACACGTCGAGTGGGAGCAGATACGTGGCGCCGCCAACGAGATCAGCCGCTCTGGAGTACCAGGGTTCGGGCTTCTTGCGTACCAAACCTCGAAGATTGAAGGAATCGAAACCGAGTTCAGGTACACGATTTGGGTCCTCACGGGCGATCGAGATCAACGTGGTTTCCGAGTGGGCGCGGAAATCCTGGAGTCGGATCCAATCGAACACATCTACTCGAGTAACCCGTTGATCCCCGGCGATCACCTTCCGGCACGAGACGACGACAGGAACCTGCAACTGCGCATGGCACGGACCGGGCCACAGACCAGACCTGGTCTCCGCGTGGAAGTACGGTCCAATCAACCGGCCCTCACTCAACTCCGAGACGACAAGCGAGTAGCGCGCGCGCACAAGGACCAGATTCAGCGGATAATCGACTTGTTCGCCAGCATGCGCTTCCTCGATCTGGCCCCGGATCGCATCCGGCAGCCATCGTTCCCCGGGCAGACCATCCTGGGGGACAGCGGCGAGAACCTGCCGACGGTGCTGAGGGAGATCTGCTCCGATCCGGAGCGCAGAGAGACGCTCACCGAGTGGACCCGCGAGCTGACACCGATGGACGTACGGGACTTCGAGTTTCCCATCGACCCGATCAGCGGCCGTGTCCAACTCCTGATCCGGGATGCAGACGGGAGGAAGGTGTCGTCCTACAGCGCCTCGGACGGCACATTGCGTTTTCTCGCTATCCTTGCCGCGCTCCTCGGAACCGATCCCGCTCGCCTCTATTTTTTCGAGGAGATCGACAACGGAATCCACCCGTCACGGCTGCGGCTCCTGCTCGAACTCATCGAAGGACAGACCGCGAAGGGCGGAACCCAGGTGGTCACTACCACGCACTCTCCCGAACTGCTCGGCATGATCGGTGAACGGACATTCCAACACACCTCCATCGTATGCAGGCTCCCGGACACGACCGACGCGATCATCCGGCCGGTATCCGAACTTCACAACGCTACGGAGTTGCGTGAATCGCAGGGCTTAGGCCGTCTTCACACGGCTGGATGGATGGAAGACGCGCTCGCCTTCACCGAGGGCCGCAGGGACGAAGACGAGCGGCATACGTGAACGTCCTCATTATTCCGGAGGACTTCCGCAAGGACCAGTACATCCTCAAGCCACTGTTCGAGCGACTCTTCCGATCGATCGGCAGATCGAGGACGCAGGTCCAGGTCTGCCAGGATCCTCTGCTCGGAGGCGTCAGCGAGGCTCTGAAGTCGGACCTGCTGTCCGACATTGTGGAGCGCTACGGCGGGATGACGGACCTCTTCATCCTCTGCGTGGACCGGGACGGCGAGACGGGACGCCGCCAGCGGCTTGATCAGATCGAAGATGAGATGGGAAACGGCCGGACCTTTCTCGCGGAGAACGCATGGGAAGAGCTGGAGACGTGGGTTCTGGCGGGTCTGGATCTACCTTCAGACTGGCCTTGGACCGAGATACGCGCCGAGATCGACGTCAAGGAACGATTCTTCGATGTACTTGCCAGTGCACGCGGAGTGGCCGACGGACCCGGAGGCGGCCGCAAACGACTGGGGGAAGAGGCGGCACGAAGGATCGCGGCGATTCGTCAAAAATGTGTTGAGGACTTCGACTCGCTGGCTGCTCGTATCGAAGTCGCCGCGTCTTAGCCTCAGCGCTTCCCCCAGTCGTAGTCCCGGACCCACCGCCAGAGCCCGGGGTTGATGATGTCGTCCGGCAGGTCGGGCACCGCTTCTCCGATCGCCTCCAGGAGCGGGGCGTCCAGGGGGCCGGCCAGGGCGGCGGCCACGTTGCGCTCCATCTGCGCGTGCGTCTCCATGCCGACCACGACGCCGGTGATGCCTCCAAGCGAGGCGACGTAGCGGAGCGCGAGCTCCTCGATCGTCAGATCGCCCGCCAGTTCCCCCAGCCGGGTGAGCACCGCGCCCACCTCGGCGATCGGCGCCGGCAGGTCCGGGATGGCCATGGTCACGACGCCCTGCAGGTAGACGCTGCGGGCGAAGATCGCGACCCCGGCCTCGGCCGCCCGCTCCAGGACCCCGGCGCGCAGGAACCGCTGGTCGAGCACGCTCACCGGGTGCTGGATGGCGTCGATGCCGGGCGTGGCGATCGCCCCGAGCGCCTCCTCCACCGAGTACACGGAGACGCCGACCGCACCGATGTCGCCCGCCTCGCGCTTGCGGTGGAGCGCCCCCACGTAGGGCAGCGCGTGATAGCCGTGCAAGAGGTACAGCGGGATCCGGTCCACCCCCAGCACGCGCAGCGACCGCTCCACGGCGGCAGTGATCTGCTCCTCGGGCGTCCCAGCCATCTCCGGGCGCGGGCGTGCCTTGCTGCAGATGAAGATGCGGTCCCGCATCCCCAGGTCGCGGAGGGCCCGGCCCAGCACCGTCTCCGCCTCGTTGTACATCGAGGCGGTGTCCAGCGCGTTCACACCGGCCTCGAACGCCGTGGCGAGCATGCGGCTCACGGTCGCCTGTGACGGCTTCCCGGTGGTGTTGGCCACCCCGTAGTCCAGGCCGAATTGCACCGTCCCCAGCACCAGGGCCGATATCTCGTGCTCGCCGAAACGGCGGTACTCCATGTCGCCGGTCACCTCCATTCGCTCGCAGGGATGCACCTGCGCGTTCAGAGTATCACCGTCGCCACAGTCGTCCCCACCGACGGCGAGTGACTCAAGAGTTGCCGGGTGAGGATCAATGGATTAGTGTCACCAAACGGTTGCAGAGAAAGTACCAAATGGACAATCGAGCGACAGAAGGACTGCCCAAGCCACATCGCGGGATGAAGCCGGCGAACCCTGCGGTGTCGGCGTCCAAAGCCGACACGATCGCGGAACCCGCAGCGCCGTACGCCGTCGCTCAGACCGGACTCCCGGCGCTCGGAGGCGATCTGTCCCGCCTGTCGAACGAAGGCGAGGTGCTGGACCTGGTCCGCGAAGGGCTGCCGTACTCGATGCTGGAGGAGTTGACGGTCGCGATCGGAGGATCACAAAAGGAGCTGGCACGGGTCGTGGGGATTCCCGCGACGACCCTGGGCCGCAGAAAACGCGCGGGCAGGCTGACGCCGGCCGAGTCCGACCGACTCGTGCGCATCGCCCGCTTGACGGACATGGTCCTGGCTCTGATGCGCGGCGACGCGGCAGCCGCGCGCCGGTGGCTGAACACTCCCCAGGACATCTTCGACGACGAGACGCCGCTGCATCGCGCCTCGACGGAAACGGGCGGCCGCGAAGTGGAGCAGCTCATCGGCAGACTGCGGCACGGCGTGTTCGGTTGATCGGTTGATCACCGTCTGGCGCCTCGCGGTGCCGGAGTATGCACGGACGGCCGAAGAGTTGATGTCAGGGGAGGGGGCGCGTCGATACGGCGGACGCTGGAACAGTCCCGGACGTGCGGCGGTCTACCTCGCCGACAGCCTGGCGCTGGCGGCAATGGAGTTGCTGGTCCGCCTGAAGGCGGAGGACGTGCTGAGGGTCTACCGGAAGATGGCGGTGTTCATCCCGGAGCGGCTGATCGCGCACATCGACGAGGACGAGTTGCCGCCCGGCTGGGCGAAGCCGACGCCGCACCCCGTGACCCGGGTGATCGGCGACCGATGGATCGACAGCGTGGGGTCAGCGGTGCTCCAGGTGCCCAGTGCGACGGTCCGCGGCGAGAGCAACTTCATCGTCAACCCCGCGCACGCGAACTTCGACGACATCCGGACGGGACCGGTCTCCGACTTCCGCTACGACGCAAGGCTGACGGCCCGCGCCCGGACGCCATAGTCGACGGGCGCTACTCCGCGTCTCCGAGCAGGCGCTGGGCGTTACGGTAGGCGATCTTGTCGAAGACCGCAGGCTCCAGGTTCAGGGTCTTGAGGAACTCCATCAGGCGGCCGTCGACGTAGTCGCGAGCGAACAGCAGGCGGTCCTGGTAGCGGATCAGGAACTGCTTGCCGAACTCGGGATCGCGGGAGATGGCCGTCAGGCCGGAGCCGGCCGACAGGTCGGCGTACAGGTTGGGATAGGTGTCCAGGAGTTGCAGCACCCGCCCGCCCGGCTTGACCGGCCCCTTGGGATACGACTCGGTCATGCAGCGGTCGTCGCCGGAGATGTGCCCCCAGAATCCGGGCGCGTGGCCGATGAAGATCGTTTCCGGGCACGCGGCGACGGCCCGCTCGAAGCTGTCCAGGGAGCCGCCGTACCACCAGTTCGGGCGCGGATAGCGCTGTCCGTTGGGGATCGGGTAGTCCAGGTGGATGGTGATCGGCAGCTTCTGCTCGCCGCAGAAGTGGTAGATGTCCAGGGCGTCGGGGTCGTCGAACAGCACCCGCTGCTTGAGCTCGGACGCGACGCGGATGCCGTGGATCTCCACCGCCGCCTTGATCCGATCGATGGCGTCCGGGCGCTTGACGTCCGGCATGTAGCCGAGGACGAAGCGGTCAGGGGCGGCGCGGCCGACGTTCAGGACATCCGCAAGCGGGATGCCCACGCCGCCGGGCGGCAGATGGGCGTGGTAGCTGGGACTGTAGTCGGTGGCGGGCACCTCCCAGGAGAACAGCCACATCTGGTCGATGCCGTGCTCCTCCATGTTGGCGAGGAGCCGGTCGGCGTCGTGGCCGTGCCAGTTCGGATGGTTGTGGGCGTCTATCAGCATGGCGCGCAGGATGCCGGAAACGCCCAGCGCGATAAAGGCCGGGTCCCACGCGCCCGCATTTGCTCGTCCGTAATCGGTGTTCTACCCTCGGCAGGGCTCGGCGCCGCCCGCTCGACGACGGCGCGATCGGAGGAAACGCATGCCAAGGCTCAAGGTCTCCATCGCTGTTGCACTGTTCGCACTGCTGCTCGTCCTCGCCGGATGCCGGACGATCGAGCGGCCGCCCGAGGTTCCCGTGACGGTGATGACGTACAACCTCTACGTCGGCAGCAGCGCGGAGCCGGCGCTGGAGACCACGAACCCGTTCCAGATTCCGATGGTCGTCGGCGAGCTGTACGGAAACGTCATCGCCTCCGAC
>JAPPKD010000126.1 GCA_028820215.1 Spirochaetaceae bacterium | reverse complement strand
TAACCCACCTGGACAACCTCGCCGACAAACTGCGCGAGGAGCGCGTGCGGCGCGTGGTGGAGCCGCTATTGACCGGCGCTGTCGAAACTGTCTGCTCAGAGGAGGATCTGGCCTACGTTCGCGACTTGGGCCTGTTGGCGGCGGCCGACGGCGGACCTCCGCGCATCGCCAACCCGATCTACGCCGAGGTGGTACCGCGCCACCTGAACTACGCGGTTCAGGAGACGCTGCCGCAACGGATGGCGTGGTACGTGGACTCGGACGGGCGCCTGGACGTGACGGGGCTGATCGCGGCGTTTCAGGAGTTCTTTCGCGAGCACTCCGAGCACTGGGTACAGCGCTTCGAGCAGTACCACGAGGCCGGCCCGCAGTTGCTGCTGCAGGCGCACCTGCAGCGCATCGTCAACGGCGGCGGGCGCATCGAGCGGGAGTACGCGCTCGGTCGCGGGCGCACCGACCTGCTGATCGTGTGGACGCAGGGCGGACGTGAGCGGCGCTTCGTGGTGGAGTGCAAGGTGCTGCGCAAGGACCTGGAGCGGACCATCGCCGAGGGCGTGGAACAGACGCGAGGCTACATGGACCGCTGCCGGGCCGCGGCCGGCCACCTGATAGTGTTCGACCGCGCACCCGACCGCCCCTGGGCAGACAAGATCTTCCGCCGCCCGCCGTCTGACGACGACACTCCGGTCACCGTCTGGGGGATGTAGCACCGAGCAAGTGCCGCCCGGCCGGTCAGTGCGAGTCAGTCCCTTCTCGCGGTGGGAAGTACGCCCTCACCCCTGGCCACCCATGGGCGTACACGGTGGTCATTACAGTGCCAGTGGATCACTCATCAATTGCGGATGACAGCCGCGCCGCTCTCTGCGACGATGAGGGCAGTGCGCACGTTCAATACCGAGGGGCCCGTTGTCGCCGCGGACCACTACCACATTCCGCCGCTGGAGCGGATCGATCTCGACGCGGTGCTCGGTCTGGTCCGGGACAAGAAGTACTTCGTTCTGCACGCACCGCGGCAGACCGGCAAGACCTCGGCGCTGCTGGCGCTCCGCGACCTGCTGAATGGCGGACAGGCGGGCGACTACCGCTGTGTGTACGCCAACGTCGAGGATGGCCAGGCGATGCGCGAGAACGTGGCCGAGGGCATGCGCACCGTGCTCGCCGAACTGGCGCTCCAGGCAAGCCTGACGCTGGGCGATGACACCCTGGAGGAACTCTGGCCGCGGCTACTGAAGCGCGTGGGACCGGGCTCGGCACTGCGCCACGCGTTGCTGCGCTGGAGCATGGCCGACCCGCGGCCGCTGGTCTTGCTGATCGACGAAATCGACGCCCTGGTAGGCGACACCCTGTTGGCGGTGCTGCGGCAGTTGCGCACCGGCTACGTCGACCGTCCGGCGCGCTTCCCGCACAGCATTATCCTGTGCGGGGTGCGAGACGTGCGCGACTACCGCATCCACTCGACCGCCGAGAACCGCATCGTGGTCGGCGGCAGCGCTTTCAACATCAAGGCCAAGTCGTTGCGGCTGGGGGACTTCTCGGAGCAGGAGGCGCGCGCGCTGCTGGTGCAGCACACGGCGGCGACCGGGCAACCGTTCACGGAGGAGGCGGCGCGGCTGATCCTGACGCGCACCGCCGGGCAACCTTGGCTGGTGAACGCGTTGTGCCGCGAGGCCTGCTTCGATGACGAGGCGGGACGCGATCGCTCCCGCCCGGTAACCGAGCGCGCCATCCTGGACGCGCAGGAGCGCCTGATCCTGGCGCGCGTGACCCACCTCGACAACCTTGCCGACAAGCTGCGCGAGGAGCGCGTGCGGCGCGTGGTGCAGCCGATCCTGACCGGCGCCGACGAGCAGGCGTGGTCGACCGAGGACGTCGAGTACGTCCGCGACCTGGGGTTGGTGGCCCAGGATCCTGACGGCACGCCGCGCATCGCCAACCCGATCTACTCGGAGGTGGTGCCGCGACATCTGACCTACGCGGTGCAGGCGGGGCTGCCGCAACAGATGGCGTGGTACGTGGACGCGGACGGCGCGTTGGACGTGGCAGGGCTGCTCGCGGCGTTCCAGGAGTTCTTCCGGGAGCACTCCGAGCACTGGACCCAGCGCTTCGAGAAGTACCACGAGGCCGGCCCGCAGTTGCTGCTGCAAGCGCACCTGCAGCGCATCGTCAACGGCGGCGGACGCATCGAGCGGGAGTACGCGCTCGGTCGCGGGCGCACCGACCTGCTGATCGTGTGGACGCAGGGCGGACGTGAGCGGCGCTTCGTGGTGGAGTGCAAGGTGCTGCGCAAGGACCTGGAGCGGACCATCGCCGAGGGCGTGAAGCAGACGCGAAGCTACATGGATCGCTGCGGGGCCGCGGCCGGCCACCTGATCGTGTTCGACCGCGCACCCGAACGATCCTGGGCAGACAAGATCTTCCGCCGCCCGCCGCCTGACGACGGCTCCCCGATCACGGTCTGGGGGATGTAGCACCGAGCAAGTGCCGCCCGGCCGGTCAAGTGCGAGTCAGTCACTTCTCGCGGTGGGAAGTACGCCCTCACCCCTGGCCTCCCATGTACACGGTGGTCATTGCAGTGCCAGTGGATCACTCATCAATGAGCCCGCGGAGCAGCAGGCTCTCGATCATGCCATCTTCCGATCTGCTTGCAAGCGCGTCGGTAATCTCGGCATCCTCGTAGAGCGGGCCGGTTGCCTCGAATGGCTCGACCACCGTTCCCTGCGGCCCGAGGCGGACGTTGAACAAACCGATATTTCTCGGCTCGGGGGCCTCCCGCTGCAGCTTCAGCATCGCGTCGGCCAACAGCGGAGAGTGTGTCGTGACGACAATCTGCCTGCGCTGTTGTGCGACCAGCGAGAACAGGAGCTGGGCGATCAACTCCAGACGCCGCGGGTGTACGCCGTTCTCAGGCTCCTCGAAAGCGAGCAGAGAGCCGCCCCAGGGGTTCACGGCGATGGTGCAGAGCGCCAGTACGCGTAGCGTTCCCTCCGACAAGACCCGCGAGGAGTAGTTGACGCCCGCTTGGCGGATCATCAGGTTCAACGTACCCCGCCGTTCATCGAGTTCGACCCCCAGAGCTTCGATGCTTGGCACGATCGAGCGCAGCGCGCGGCGGATCGCGTCGAAGTGCTTTGGGCTCTCAGCGCGGAGTTTGTACAGCAGCGCGGCGATATATTCCCCGTGGAACCCGATGTCGAACACGTCCGCCGGAGACTCCTCCTCCCGCATCTCCCGCCGTGGTTCGAAGTAGTAGGTACGCCAGTTCAGCAACTCTGCGCGAACATAGTCCAGCCACGGATAGCCGGCGCCGCTCAGACTCCGGTCGGACAGGACCGAGTGATTCAATCCAACCTGCTCCTCTCGCGGATGGGCCGGCTTTCCCTTTCGCCGGATGCGGAAGTTGGAGCCCACCCGCTCGATCGCGGCGGTACCCTTCGGTTGTCCGGAAGCGCCAAGCTGGGCCAGGTACTCATCGGCAACGGTAAGTTGGCCTGACCTGAAATCGAACTTCGGTTCGATCCGATAGCGGTATCGTCCTCTCTCGACTGACAGATCTGCTTCCAATGTGAAGCTCGCGGACCCTCGCCGTACCATCTCGGGTAACCCACCCGAAGCAAAAGAGAACGCCTCGAATGCGTAACCCCGCACCGGAAGGGGACCGCCAAGGGCGTCAAACAGCGTACGCGCAGTCCCCATCCACGAGAGCGCCTGGATGGCATCCAGCAAGTTACTCTTGCCCGCGGCATTGGGACCGAACAGCACAGCGAGCCGCGGCAGCTCGACGGTTACCTCACGGAGAGACTTGAAACTACGAACGGTCAATGTGCTGAGCATAACGTGATCCTGAGTCGGCACGACCCTCCCCTTCGCGCCACCATGGTAGCCTGCGCGTGCCGGCAGAGACAGACCGCACAGCGGGCGCACAGGGCGATCCCATGCTGATGAGGACTGAAAATCCCTGGAGGCAGTCTCCATCGCGGGCGCGCTGCTCATCCTCGCTACGCTGCACCGCCAGGTCGCCGGTCGCTCAGGGAGCGCCGCCGCGCGCCGCCGCCACCGGCGGATGCCACAGCACGTCGAGCGCCGCCGCCACGTGCAGCGATTCGCCGTACCACTCGG
>JAPPKD010000248.1 GCA_028820215.1 Spirochaetaceae bacterium | reverse complement strand
TCCTCTCCTACACGAATAAGCCGGGCTGACACACTGGCCGCAGGAGAAGGATGGCATGGCGAACCCGCACGCGGTTACGGGCCAGATTGTCCTGCATGCGCTGCGCTTTGCGAACGCGGTCGATCCGGGTGATCGCAATCCTCCCGTTCGCGTTGCGCAGGTGTTCTTCTTCGGCGCCGGTGCGACCAGCATTCCCAAGACCGTTTTTGACACGAACCGCGGGTGCTATAACGACGTGTTCGTGGACATTACCGATGTGATCGAACAGAAGCTTGCAGCTTTGGAGTGCCTGGTCAGCCAGGGCTACGCCGGCAAGTACGCTCGCAAGCGCCTGGAAGTCACGGACGGAGCCTTCGGGGTCGGCGGCGGGTCCGCTTACGCGGAAGGGTTTATCAGGTCCGGGGCGGAAACGCACTACCTATTGCCCGTGCCGGAACGTTCGCTCGAAACGGCCAGGTTGTCGGACCACGAAAAGATGGATCGGTATTCCTGGCGACTGCCGTTGGAGTAGTCATGCAGAGGAGCAAGGGTGAACGGCGCGGCGATTTCAGTGTTGAGGCCCTCTCGGATTTCCCGGACGACGCCATGACTGCGGAAGGCCCCATCTCTGCCGAGCAGGTTGGTTCCATGATGGCCACCCTGGCCGGATGTGGGGTCAGGCGCGTGAGCTGGTGCTACTACGGCGACGGTCGTGGGGGGCACATGGTGCGCGACACCAGCGTGAAGAGCGAAAAGCTGTGCAGGACCTATAACCTGCTGGGTAATCCTTTGGGCGTTGCAGCGGAGGCCGCTCATGAAGAAGGCCTGCAGTTGCATGCCTGTTTCAAACCCTATGAGACCGGTGCCGCGCATCTGTGCCCTGAGGGATCTGTCGAGGCGGCCATGGTGGGCAGGCTGAGCCACCGGGGAGGGCGCTTGTCCTGGCTCGATCGCTTCGTGGTGGATAACCCGCATCTCCGCATCAAGCGTCGCAGCGACGATCTGCGCCCGGACATCAGGACGGTGCCGATCCGTGGGCTCAAGCTCGTCAAGAAGGATGATTCCCCCACCCGGGTCGGCAAGCGACATCTGCAGATCTGGACGAGCACCCTGAACAGTCGCTACCGGCGGCTGGATATCGACTTCGATGTCACCGAGAACGTGGAGCCTGCGAAAAGGGATGTCTACGACATCAGCGACGAGCTGCTGACCAAGAAGGGCGATCCGGTACGGACGTTGACCCTTTCCGGATTCGAGTTGGACGATCCCTTTATCCTGGTCACGACCGACTTCAGGGACGGGCCTCCCGATTTCGAGAACACGTCCATTGAGATGCTGGTGGCGCTGGACGTCGATGGACGGGAAGTTCCGGGCGTGTTTGCCAATGGTAGGGGCATCTGGGCGCCGGAGATGGTGGACTTTCGTGACTGGGGGCTGGTCTTCGATCATGGCTGGGGTAGCGAAAAGAAATACTTGGACGTCGACAATCAGGATGGCCAAAGCGGCCTGGTCGCCTACACGCGCGGTCGCAACGAATACCTGCCCGGCGCACTGTGCGAGACCGAGCCGCAGGTGCGCGACTTCTGGCTTTCATGCGTGAAAGAGATGTTGGACGCCGGTGTGGATGGTATCGACTTTCGCGAGGAGAACCATAGCACGCACACCGATTACCCCGAGGACTACGGATTCAATCCGGCTGTGATCGAGGCGTGCGAACAGCGGGGAGGCGTCGATCTGGCGACCATTGCGGAGGTCCGTGGCGCAGCGTATACTGAATTCCTGCGGCAGGCGAAGCAGATGATCGCTGCACGCGGCAAGCGCATGCGAATCAACTTTCAGGTGGATTGGTATCGACCGGATCCGGCGGCCACCCGGCGGCTGGCCTATCCCGCGAACCTGAACTTCGAGTGGCCGCGTTGGATCGAAGAGGGATTATGCGACGAGGGGATCATACGCTTCTACCATCTGCCGTTCGACTGCATCTTCAACGATGAAGTGACGCAGGAGGTGATTGCCGCATGCGAGCGGCACAGCATCCCCCTTGCGGTCAACCGATACGTCAGGAGACTCGAGCCCGAAACCCTGATGGATGAATACCGTTCAGTGCGGGATGACGGCCGTTTCAGCGGTTTCATCATGTACGAAACACGACACTTCGTGCGAATGCACCCCGATGGGAGCTGTACCATCACCAGGGGTGGAGTCGATCGCCTGAAGGATCTGTAGCAAAGGCCTGCTACCGGATCTGCCATCCGGTAATGGACAGCTCCGGCCATCTTGTCGCTGGCCATCGCTCGTTACGGCACTCTTGCGTCCAGGTCTTCAAGGGTGAACCTTGCGCTCACAATCGAGTGTCTCTCTGCACCCGGCCGGTACTTGACGTAGGTGGTCGCCACGAATGTGCCGTCCGGGAGCAGCTCGATGGCTGGATATGAAGCGTCTGCCCCGGCGTGGCTGCGAAGGAGTCTCGCTCTGTATTGACCTTCACGGCCCATGACGATGTCGTCGTAGGTTCCGATCCAGGCTACCAAGTCGCCAATTCCGGGACATCCCGGGGCGGTGTTGCGCTGGACCACGACCAGCCGGCCGTCATGCGCACGTTGGTGCTTCGGCCTGTCTCCGGTGAGGCCGAGTGGGAGCTCCATCGGCTTTGACCAGCTAGCTCCCTCGTCGTCCGAGGTCATGAACAGGCCGCGACGGGTTGTCTCCCATCGCCCGGCCTTGTTCCCTAGCAGGCACAGTAGCTGCTTGCCGTCTGGGGAGCGGATGAGCTCGGGGTTGACGGGGATATTGGCTGGGTCGTCCAGCACGGTGTCCCACGGGCGGCTCCACGTAGAGCCGCCGTCTGAAGACACGCTCTGAACGACGCGGTTTCCCTTGTGGCCGGCCGGTGTGAGAGACTTGTGAGGGTTCAACGCAGTGCGGATATTGGCCATGCCGAGGAGGCGTGACCCGCCGTGAATGGGCTCGATCGAGCAGAATGGCATGCCGCTTTCGAGCCCGTTGGACTCCATCGGTGACCAGGTCTCGCCGTCGTCTTCTGAAAAGGACTGGTGCATGGTATTCGCCGGCGGTGGATCTTCTCCTCGCGGGCCCCAGCCTCCGGCAGAGACAAACAGCCGTGCCCTGCCAACTGGATCCACGAGTCGATAGATGGTCGGACAGTTCCGTACACGGTTCCAGTTCTCGGGAACCGGCAGCAGCTCGCTCCACGTGAGCCCGCCGTCGGTGCTCCTCTTCATCGGGCCACACCAGCCGCCATGCTCGTAGGTCCAGACGGCAAGCATCGTCTTGTTGTCCGGAAACAACACCGTGGTAGGGTGGGCGTGATAGACCTCCTCAGTTCCACGGGCTATGAACACGTGGCGTTCTGTCTCCCTGGAAATATCAATAAGTGGAATCGGTAAGCTCATGCCGGTTTCCTCCCTCAGCTACATGATCGGAACGATCGTGTTTGATCGGGGACCATCGCGTCCAAACCATCGTCAGCGTGGTGCTGCGGGAGCCGCATCGCTTGCTGCGTCGCGTGCGGTGTCGTAGCGTCGCACAGTTAGACACTTCTGGTCCCGGGCGGTGCGGAAATGCCGTAGGTCTCGAGGGCTGTCTCCCGCGATGGGGCCTGCCGCATGACATGGATCGCCACCTTGGCTCGACTCTGCACCGCCTTGGGCATCTTGTCCAGCACGTTGCCTGGGCCGTATATCCGCGCCGACGGGGTTATGCCGGTCTGCTCCGGTATCTCATGGCGCATCGCCGGTATCTCTTTTACACCATGAGAGAAGCGCACCATCGGATAGGTGACGGTGAGCTCGTCGCCGGGGCGGGCCTCGAATCGCGCGTAAGCACCGCGGACCACTGCGGAGCGGTTCACACGACCAAGGGTTGACGATCGTCCTGTAGTCTCATACGCTGCATCCCTATAAGGAAAGGAGGTGAGCTACGTGGCTCCGGAGTTGATCACCGGTGGGCTCAGTCTGATCCTGAAGGGCAAGAGCGGTCGCGGCAAAACCCATCTGGCCATCGCCTACCGCATTGTCGAACGCGGTAGATTGATGCTCCTCGACGGCCCGTCCTACCGCACCCAACCCCCTGATCTCGATGTTGACGGCGCCGAGCTCGCTCATGGTGAACCGGCCGGAATTTCCGGAAAACACCGGCCAGGGTTTCCGGAACCCACCGACCACATCCCTCGCGTCATGGTAGGAAAACGGACTCGTCGGCGGTGAGCTGATGGAGGCAGCGGCATAAGGATGCGCGATCCAGCTCATCCACAACGCTTGACAGTGTCTCCCCTGGACGCTGTTGCCGGTAGCGAAGACAAAAGCACGCGGAATGCTGCACTGCTCAGAAAACGTGCGGGAAGAGCCTTCCTCAAGTACAAGGAGAGATACCTTCTTCTAATTCCGGGAATTGCGCTCTTTATTATTTTCCGATACGTGCCTATGGCAGGCATCGTGCTGGCTTGGAAGGAGTTCACCGTCACCGGTGGACTGTTCGGCGGTGCCTGGGAAGGCTGGAAGTACTTCGAGAGGCTCTTCACTGCGCCGGACTTCGGCCGAGTGCTGCGGAATACCGTATTCATCAACGGCGTCCTGCGAATGGGCATCGGGTTTCCCATGCCGATCGTCTTCGCGCTGCTGCTCAACGAGGTCTACGCGATGCGCTACAAGCGGGTTGTGCAGACCATCAGCTATCTTCCCCACTTCCTGTCATGGGTGGTGGTGGCCGGATTGATCCGCCCGCTGGCCGCGAGCAGCGGGCCGCTGAACCTGATGGTCGGAGCGGCAGGGTTCGAAACGCCCATTCTGTTCCTCCAGGAACCCGGGTGGTTTCTGGTAATCGTGACCGTGAGCGACATATGGAAGGGTGTCGGCTGGGGCTCGATCATCTACCTGGCGGCGATCACCGGTATCGATCCCTCCCTGTACGAGTCTGCCGAGATCGATGGAGCCGGGCGCTTCCAGAAAATGCGCTACATCACCCTGCCATCCATCACCTTCGTCATCGTCATCTTGTTCCTTCTGAGTCTCGGCAACATCCTCGAGCTGGGATTCGACCAGATCTTCAACCTGTACAATCCTCTGGTCTATGAGGTGGGAGATATCATCGGCACGTACGTATATCGAGTGGGACTTCAGGATTTCCGCTATAGCTTTGCGACGGCTGTCGGACTGTTCCAGAATGTGGTCGGCCTGCTCGCGCTCGTCGGCGCGAACTGGATCGTCAAGAGGCTCGGACAAGCCGGGAGCTACACCCTGACATGAGCGAAGCTGCCGTTACTCCGCGGACTGCTGCATCGCCGTCGGTCAGGCGCGTTGGCAGATGGACCTTCGAGGACAGGCTTTTCACCGTCGTCGTCTACCTCGCTATGGCACTGTTTTCTCTCACCATCATCTATCCGTTTTGGTACCTCTTGGTCGATTCTTTCAATACGCCTGTATCCTCGATTCAGGACAGGGTGAAGCTCTGGCCGCGGGAGCTCACCCTCGAAAACTACCGGAAGGTGTTCGACGGCGGAATCATCGGAACCGCGTATCTGAACTCGTTGTTCAAGGCGGTTGTCGGTACCGGGTTGATACTGCTGATGAACTTCACTTCTGCGTTCGGTTTGACGGATCGCTCGTTGCCCGGCATAAAGGTCATCACGCTCTTCATGATATTCACGATGTTCTTCAGCGGGGGACTCATTCCGACCTACCTGTGGTACAAACAGCTTGGGCTGATCAACTCGCGATTGGCATGGATTCTCCCTGGACTGGCAAACGCATACTACATCATCATAATGCGGAACTTCTTCCGCGAGATACCCCAAGAGCTGACGGAGAGCGCGACGATCGACGGAGCAACTCTCGTGCAGGTTCTGTTTCGAATCGTCGTGCCGCTGTCCGCGCCGGTAGTCGCGACCGTAGGGCTGTGGGCGGCCGTCGCCCACTGGAACGAGTGGTTCTACCCGCTCATATTCACTCCGCGTAGAGATCTGACCGTTCTGCAAGTGCTCCTGCGCCGGGTCCTGATCGAGAATCAGACCTCGGAGCTGGACATACTCGAGGAAGCAGAACTACGCCTCATCACCGCGGAGACGATCAAGGCAGCCTTGCTGTTTGTTTCCATCGGACCTATAGTAGCGGTTTACCCGTTCATCCAGCGCTACTTTGTCAGAGGCATCATGTTGGGCTCGGTGAAGGGATGAAAGGAGGCTCCCTGGACGTATTCGATTCAGCATTCGTCGCCCTGGATTCAGGGCGAAACCCCGGTAGGATGGGGGAACCACATTTCCCAAGGAGGGAAAGATGAAAACCGTAGGGAGACTGCTAGCGGTGACGACGCTGCTGGCCCTGGCCACGGGGCTCCTGTTCGGGGCTGGTCAAGAAGAGCCGGCCGCGGCGGAAGAGAGACTGGTGATCTCGTTGATTCCGTTCACCAATCAGGGCACCACCTTGGCTCCGGACAGCTGGGTCGAGCTGTACCTCGAAGAGACGTACAACGTTGACCTGCAGCCCTGGTACGACAGCGATTCGTACGACGCGGACGCGAGGGCCGTGCGAATCGCGGCGGGGGACATCCCGGATTATCTAGGGGTCTGGGGGGGGCACTACGATGAGTGGATAGACCAAGGCATCGTGAGACCATTGTCTCAGGAGCTCATCATGGAGCACATGCCCAACTGGATGCAAATCGTAGATGACTACCTCGGAGACAACAAGTGGAACCGCTGCGTTTTCGACGGCGTCAACTACAGGATACCGACCATATTTTCCGGGGCTACGACCGGGATGGTGACGGGTATCCGCGGGGACTGGCTGAGAGCTGTGGGCTACGAACCCGAGCCGGTTCCGGGAAAGGATTTTTTCAGGGGCCCGGACAGCCTCGAGGAGATCGAGGACATTTTCCTCAAGTTCCGGAACGATGACCCTGACGGCAACGGGGAGAAGGACACGTACGCCTACATGATCTGGAAGAACAGCCCAAACCTCGGTGATGAGGCCTTTCCGAATGTGTTCGGATCCTTCGGCGTCCGGATGAAAACCTGGGACGTGAAGGACGGCGAGGGCTACTATTCGATGGTGGACCCGAACTACCGGGAGGCGCTCAAGTACATCAACTCGTGGTGGGAAATGGAGATCATCCATCCCGATACGGTTGCCTTCGTGCGCCCCGACATTCTCCGCGCGATGGCCAACGACGAGTTCGGCGCTTGGTCTGACTGGGATGGGTGGCACGCGACGCGTACCGGCGGACCCTGGGGAGCGTTCTTCGAGAACTATCCTGACTCCGATATTGCTGTCGTTATCACCCCAGAGGGACCGACCGGAGGAAGGGGAGGCTATTTTCGCCCTGCGGCCTCTTCGAGATTGGCTTTCGGCAAAGACGCCAGCGACGAAGTCGTCATCAAGGTCATGCAGATGCTCGAAGACATCAACCTGGACATAGACAAGTTCGCCAGGGCGCACTTCGGCGGAGACGAGGGCGAGACCTGGGAGGTGAACGCAGACGGCTACCGAATCGGGATTCCCGGCACCGGCGTCCTCAAGGACCCCGCCACGGCTACCGAGCTGGGAGTTCGGATATTCACGTTTGGTGCGCAGATCGTTCCGCCGATTGACATGGCCTACTTCGCTCCGGAGCGACACGCTCTCATGAGCTACCTGCAGGAGCATCAGACCGTGTCTCCGGGTACGGGCATCAGGCCCGCGTGGACGGACGACGAGCGTGCGCTGGTCGCCAACGTCGGTACCGTCGAGCAGGAGTTCGGCTGGAAGGCGATCACGGGACGGATCGACATCGACGCGGAGTGGGACGGCTACGTGCAGGCAATGATGGACGCTGGCCTCGACGCGCTCCTCGCGGCGGCGGCCAAACAAGGGATGTAATTCTGCTTCATGGCGTCAGCCCGGATGGAGCCCGCCACCAGGGCGGGCTCCATCCGCTTCGGCGATGCCCGGCTGCACAGACACCACTCGCCGCCGATGCCCAGACCGCGACGCGGAGGGATCTGGTACAGGTGGACAACCACAGGCTTGGCAAACCCGGGCGACACAAAGAGTCTGCCGCAGAGTTTTGAGGCGCCCGTCACAGAGAAGATCAGAAATACACCGACGACAGATATCAACACTTCACCCATGGAGCCTTCAGTATGAATGTTCCCAACATTCTGTTTCTTCATGTCGATCAGATGGACCCCAATGCTATTGCTGCATATGGCAGGAATCGAGATGCGTATACGCCTTGTATGGATCGCTTGGTGAAACAGGGGCACTCATTCATGAAGTCATATGCGACAAGTCCGTTGTGCGCTCCTGCGCGTACGAGCTGGTTCACGGGCAGGATGCCGTTGGAGCACGGCTGTATTCGCAACAACTTTTGCGCACCCCCCGATTTGCCTGACCTGGGTCAGTGGCTGTCGAGTCGAGGTGGGTACGAGTGCTTCCTTATTGGGAAATGGCATGTCAACGGCCGGCCACCGGAAGGAAGCTTCAAAGTACTCTCCCAGCCGGAAGCACCCCTTGCGTCGGACATGTTTTCGGGTGATTCGTGCCAAACGCAATCAGCGGTGTCCTTCTTGCAAAACCATACGGGCTCCAAACCATTCTTCTTGACGATCGGTCTGCTGAATCCTCACGACTGCCAGGGCTATAGCCTCAGAAGCGGTTTGACCCTCCCGGCCGAGAGGATCAAGGACCGATTGCCGGAATTGCCGAAGAATTTCAATTACGATTACAAGGACAATCCCGTAGCAGGTGACCGGAAGGCGGGCATCGGCACCATGCATGATTGGTACGATGACTGGACTCTGCAGGATTGGCGGTATTATCGTTATGAGTACCATCGAATGGTCGAGATGGTTGACTCGGAGATCGGCCGCATATTGGATGCATTGCAAAGCTCGCCATTTGCCGAAAACACCCTGGTGATTCTTACCGCAGATCATGGCGAAGGCGCGACCCACCATGCGACGATCACCAAGGGACTTCTATATGATGAGTCCTGGCGTGTGCCGGTAATCGCTGTCTGGCCGGGTCAAATCCAGGGAAACGTTCAAGATCATGGTCACCTTGTGTCAGGCGTCGACATTCCTGCCACCATCTGTGATTTTGCCGAGGTGGCAATGTTACCCGGCATGACCGTTGGCAAGAGCCTGCGTCCTGTACTGGAAAACAGGAAGACCGGGTGGCGGGAATACGTTGTTGGCGAAACCCTGAACTTCGAGCGAGGAACAGCCATTCGGGATGTGCGCTACAAGACGACGTTTTTCATAGATGGAGCGGTGCGGGTATTCGACATGGATCGGGATCCAGGTGAGACGGAAGATATCTCAGCGCAAGGCATCGGAAAAGAAATCGCCGGGAAGCACTGGAAGCACTTGCGAGATTATGTCAGCCGGATAGAGCCATATCATGGGCGCACGATCGCGTTCCGGAAAAGCGCATATCTGAAGTGTACTGCTGAAGAAAGAGAGCAGGAGGCATCACAGCTCACAGACTATCTTCGATGGTACACAGGTATAGCTGCGGGAGAGGTGGATCGTGAGCAAACATAGACAAACGCCATTTCCGATCGGTGATTTGTTTCGAGAATATCTCAGTGGTTTTTCGCCGGTTGCTCCTTCCGTGGGTGAGGCAGATCAAAACGCGTGTCACACCTATGAAGTGTTGGGCTTGGAAGGCGGCCCGGTGCTGACCATCATCCCATCAGGGCGTCTGGTTATTTGCAGTGAAGAGGCGATCACGGGGAAACGGTACCGTGTTTCGTTTGGAAAGGAACAGGCGCATACGGCCACGACTCAGGCTACGCTGACCATGGCAGACGAGCCCTTGGAAGGATTGGTGCATTGGCATGTGGAAATCACCTTCTCGCGCTTGCATCCGGAGTTGCTCGCGCCCAGCAAAACACATGAAACCGGGCACATCTCAGACGATACCGTCGTCATGCGACAGAGAGACAGAGAGATCACATACGAACGCACGAATTGTGTGCATACGCAATGGACTCTGCCGGATGTGTTTTCCGAAGTCAAGGCAAAAGGAAAGGCGTTCGAATTCGATCTACTGCAGAACGCGCAGGTTTTCAGACCCAAGCAGGTATTGACGTATGAGGGGGAGTCGGAATTCGTAGTCAAAGATGGTCAAAGCGTGACATGGGGGCATTTTCTCCATTTGGGATATGGAACGTTGCCCACAAGCTACTTGGTCGACGCAAGTGGGGTGGTTCAGATCGTGACAGGCGGGGTCAATTCCTTGGCCTTGATGGCCCTGGATCCATTTGGGGTCGTCGATCGTTGATGTGTTAGAGGAGAGGGTCCTCGGGTGTGCCCCATGGCGGTGGAGCACCTGTGGGAGGTGCGTCGTCGATGCTCCGGTCGATCGTCTGCAGGGCGCTGACGCCCGGCCGGCCTGCCGGACAGCTCACCCGATCGGGATGCGGGAAGGGACGGATGCCCGCAGCCGGGCCACGGCAAGCCTGATCGCGTTGCCGTCGGGCCTGTCGCGGTCTTCGCGCACCGGGAGGTAGCCGCAATCGACGCTTGTCTTCAGGCCGGAACGGGGCATGATAGGGCCACGGAGGAGGAGCCGCCATGCCCACGATCCGCCTGATCGACCATCACACCGTGTACGACAACCCGGTGCCGAACCTGCGCAGCCGGCACGCCTACTTCCCCGGTCTGGTGGCGCTGCCGTCGGGAGAGCTGTTAGCCCTGTTCATGCTCGGCGAGGCGTTGGAGGCCACGGACGGCACGACCGTCGTGTCCCGCTCGGCCGACGGCGGCCGCACCTGGGAGCTGCAGGGGCCGCTCCACGAGCGGCCGGCGAGCGGCGCCGGCGCGCACTACTCGGACTACCTCAAGGCGACCCTGCTGGCCGACGGCAGGCTGATCGCCGCCGGCTACCACTTCCACCGCAGCGGCCGGGACGAGCCGGTGACCAACGCCGCCACCGACGGCGTGCGCGGCGGTGACAACCTGGTGTCGTTCTCCGACGACGACGGCAGGACCTGGTCGCCGCCCGCGGTGATCCCGCGCACCCGCCCCGAGCTGATCGAGCTGTCCGGGCCGACCATCCAGCTCGCCGGCGGCGCGATCCTGGGCGCGGGCTCCATGTTCCCTCGCTGGGACGGGAGCAACCCGTCCGGCTGCGTGGGCGCCCTGTTGCGCAGCGACGACGGGGGCGCCACCTGGGACGACCGGACCGACTTCTTCGTGGATCCCGCCGGGCGCTACGCCCCGTCCGAGCCGCGGCTGTGCGGGCTGCCGGACGGCCGGATCGTCGCCCTGTCGTGGATCATGGACCACGTCGGCGGCACGAATCTGACCAACCACGTCACGATCTCCCATGACGGCGGCGCCACCTGGTCCGCGCCGATCGACACCGGCGTGGAGGCGCAGGCATCGAACCTGATCTCCTGGGACGGGGACCTGGTGCTGTCCGTCCACTCGCAGCGCGAGGGCAGCGACATCGGCGTCTACGCGCGGCTGGCCGATCTTGCGGGCGACCGCTGGCAGACGATCGCGGAGTCCTGCCTGTGGGAGAACGCGCCGGCCATGCAGATCGCGGCTTACGCGACCATGGGAGTCAATCTCAAGTTCGGCCAGCCGTCGCTGCTGCGCCTCTCGGAGACCGAGGTCCTGGCCACCCACTGGGCGGTCGAGGACGGGCAGGGGCGCATCCTCACGCACCGCCTGCACGTGGCGGCGTAGGCGGCCGCGATGCAGGACGGCACCGTGGAGCTGCGCGAGCCGATCGAGCGCGCGATGGGCTATGTCGAGCGCTGGGCGGCGGCGCTGACCGAGCTGGACGCGGCCGCCGCGGTCGCCGGCGGCGACGACCGCTACATCGCGGAGGACCTCACCCACAACGCCGGCCGCTCCCTCGACGCCCTGCTCAAGGGGCGGGAAGCGACCGGACGCTCGGTCGACGGCACGGTGCTCGCCGCCCTGCGCCGCGTCCTGTTCGCGACCCTGGACAACCCGACCGGCTTCCCCGCCGCCTGGTGCCGTCTGGCCGACTTCTACTACGACGGCCAGCGTCCCGGAATGACCTGCTCGCCGCACAACATTCGCGAGGCGGTGCAGGCGCTCGTGGAGCTGTACCGCGCCGACGGCGACCCGGAGGCGCGGCGCCGGCTCGGCACGCTGCTCGACTCCCTGCTGGCGATCACCGACGACGGCGGCCTGTTCCGCGCCGACCGGATCGCGGCGGAGCCGTTGCTGAGCGGCGCGGTTCCGTTCGTCGACCACCAGGTGATCGGCGAGTTCTACCAGTCCTGCACGCAGAACCGGGGCAGGCTGATCATGGCGCTCACCCAGGCCTATCGGGCGCTTGGTGACCCTCGTGCCCTGGAGCTGGCGCAGCGTTTCGTCCGCCTGGTGCGCGCGGAGGCGTTCACGGAGGACGGCCGCCTGACCCACCTCGCCGGCAATCACACCCACTCGATCACCGGCACCGTGCACGGGCTGGCCGACTGGGGGCTGCTTGCCGGTGACCTGGACACCCTCGACCACGCCCGCCGCATCATGCAGGTGGGGCTGCCGCCGACCTGCTCCAGCTTCGGCTGGTCGATCGAGGGCGCGTGGCGGGAGGCAATCCCCGGCCGGGGCGAGGTCAACAACACCGGCGACATGGTGCAGGCCGCGCTGATCCTGGGCCGCGCCGGCTGGCCGGGCTTCTTCGAGTCGGCCGAACGCATGATCCGCAGCCACGTGCTGCCGTCGCAGTGGCGGGTTGGCGGCCAACCCTACCGCCAGCCGGCCGACGACCCGAAGAACCCGCCGCCGCGGGTGCCGGACGGGGAGGACGGCGGCTGGGGATGCCCGGCGGTCAACGACCGCTACGGCGGCTCGCGCTTCGGTGTCCTGGACATCACCCAGGGCGGCATCCAGTGCCTGTGGGCGGCGATCCGCGACGGCATCGTCCAGGACGACCTCGGCACCGCCGTGAACCTGCTGTTCTCCAGCCGCGCTCCGTCGCTGCAGGTTGACAGCGGCCTGCCGGGCCAGGGCCGCCTGCGCATCGACACTCGGGGGACGGGCCGCGCGCCCGCCGCGCTGCGGGTCCGCCGGCCGAGCTGGCTGGACGGCGGCCGGCTGGCCGTGCGGCGCGACGGCGTAGCGGAGCGGCCGTCTCTGACCGACCACTGGATGATCGTCCCCGTTGCCGGCGCCGCCAGCGTCGAGATCACGTTCCCGGTGGCACGCCGCGGCGGCACCGAGTGGGTGAACCACCGGCCCTATCAGGTGGTCTGGGACGGCGACCAGGTGGTGGCCATGGATCCGAAGGGGGAGTGCGCGCCGATGTACCCGAGCGTCGCCGAGCTGAACGGCCGGACGGCACCCGGTACCGGCCCGGGCGGCGGGTGATCGCCGCCGGGCACGCCGGCGGACGCCGGTCACTGGTGGAGGTGCTAAGATGCGCCGCGATCCGGGAAGCACGATGAAAAGCGAAGCGCGGGAGACGTTGATCGAAGCCGAGGACCTCACCAGAGTATTCGGCGCCGGCGCCGAGGAGGTGAACGCGCTCAGGGGCGTGTCGATCTCGGTCCGGACCGGCTGCTTCGTGTTGCTCCGCGGCCGTTCGGGCTCCGGCAAGACCACGCTGCTCAATTTGTTGGGCGGACTCGATCGGCCAACCAGCGGCACCGTAAAGGTGGACGGACGCGACCTGCAGGCCATGAGCGGTGGGCAGCGCAACCGCTGGCGGCGCGACACCGCGGCCTTCGTGTTTCAGGCGCTCGCGCTGCTGCCCGGGCTCACCGCGCTGGAGAACGTCGACCTGCCGCTGCGCATCGCGGGGGTGGATCCCCGCATCGCCGCCGCCAGAGCGCGCGAGCAGCTCGAACGGGTGGGCCTCGGGCCCCGCGCCCATCACCGCGTGTTCGAGCTGTCCGGCGGCGAGCAGCAGCGCGTCGCCGTGGCCCGCGCCCTGGTCAAGCAGCCGGCGGTGCTGTTCGCCGACGAGCCGACCGGCGAGCTCGACCAGGGATCGGGCGCCACCGTGCTGCAACTCCTCCGTTCCGCGGTCGAAGAGCGGCGCATGACCGCCGTTGTTACCAGCCACGATCACTTGGCGACCGGCTACGCCGACCGGGTGTACGCGATCGCGGACGGCATGCTGCATCAGGTCGAACCGGCCGCGGAGGGCACGTCGTGAGGGTGGGCGGGGCGCTCGCTGCGCTCGGCGTGACGCTCTGCGCCGTGCTCGCGGGATGCGGTCCGCAAGCCGACGACCTGGAGTTGCCGGCCGAGCTGTCGGAGCTGGGCGCCCGCGCATCGGCGCCCACCTACCCCGTGGAGCGGAGCGACCTGGCCGTCGTGATCGAGCGGGTGGCTCGCGTGCAGTCGGTGCGGCTGCAGGAGCTGTACTTCCAGGAGGGCGGCCGGCTGGCGGAGCTCAACGTCGGCACCGGCGACCAGGTGACGCAGGGGCAGATCCTGGCGCGGGTCGCCAGCGGCCCGCTTCAGCACAGCCTGCGCCTGGCCGAGATCGACCTGGAGATCGACCGCCTGCGCACCGCCTCGCAGGGGCCGGGCTCCTCCAGCGTCGACCGGCAGATCCGGCAGCTCGAGCTGACCAAGAGCGAGGCGGAGGTCGACTTCCTGCGGCGGCGCGTGGAAGCGCACACCATCCGCGCCCCCTACGACGGCGTGATCACCAGGGTGAACCCGGTGGTGGACGAGGTCGTCGAGGGCTACCGCACCATCATCGAGATCGCCGATCCACAGGACCTGGAGCTGCAGATGGATGTCAGCGTGGACCAGTTCGACCGGATGGCGGTCGGGCAGTCGGCGGAGGTCGAGATCAGCAGGGGCACCTGGGCGCCGGGCACGGTGTCGCGGCTTACCAGCCGCACCTCGGGCCGCGATGCCGCCCTGCGGCGCGAGGAGTACGTCGTGCACCTGCGGCTGGACGAAGCCGACGCGGTGTCGTTCCGCATGGGCGCCCGCCACGCGGCCCGCGTGCTGGTCGATTTCCGCCAGGACACGCTGCTGATTCCCATCTCGACCCTGCGCGAGTTCCAGGGCCGGACCTACGTGCGCGTCCTGGAAGGGGTGCAGCGGCGCGAGGTGGACGTGAAGGTCGGTGTCCGAACCGACACGCGCGTGGAGATCCTGGAGGGCCTGGAGTCCGGACAGACCGTCATCGGCAAGTGAGGGTGCATTTCCCCGTGTCGCGACGGCGCCAACGAGTAACTGATGTGGTGACGTCTGGGCGGCTTGTGTCACGTGGCTACTGCAGCCGGGAAATGCACCCTCAAGTGACGGTGCAAGTGAGGATGAGGTGATCCTGCAGTCGGCCAGGGTCGGGCGCTTCGTGCTTGCGCTCCTCTTGATCACGTGCAAGCGGATTGCCAAGAACTGGCGCATGGTGACGCCGCTGTTGCTGGGACTGGTCCTGGCATCCGCGTTCGTGGCCGCGGTGCCGATCTACTCCGCGGCAAGCCTGCAGCGCAGCTTCATCCAGCACTGGCGCGAGCAGGACAGCTTTCGCGCCCCGTTCGCGGTCATCCCGTCGCACCGCAATCCGCGCCGCAAGCTGGCGGTGGAGCCCGCGCGGATCGCCGAGCTGGAGCGCTATCTCGGTGACGCGCTGCAGGCGGCGGCGGGCCACCCGCCACAGAGCGTCTCGTCCTACAAGACGTTCGGCGTCGACTTCCTGATGCTCTCCGCGGATGCCGAGCCGGGAGGCCGCGTCACGCGCGCGGAGCTCGGCGTCATGAGCAACCTGCAGGAGCACGCGGACCTGGTCGACGGCCGCTGGTTCAGCGACCGCTCCGACGGCGTGGTCGAGGTGGTGGTCGGTGGACGCACGCTGGACGAGCTGGAGCTGCTGGTCGGGGCGCGCTACTGGTGGGCGTACGGCCTGCGGGAAGACGAGGAGATCGATCCGGAGGCCGGCATCGACATCCGCACCCTGCAGGGACAGCGCTTTGCCGTCGTCCCGGTCGAGGTGGTCGGCCTGGTGCGTCCGCGGCCGGGCCTGACCTCCCGCGAATGGATCTACCCGCTGCTGCCGGACCGTCTGTTCATCCGCGGCGAGCCGTTCGCGCGCATGCAGGAGGCGGGCCTGCGCGTCGATCGTGCCGACTGGCAGTGGGTGTTCGACGACCGGCTGGTGCAGGTCGCGGACGTCGGCCGCCTGATCGCGCACCTGGAAGCGATCGAAGTGCGCATGGCCGAGCTGATCCCGGACACCGAGTTCTGGCTGTCGCCGCTGGATTTCTTTCGCGGCTTCAAGCGGATCCTGGACCAGGTATCGCTGTTCCTGCTGTCCCTCGCGGCGCCGACGCTGGCCATGATCGTGGCCTACGTGATGCTGATGGCGGCGCTCAGCGTCGAGCAGCGCATCGCGGAGGTGGCCACGCTGCACAGCCGCGGCGCCGGGCGGCTGCAGGTGCTGGCAAGCTTCGCCCTGGAGTGGGCGGTGCTGGCCGCCGTGGCGGCCCTCATCGGCCCGCACGTGGGCCTGATCGCCGCGCGCGCGGTCGGCTCGACCGAGGGGTTCCTGGGCTTCGCGGCGATCGCGAGCGCCGCCGGCGATGCCGGCGCGGGCCTGCCGCTGGCGGTCACACGGCAGGCCCGCTGGTTCGCGGCGCTGGCGAGCGTGCTGGCGGTGGCCGCCGCGGTGGGGCCGGCCGCCGCCGGCGGGCGGCTGTCGGTGGTCACCCTCAGGCAGCTTCGCGCGCGCGGCATGCGCCGCTCGTTCTGGCACCGCTACTTCATCGACGTGATCGTGATCGGGGTCGGCTTCTACGGCTACTCCAGCCTGCGCTGGCAGTCGATCCGCCTGGCGCCGGATGCCACCGTCGAAGCCGATCCGCTGCTGTTCGTGGTCCCGGTGCTCTTCTTCCTGGGCTTCGGACTGCTGCTGCTGCGGCTGTTTCCGCTGGCGATGGCGGCGCTGAGCCGGCTGACCGCCGTCGTGCGCGGGGTGGTGTGGCAGCTCAGCTTCCGCCGGCTGGCGCGCAACACCGGGCCGTTCGTCTCCGTGGTGGTGCTGCTGATCGTCACCGTGGCGATGGGCATCTACAACGGCTCGGCGGCGCGCACCCTGCAGCTCAACATCGCCGACCGGATCCGCTACCTGGTGGGCGCGGAGGTGGTGGTGATCGAGTCGTGGATCCCGCCGGACCCCGAGAACCCGGAACCGGCGCGGCGGCGCGAGGATCCGCGGCCGGTCGCCGCGAGCGAGCCGCCGTGGGTGGCGCGCGCCGAGATCCCCGGCGTGGAGGCGATGGCGCGCGTGCTCTACCGCCGGGCGGAGGGGCGCAGGGGATCGCGGCAGCTCGGCGCGTTCAACCTGATGGCCCTGGCGCCGCAGGAGTTCGTGCGCGCGGCGTGGCAGCGGGACGACCTGCTGCCGTACCCGTTCACGGACTACCTGGTGGCGCTGGCCCGCCACCGGGAGGGGGTGCTGATCAGCCGCTGGCTGGCCGGCCGCCACGACCTGGGGCCGGGGGACGCCTTCACCATCGAGTACCAGAACCAGCCGATCGAGGTGTACGTGGTGGCCGTGATCCCCTACTGGCCGGCGCTCGATCCGTCCGACCGCGCGTTCGTGGTGGCCAACCTCGCGCACGTACAGGACTTCACCGTGCTGGAGCCGTATGAGAGCTGGTACACCGTGAACGAGGAGGAGATGATCTCACCGGACGGCGTGACCGGGGTGGACCTCCTGGTCGACGAGCTCTCTTCGATCGGCGTGATCGCCGAGCGGGTCATGGACACCCGCGGGCAGCTCGCCGAGCTGCAGCGCGAGCCGTACCGGCGCGGCTTCTTCGGCGTGCTGTCGCTGGGCTTCGTCGCGGCGGCGGCGGTGACGGTGCTGGCGCTGCTGGTCTCCACCATCTCCTCGACGCGGGAGCAGTCCGTGCAGCTCGCCGCCCTGCGCGCCAACGGCCTGTCGGCGCTGCAGACCACCGGCGTGCTGGCGGTGGAGCGCATGTTGACCGTCGGCGTGGGCGTGGGGCTGGGCGTGGCCGGCGCGCGCATCGCGTCGCTGCTGTTCCTGCCGCTCCTGCGCGACCGCGCCGCGGAGGTGTCGACCGTGCCGCCGTACCTGGTGGTGAGCGACGTGGCCGACCTCACCGCGCTGCTGCTGGTGGTGGCCGCCGCGCTGGCGGCCGCGGTGGTGGCGGTGGCCATGTTCATCGGCCGGCGGCAGGTGGCCGGCGCCGTACGCCTGGGAGAGGAGCCGTGAGCGATCCGACCGATTCCCGGGCGATCCGCTGCGCCGGCCTCATCAAGATCTACAAGATCGAGGACATCGAGGTGGTCGCCCTGCAGGGGCTGGACCTGGAGGTGGGGCGCGGCGAGCTGATGGGGATCATCGGCCCCAGCGGCAGCGGCAAGACCACCCTGATGAGCGTGCTGGGCGGGCTGGACACGCCGTCGGCCGGCCGCGCGTGGGTCTCCGGCATCGACCTGGTGGCGCTCAACGACCGGCAGCGGCTCCGCTACCGCCGCCGGGACGTGGGCTTCGTCTGGCAGAACACCGCGCGCAACCTGATCCCGTACCTGACCGCCGTGGAGAACGTCGAGCTGGCCATGATGGTGGCCGGCCGCTTCGACCGGCCGCGCGCGCTGGAGCTTCTGCGCCTGGTCGGGCTGGGCCACCGTACCCGCCACCGGCCGCAGGCCATGTCCACGGGCGAGCAGCAGCGCGTGGCGGTCGCCATCGCCCTGGCCAACGAGCCGCAGGTGCTGCTGGCCGACGAGCCGACCGGATCGCTGGACGACGAGAACGCCGCCCGGCTGCTGACCCTGTTCGACACCGTGCGGCGCGAGCTCGGCGTCACGGTCGTGATCGTCACCCACGACACCAACGTGGCCGGGTCGCTCGACCGCTACGTGGCGATCCGTGACGGCAAGACCGCCGCCGAGGCGGTGCGCCTGTCGGATCCTCGGCTGGCCACCCGGGAAGTCGCGGAGGACGGTGGGGAGGGAGCCGCGCAGCCGGACGAGACAGCCGACGCCCCACCCGACGCCGATGCACCGAGCCACGACCACTTCGTGCTGCTCGACTCTGCCGGCCGCATGCAGGTCCCGGAGGATCTGCGCGGCCGCTACGGCATCGGCGGGCGGGTGCGGCTGGTGGAGGAAGACGGCCGGCTGGTGATCGAGCCCCCCGGCGACGGCTGATCGACGGCGGCGTCGCGGCACCGCCTGTCGCCGCGGGTTGATCCGGCCCTACGGGACGGGGTACAACTCCCGCCGAACGACATTCTCACCGGAGGTTCCGCAATGCTAGGACGATACTCTGGACGTAGAAACCCGTGGTTTCTACTCATCGCGGCGATCGCGCTGCTTCTGACGCCGCTCGCGGCATCCGCCGACGGCTTCCCACAGGTCTACGAGCTGAGCGCCTGGGAGGCGGAGTCCGGCCCGCTGACCCTGTCGGAGTCGCCGATGACTCATGCCATGGTCGACGCCGGTGACCTGCCGCCGCTCGCCGAGCGCATCCCGGCCGAACCGGTCGTGATCGTGCCGACCGAGGAGGTAGGCAGCTACGGCGGCACGATGAACTTCCTCACCGACGGCGGCAGCGGCTGGACGGACAACTGGTTCCTGTACGAGTTCCCGGCGGTCCTGACCCCGGACCTCGCGAAGATCGTGCCCAACACGCTGGCCGGCTGGGAGGCGAACGACGACGCGAGCACCTGGACCCTCTACCTGCGCGAGGGCATCCGCTGGAGCGACGGCACGCCGCACACCGCCGACGACTGGCTGTTCTACTGGAACGACATGGCCCTCAACACGGACATGTTCGCCAGCGGCATCTCCTTCGTGGACGGCGCCGAGGAGCCGGGCGAGATTCGCAAGATCGACGACTACACGATTCAGATCTCCTTCGACGGGCCCCGCGGCACGCTCATCGAGCAGATGACCTTCTTGCGGCCCACGCCCTACCTGCCCGCGCACTACCTGAAGCAGTTCCACCCCACCTACACCGACATGAGCGAGATCGAGAAGGAGATCAAGGCGCGCGGCCTGGAGACCTGGACCGACGTGATGAACCAGGAGTGGAAGCAGGAGAGCCTGTCGGTCAACCGGCCGTACCTGTCGTCCTGGGTGCCGGCCAACTCCTACAAGGACCCGATCTTCACCCTGAAGCGCAACCCCTACTACTTCAAGGTGGACTCGGCCGGCAACCAGCTCCCGTACATCGACCAGGTCGACATGGAGAGCATTTCGGGCTGGCCAGAGGCGTTCTTCCTCAAGTCGATCTCCGGCGACGTCGACTGGTTCCTCACCGGCGCAGCCGGCGGCCTGGACAGCCTGCCGCTGGCCTTGCAGAAGGGCATCGAGAACGACTTTCGCATCCTCAATGTGATCCCGAACTGCGCCAGCTCGGTCGGCACCACCTGGTTCAACCTGTTCCATCCGGACCCCGGGATGCGCGAGGTGCTCCGCAACAAGGACTTCCGCCTGGGGCTGTCCCACTCGGTCAACCGCGACGAGGTCAACCAGCTCCTGTTCAAGGGCGCGGGGACCGTCGCCAACCCGACGTTGATGTTCGGGCCTCCCTACCACGGCGAGCGCTTCGCGCAGGTCGGCCTGGAGTACGACGTGGAATTGGCCAACAGCCTGCTCGACGGGGCGGGGCTGGACAAGCGCGACTCCGAGGGCTTTCGCCTGCGTCCGGACGGCGAACGGATGCGCATCCTGCTCTCCATCCCGAACAAGTGGTCGAACCTGGCCAGCGAGGCCGCGGAGCTGTACGACGGCTACTGGGAGGCGGTCGGCGTCGAGGTGCAGCCCACCGTCGTCGAGTGGTCGGCGTTCTGGTCACAGCTCGCGAACAGCGAGCACGACGTGGCCATCCACGCCAACTGCATGGGCGGCCGGATCGTCAATCCGCTGTTCCGGCCCGACTTCGGCGCCGTCAAGCACTGGCGCTTCGCTCAGGAGTGGTACAAGTGGATCGCCAGCGACGGAGCCGAGGGGGAGGAGCCGCCGGAGGCGTTCAAGCGCTACCGGGCGATCCGCGACCAGGCGGTGCAGGATCCGGATGAGGCCAAGCGCATCGCGGCCGTGCAGGAGATGATAGGGATCCTCTACGACGAGCTGTTCGTCACCTTCGGCACGGTGGTGCCGCCCACCCTGGGCGGCTACCAGATCGCCACGAACCGCCTGCGCAACGTGCCGAATCCGCAGCAGGGGACCGGCATCTTCAACATTCCGGCGCAGTTCTACCTGCGCATGTAGCCTCCAGGCTCACGGAATAGGCGAGAAGGAGGGGCGCGCGCCCCTCCTTCGCTTTCTCAAGGCGGATGCTGCCGTTCATTGCCCGCCGCACGGCGCTCATGGTGCCGGTGCTGCTGGCGGTCTCGCTCCTCAGCTTCATCATCATCCAGTTGCCGCCCGGCGACTACTTCAGCTACTACATTGAGCAGCTCTACGCCCAGGGCGAGGTGATCGACGAGGGCCTGATCGAGTCGTTGCGCGTGCAGTACGGCGTCGATGGGCCGCTCGCCGTCCAGTACCTGAAGTGGCTGAGCAAGATCGTGCGCGGCGATCTGGGCCGCTCGCTCTCGGGCGATCTCGTGATCGTGATCGTGCGCGAGCGCCTGCCCTGGAGCATCCTGATCACGATGGTCTCGTTCGTGTTCGTGCACGTGGTCGGCATCCCGATCGGCGTGCTGTCGGCCACGAAGCAGTACTCGATCCGCGATTACGTCGCGACCTTCATCGGCTTCATCGGCCTGGCGGTGCCCAACTTCCTGCTGGCGCTGGTGATGGTGTGGGCGTGGTTCGCCTGGACCGGCCAGGTGCAGATCGGCCTGTTCTCGCGCGAGTACGCGATGGAGCCGTGGAGTCCGGCGAAGATCTGGGACCTGCTCAAGCACCTGATCATCCCCGCCGTCGTGATCGGCACGGCCGGCACGGCCGGCACCATCCGCAGCATCCGCGCCAACCTCCTGGACGAGCTGCAGAAGACCTACGTCACGGTGGCGCGCGCCAAGGGGCTGTCGGAGGCGCGGGTGCTCTACAAGTACCCGTTCCGGATCGCGGTCAACCCCTGGGCCAGCACCATCGGCTGGCTGCTGCCCAGCCTGGTGAGCGGCGAGGTGCTGGTGTCGCTGGTGATCGGCCTTCCGACCCTCGGGCCGATCCTGCTGGATGCGTTGCTCGGTCAGGACCTGTTCCTGGCCTCCAGCATCATCATGATCCTGAGCACCCTGACCGTGATCGGCACGCTGGTCTCCGACATCGTCCTGGCGTGGCTGGATCCGCGCATCCGCCAGTCGGTGTGAGCGGCATGACGCGTCCCGAAGCCGAAGCCGCGGCCGCTCCGGGCGGTGCCGCCGAGGAGCTCTCGGTCGCCTCGCAGTGGCAGCTCATGCGCTGGCGCTTCACCCGCCACAAGCTCGCGGTGGTCGCGCTGGTGTTTCTTGGTCTCATGTACCTGGTGGCCGCCTTCGCCGATTTCGTCGGCCCGTACGATCCGCGCCGCCACGACGCCGCCTTCGTCTACGCGCCGCCAACCGTCATCCACTTCGTCGACGAGGAGGGACGCTTCCGGCTGCGCCCGTTCGTCTATCCGTACCGGTCCGAGCTGATCCTGGCGGAGTTCCGCACCGTCTACTCCGAGGACCGGAGCCGCAGGGTGCCCATTCGGCTGTTCGCGCGCGGCGACTCCTACGTGTTGTGGGGCCTGTTCGAGACCGATCTGCACCTGTTCGGGCTCGACGACCCGGAGGCGCGCATCTTCCTGTTCGGCACCGACCGGCTGGGACGAGACCTGCTCACGCGCATCCTGATCGGCAGCCGCGTGTCCCTGACCATCGGTTTGGTCGGCATCGCCGTGACCTTCGTGCTCGGCATCATCATCGGCGGCATCTCCGGGTACTTCGGAGGCACGGTCGACCTGGTCATCCAGCGGGTCATCGAGTTCGTGCAGTCGCTGCCCACGCTGCCGCTGTGGATGGGACTGAGCGCGGCGCTGCCCAAGTGGTGGTCGATCACGATGCGCTACTTCGCCATCGTCGTGATCCTGTCGCTGATCGACTGGACCGGCCTGGCGCGGGTCGTGCGCGGCAAGTTCATGGCGCTCAAGGAGGAGGACTACGTGGCCGCGGCGCGCCTCCACGGCGCCAGCCGCAAGCGGATCATCTTCCGGCACCTGCTGCCGGGCTTTCTCAGCCACATCATCGCGTCGCTGACGCTGTCGATTCCGGCCATGATCCTGGGCGAGAGCGCGCTGAGCTTCATCGGCCTGGGGCTGCAGGCGCCGGCCATAAGCTGGGGCGTGCTGCTGGCGGATGCGCAGAAGACGCACGTGCTGGCGCTCTCGCCGTGGCTGCTGATTCCGGGGCTGTTCATCATCGCCGTGGTGCTGACGTTCAACTTCGTCGGGGACGGCGTGCGCGACGCGGCCGACCCGTACGCGCACGTATGAGCAGCCCGGATATGAGTGGCCGGGAGGCCCGGCGTGCCGGCGAGCTGCTGCTGGGCGTGAGCGAGCTGCGCACCCACTTCGACTCCCGCGAGGGGACGGTGCGGGCGGTGGACGGGGTGAGCTTCGAGCTGCACCGCGGGGAGACCCTGGGCATCGCCGGTGAGAGCGGCTGCGGCAAGAGCGTGACCGCCCAGTCGATCATGCGGATCGTCCCCCGCAACGGGCGCATCGTCTCCGGCAGCATCGTGCTGCATCGTCCCGGCGGCCCGGTCGAGCTGACCGGGCTGGAGCCCGGAGGGCGGGAGATCCGGGCCATCCGCGGCGCCGAGATTTCGCTGGTCTTCCAGGAGCCGATGGCCGCCTTCAGCCCGGTGTACACCATCGGCAACCAGATCACGGAGGTGATCCGCCAGCACCAACGCTGCTCGGCGCGGGAGGCGCGTCAGCGCGCCGTCGACATGTTGCAGCAGGTCGGCATGCCGAAGCCCGAGCAGACCATCGACGCCTATCCGTGGGCGGTCTCCGGCGGCATGCGGCAGCGCGCGATGATCGCCATGGCGCTGGCCTGCCGGCCCAGCCTGCTGATTGCCGACGAGCCGACCACGGCGGTGGACGTCACCATTCAGGCGCAGGTGCTGGAGTTGATGAAGGCGCTGCAGGAGCAGTTGCGGATGGGGCTGATCATCATCACCCACGACCTGGCCGTGATCGCCGAGCTGTGCGACCGGGTGATGGTGATGTACCTGGGCCGGGACGTGGAGTCCGGCCCGGTGGAGCAGGTGTTCCAGGCTCCGAAGCATCCGTATACCGTGGCGCTGCTGAACTCGGTGCCGACGCTCGGCGAGGGCCACGACCAGCGGATCGAGGCGATCGGCGGCAGCGTGCCGTCGCCGCTGGCCGCGCCGCCGGGCTGCCCGTTCCATCCCCGCTGCACGCACGCCATCGCGGGGGTGTGCGACGGCGCCTACCCGGAGGCCCGCCCGGTCGGGCCGGAGCACCTGGTGAGCTGCTACCTGTATGAGTGAGCGAAGCGAGCGCCTGCAGGCCAAGCCGATCCTGGAGGTGAGCGGCCTGGTCAAGCGCTTCCCGATCACGCGGGGCGTGATGCGCCGCCACGTCGGCGACGTGCGGGCCGTGGACGGGATCAGCTTCTCCATTCAGCCGGGCGAGGTGCTGGCGCTGGTGGGGGAGAGCGGCTGCGGCAAGACCACGACCGGCCGCTGCGTGCTGCGCGCGATCGACCCGACCGCGGGCAGCGTCGTCTACCGCTTCGACGGGGAGGCGCCCCTGGACGTCACCACGCTGAACGAAGGGGAGCTCAAGTCGTTCTGGCGGCGCGCCGGCATGGTGTTCCAGGACCCGTACTCGTCGCTGAACCCGCGGCTCACCGTGCTGGAGTCGGTCGGCGAGCCGCTGATCACCCACGGCGTGATCACCTCGCGGCGGGACCTGGAGGAGCGCGTGACGGCCCTGCTGGAGGACGTGGGGCTGGATGCAGCCTACCTGCGCCGCTATCCGCACGCCTTCTCCGGCGGCCAGCGGCAGCGCATCGCCATCGCCCGCGCGCTCGCGCTGGGGCCCCGGTTCCTGGTGGCGGACGAGCCGCTGTCGGCCCTGGACGTTTCGGTGCAGGCGCAGGTGCTGGAGCTGATGCAGGAGCTGCGCCGGCGGCACGACCTGACCTACCTGTTCGTGTCGCACAACCTGGCGGTGGTCGAGTACCTGGCCGACCGGGTCGCGGTGATGTACGTGGGGCGGATCGTCGAGCTCGCCCGTACCAGGACGCTGTTCTTCGACCCGAAGCACCCCTACACCGAAGCGCTCCTGTCCGCCGTCCCCTCAGCCGATCTCAAGCGCCGCGCCCGCACGCGCATCGTGCTGCCGGGCGACGTGGCCGATCCGGCCGACCCGCCGCCGGGGTGCATGTTCCACCCGCGCTGTCCCTACGCGCAGGCGGAGTGCTCTGCCGAGGAGCCGCCCCTCGTGGACGTGGGTGACGGCTCGGAGCAGCATCTGGTGTCATGCCACTTCGCCGACACGCTGGACCTGACCGGCATCGAGCGCGGTCGGCGGCGCGGCGCCTTCCGGCTCGACGTCTGAGGCGCGAACGGGATCGAGGGCTGGTAGACTCGGCGGCCCATGGCGCACGCATGCGGCATCGATGTCCTGGCACCGGACGGGTATCTGGGCGAGCGCGTGCATGCTCTCTGGGAGGGCAATCTCAGCCGGCTGGACTGGGAGCGGGATTTCCTGGTGCCGTTCCGGGAGCGCCGGGAGGCGGGCGGCTACGTCGGCATGGGCAAGACGCTGTCCGCCCTGAACGGCGTGGCGCGGCTGTACGGCGGCGCCGCGGCGGAGCTGCGAGAGCGGGTGACCGCCGGCCTGCTCGCGGCGCAGGAAGACTCAGGCTACCTCGGGATCCTTGCCGGCGAGCATCGCACCCATGGCATCTGGGACGTGCACGAGCAGGGCTACCTGCTGCAGGCGCTCACGGAGACGTGGAAGTGGTTCGGCGACGCCGGCGCCCGCGACGGCGCGTGCCGCCTTGCCGCGTGGCTGCTGCCGCGGTTGTCGGACGGTGGCTGGCGGCGGGTCGGCGGCGGCGCCATCTGGCACCCGATGGTGCTCCTGGGGGTCGATCGCGGCATGCTGGCGGTGGGCGAGGTGACCGGCGACCGCGCCTATCGCGGCTTCGTGGAGGACGACCTGGGCGTGCGCGACTGGTTCGAGCCGATCGTCGAAGGGCGCGAGGGCGTGGTGGCCGGCCACGCCTACGCCTACCTGGCACGCTGCCTGGCGCAGCTCGAGCTGTACCGGAACGGCGCAGGGGCCGCGCTGCCGCGGGCGACCGCCGCCGCGCTGGGCTACCTGCGCAGCGGCGGTGGGCTGACGGTGAGCGGAACCTGCGGACAGGAGGAGTGCTGGCACTCCGACCAGCGGATGGACGGCAAGCACGGCGAGACCTGCGCGACCGCGTACCTGATTCGCTGGGCCGGCCACCTCCTGCGGCGCACGGACGACTCCTGGTATGCCGACCTCATCGAGCGGGCGATGTACAACGCCCTGTTCGCCGCCAACAGTCCCGACGGGCGCAGGATTCGCTACTACTCGCCCGCGTCGGGCCCACGGCTCTGGTTCACGCGCGACACCTACTGCTGCCCCGGCAACTACCGGCGCATCGTGGCGGAGCTGCCGTCCCTGATCGCCCGCAGGACGGCCGATGGCGTGGCGCTCGATCTCTACGAGACGTGCCGGCTGCGGACGGAGATCGGCGGCGCCGCGGTCGAGCTCCGCGTGCACGGCGGCCTGCCGTGGAGCGGTACGGCTGCGGTCGAGATCGCCGTGGCCGAACCGCTCCGCTTCGCGCTGCGGCTGCGCCGGCCGGGCTGGGCGGAGTCGGCGGTCGTGGCCGTGAACGGCGTTGAGGTGTCGGCCGCGGACGGTCCCGGCTGGTTCGCGATCGACCGTACCTGGAAGCCGGCCGACCGCGTGGAGATCACGTTCGCCATGCCCTGGCACCTGGTGCGCGGGTTCCGGCGGCAGCGCGGCCGCGTGGCGATCATGCGCGGGCCGCTGCTGTATGCGACGACGGAAGCGGGGCTGGGCGATGACGGTGCGCCGCCCGCGGACGCCGCGCCCGACGTGACGACGTGTCGGGCTCGGAATGGCGCCAGACACGGAATCCTCGACGCCGAGTTGCCCGATGGCCGGCACGTGCCGCTGCCGGTGGTACCATTCAGCGATCCGGAGGTGACGGAGACTCACTTCCGCGGCGTCGCCGGAGCGGGCGACCGACGGGACTTCCTGATGGATGTCGAGGTTCCGGCGGTAGGAACGCCGTCGGCGCCGGGAGCATAGGAGGACGCGTGCGATGGGCGTATTGAGCGAGGCGGACCTGACCTTCTTCCGCGAGCAGGGCTACGTGGTGGTGCCGGAGGCGGTGCCGCCTGCGAACCTGCAGGCGGTCATCGACGTGATCTGGGACTTCCTGGGGGCGGACCCCGACGACCCGGAGAGCTGGTACCGGATCCCGCCGCGCGAGACCACCGGCAACGTCGGGCCGCTGTCGCAGTCCGGGATGGTGGAGGTCTACCACCACCAGGCGCTGTGGAACAACCGCCAGCACCCGCGGGTGTACCAGGCGTTCGTGGACATCTGGGGCACGCCGCATCTCCAGGTGAGCCTGGACCGCGCCAACATGAAGCCGCCGGTGCGGGAGGACGATCCGGCGTGGCAGCATCCCGGGTTCATCCACTGGGACCTCGAGACCGACCTGGACCCCGTGCCGTTCAGGGTGCAGGGCGTGCTGTACCTGACCGACACGGGCGCCGACCAGGGCGGCTTCCAGTGCGTGCCCGGCTTTCCCGCGCGCTTCCCCGAGTGGGTGCGCACGCAGCCCGCCGACCGCAATCCGCGCGTCCCGGACCTGACCGGACTGGAGGTGCGCTCGATCCCCGGCCGCGCGGGAGATCTCCTCATCTGGAACTCGCTGCTCCCGCACGGCAACGGCCGCAACACCTCCGACCGCCCGCGCCTGGCGCAGTACATCACCATGAGCCCCGCGCGCCCGCACGACGAGGAGCAACGCCACGAGCGCATCACCGCCTGGCGTACCCGGAAGCCGGCCTCGGGCTGGCCCGGCGACCCGCGCGGCTGGGAGCTCCGGCAGCCGGGACCGGCCAAGCTGACCGAGCTGGGACGCCGGCTGCTGGGCCTGGACCCGTGGCCCGGCGCCGGCGTGGCCGGCTGAGCGCGAGGACGACTCCCATGCCCCGCCAGCCGAACATTCTGCTGTTCATCAGCGACCAGCAGCGCACCGACACCATGGCCTGCTACGGCAACCCGTGGATCCGCTCCCCTCACCAGGACGCTCTGGCCGCGCGCAGCTTCGTGTTCGAGAACACGTACGTCACCCAGCCGGTCTGCACGCCGGCGCGCGGCTCGCTGGTCACCGGCCTCTACCCGCACACCCACGGCTGCCTCATCAATCGGGACAAGCTGGCGGACCGGATCGCGTCCCTGGCCGAGATGCTTCCCGACGAATACCGCACGGCCCACTTCGGCAAGTGGCACCTGGGCGACGACTCGGAGCCCCAGCACGGCTTCGACGAGTGGGTGAGCACCGAGGACGACCATCGCGACCGCTACACGCGACCCGGTCTGCCGTTCTCCAGCTACTACCACTGGATGCGCGAGCAGGGCATCGAACCGGAAGACCGCTCCGCCGCAGGCGAGCTGATCTTCTCTCCCGCGCAACGCTCCACGCTGGGACCCGAGCACCAGATGGCGGCCTTCGTGGCCGGCCATGCCGAGCGCTTCATCCGCGCCAACGCCGAACGCCCCTGGCTGCTGGTGTTCAGCACCTTCGAGCCGCATCCGCCGCATCACGGCCCGTACGACGGCATGTACGACGCGTCGGCCATCCCGGACCGCCCGACGTTCCGTTCGTCTCCCGAGGGTCACTCGCTGTTCAACCGCTCGCGGGCCGGCCATCACCCCAACCCGCGGGCGCCGGACGAGTCGTGGCGGGACGACGCGGACCTGCTTGCGCAGCGCGCCAACTACTACGGCAACGTCAGGATCATCGACGACGCCGTGGGGCGGATGGTGAGCGTCCTGGAGGAGAGCGGGCAGATGGAACGCACCATCTTCGCCTTCACCAGCGACCACGGCGAGATGCTCGGCGACCACCGCATGATGGGCAAGCGCGCGTTCTACGAGGAGTCGGCGCGGGTCCCGTTCCTGCTGTCGGTGCCGTGGCTGACGCGGACCCTCAGGCGCATCGACGGCGTAACCGGCCACGTCGACCTGGTGCCGACGCTGCTGGACCTGGCGGGCGTGCCCCGGCCCGAGGCGCTTCCAGGCCGCAGCCTGGCGGGCGCCCTCACCGGCGATCTCGACCTGCGCCGGCATGCCGCGTTCATGGAGTGGAACGGCGTGGGCGACCGCGACCTGGGGAACCCGGTCACGAACCTCATGGCCACGCTGCCGTGGCGCAGCATCGTCACCGGCGACCGCTGGAAGCTGAACCTGTGCGCCGGCGACCAGTCGGAGCTGTTCGACCTGAACGACGACCCGTACGAAGAGACCAACCGCTTCGACGATCCGGCGCAGCGCGACCGGGTCCGCGAGCTGGCGGCGCGCATCCGCCTGTGGCAGGTGGAGACCGGCGACGACGCGCCGCTTCCCGCCGTGTGACCGCTACTCCCGGATCGCGAAGGGGGCGCTGAGCTGCGGGACGCCGAGCGCCCGTGCGCGGCGTCCCGGCGCGCCGGCGGACACGTACAGGGTGTAGCGTCCCGGACGGGGTGCCCGATGGCCGTCCGCGTCCACCAGCCCCAGCGCGTCGGCCGGAATCGTTCGCTCGAACCGCTTCGATTCGCGGCCCGTGAAGTGGCAGCGCTCGAAGCCGACGAGCTGGCACCGCGGCGTATCGACGCCGGCGTCCTCGGCCGAGAAGTAGACCTGGATCACCTCGTCTCCGGCGATGTCGCTGTCATTGCCGATCTCGAAGGAGAGGGCCAGCCGGCCGCCGGTCGAGATGGCGTCCTCGCCCAATTCCAGCCTGCGGTACGTGAAGGTGCTGTAGCTCAGGCCGAACCCGAACGGGAAGACGGGTTCTCCGGCGAAGTAGCGGTAGGTGCGGCCCGCCATGCGGTAGTCGTCGAACGGCGGCAGGTCGGCGGTCGCGCCGTAGAAGGTGACCGGCAGCCGCCCCGCCGGATTGGCGTCGCCGTACAGCACGTCGGCGACCGCGTGGCCGCCCGCCTGCCCCGGGTACCACATGCACAGCACGGCGTCGGCGTGCCGCGCGGCCTGGCCCAGCGCCAGGGCGCTTCCGGTGCCGACCACGACGACCAGCGGCGTGCCGGTCTCGTGGAGCGTTTCCAGCAACTCGCGCTGCGCCGCCGGCAGCTCGATGTCGGCGCGGTCGCCGTTCGCCTGCGAGCCCATCGCCGCGCCTTCCTCACCTTCCAGCGTGCTGTTGATGCCGACCACGGCCACCACGACGTCGACGTTGGCGGCAACGCGCCGAGCTGCCGCGATCCCGGCCCGGGTGTCGCCGTGCAGCTCGCAGCCGGGCTGGTACTGCACCGCGGCGGCGTGGCCGACCGCGCCGGCGATCCCTTCCAGGACCGTGGTCAGTGCCGGGTTGATCCCGTGGTAGTTGCCGAGCAGCACCGGGACGTCCGCGGCGAGCGGTCCGGTGACCAGCAGGCGGGCGTCGCGCTGCAGCGGCAGGATGCCGCCGTTCTTGAGCAGGGTGATCGCGCCGGCGGCGGCCCGCCGGCTGAGGGCCGCGTGCGCGTCGAAGTCGACCGCGCCGGGGGAGGCGGTCGTGTCACCCAGCACGCCCAGCCGCTCGCGGAGCGACAGGACGCGCGTGAGCGACCGGTCGACGTCGGCTTCGCCGATCAGGTTCCGCTGCAGCGCGCCGGTGAGCGACCGGTAGCAGCGGCCGATCTCCAGGTCGCAGCCGGCGCGCAGCGCTGCCGCCGCCGACTCGGCCTCGTCGCGGGTGTAGCCGTGTCCCTGGTGGCAGTCGGCGATCGAGAACGCGTCGCTCATGACCAGCCCCCGGAAGCCCCAGTCGCCCCGCAACGTCCGCTGCAGCAGCTCGTCACTGGCGCAGCACGGGACGCCGTTGACGGCGTTGTACGCCGGCATGACCGCGGCGACCCCGGCGTCGACCGAGGCCTTGAACGCCGGCAGGTAGGTCTCCTGCAGGTCCTTGGGCGTGACCGGAACGTCGAAGCCGTGCCGGAGCGCTTCGGGGCCTGAGTGCACGGCAAAATGCTTGGCGCAGGCGGCGACCCGCGGGGACTCGGGGTCCGGCCCCTGCAGGCCGCGGATGGTGGCCCGCGCCATGGCGCTGGTCAGAAACGGATCCTCGCCGAACGTCTCGTGGCCGCGGCCCCAGCGCGGGTCGCGAAAGATGTTGACGTTCGGCGTGCAGAAGGTCAGGCCCCAGTAGCGCTCGCGGCGGCCCGCGAGCCGGTGCTTGTAGAGCGCCTCGGCGGCGACCGCCTCGTACACCTCCGCCACCAGCCCCGTGTCGAAGGTGGCGGCCAGGGCGATGGCCTGCGGGAAGACGGTGGCGACGCCGGCGCGCGCCACGCCGTGCAGGCACTCGCTCCACCAGTCGTAGGCGTCGATGCCCAGCCGCGGAACGGCCGGCGACTCGTGCATGAGGAGCGCCACCTTCTCTTCCGGCCGCAGCGCGGCGACCAGGTCAGCTATGCGGCTCTGCGCCATCCGCAGCCTCCAGGTGCACGTGCAGGTACCAGCCGTCGACCTGGCAGAACAGCAGGCTGGGCTCCACCTCGATGATCGTCGCATAGGTCGAGCCCAGTCCGGGGGGAAGGGTCGCCACCTGCCACGCGTCCCAGTCGCCGCCACCGTCGCCGCTGACGGCCAGCTTGAGCAGCGAGTGTTCCTGCCAGCGGGGACCACTCTGATCGAGCCGCGAGCCCGGCGGCCAGCGCACCCCGTAGTTCAGGAGGATGCGGCCGTCCGCGAGCCGGGTGAGCTTCGGGCAGCAGCCGCGGTCGAACCCGGTGTATACCGGGGGGCTCCACGTCCCGGCATCGTCGCTGCTCCAGCACGCATGGAGCGGCGAGAAGTGCCCGGTGCGCAGTACGCACAGGATCCTGCCGTCGGCAAGCCGTTCGATCGTGGGTTCCCCGAAGCCTTCCCCGACCGGATCGCCGGCGACCGGGGCCGCAATTGTCGATCGGTAGCGCCACGTGCGCCCTTCGTCGGTGGAGGAGACCACGATCGACCGATTCCGGTACTTCGTCTCCAGAGCGCTCTGCCGATCGGTGGGCGCAAGCGTGTCTTCCTCGAAACTGGCGGTCATCGCCGTCAGCCACGTGCCGTCGGCGAGGGTCAGGATCCCGCGGCTGGACGAGAAGTAGACGCCGTGCCACGTGTGGTCCTGGGCCGGTCGGGCGCCCTCCGGCACGTGCAGCTCGACCGTCTCCTCTTCGAGCGTCGCCAGACCGTCGTGCGAGCGCCATGCGCTTGCCGCATACCGTCCCGGCGAGAGGTAGCGGGGATGCCCGGCCGCGGCGTAGACCAGCCCGTCCCGCACCAGGGTCGCACCTTCAGGCCTTCGGGTGATGGGCGCAAGCGAGGGGCCCGTGTGTGCCAGCACCTCGCTGCCGTCGGGGCTGCACTTCCGGTCGCCGTGCAGGTAGATCCAGCCGTCCGCGCCCCGGAAGCAGCAGCTCCACGCTGCGGCGCCCGCATCTTCGGACCCGAAGGTCCGCCTCCGGCTCACCCTGCGGACAAGCCCTTCCCGTGACTCCATACCCGCCCTCAACGATCGCCGTTCGCCGTCATTCCCGGCAGCGCCAGTCCGCGAAAGTCGGCGATGCGGTGAAAGGTCGCATAGTCGGCATTGTGCATCCCGTCCGCACCACTCGACGTGCGCGACGCCACGATCAGATCGTCACCGTCCACGACGCAATCGCCGTACATGAACGACTGCTGCAGCGAAGCCGCGGCGGCGATGCGGCCGGCATGCAGCCAGTGCAGCCCATCCAGGCTGTGCAGCAGCATGAGGTACCGGCGGTCAGCGTATTTCGTTCCCGGATTGGCCGGCGTCCAGAACAGGCGGGAAACCGGGTCGTAGACGATGCTGAACTTCAGGTGGCCGCCCGGCATCGGATGAAACCGGTTGAAGCGGAGGTCGAGCGACGTGCCGTCGTCCTCCAGATCCAGCACGCCGCACACGTCCATCAGCGCCGTGCCGTTCTTGACCCGGCAGATGACCCGCAGGCGACCTTCGACCTCGATCACGTTCTGCTCGAGCCACGGCTCGCGGAAGCCATCCCCGCCCTGCCCGAGGAACATTTCGGGTACTCCGGGAAACTCCGGCCGGTTCGACATGCGCCATGACCGCGGGGCGAGCGGATCGGTCAGATCGCCTGCGACCACGCGCGGTGCGCGCGGGCTGGTTCCCGCGGAGCCGTAGAACTCGCACAGCGCCCAATAGATGCGCCCGTCCCGCATGACCATTCCCGTGGGGCAGTTCCAGTAGTGGCCGGCGAACAGCAGGACGGGGTCGGTCCAGGAGACGCCGCCGTCCTCGCTGCGGAGCAGGAACAGGTTGTCGTTGCGGTAGGCGGTGCCGGCGGAGGACGCGAACAGGTACAGGGCCCCGCCGTGCACCCACGGAGTCGCGGTGTAGAACGGCAGGTCGTAGACCTGGTTCCATGTCCGCCCCGCGTCGGTGCTCCGCATGATGCGCGTCGTGCTCGGGCGTGCCGCCCATCCGCCCTTGCTCGCGCTGGGCACCACCGGCACGACCGCCATCAGCGCGCCGTCGGGCAGCTTCGCCAGTCCGCATCCTTCCACGTACAGGTTCCGATCGTCGTTGTGATAGATGACGGTGTAGTCCGGATCCAGGAGGCCTCCGCCGCCCGGTATGTCGGTTCTCTCCTCAGCCATGGCCCTCCTCGCAGGGGTGGTCGAGCGTAGCAGGCGAGGTGGGGGGGGCCGGGGGCCCCCCCCACCACCCCACCCCCCAGATAAAGGGGCGGGCCCACCCACCCCACCCACAGTTTTAAAAACACCCCCCCCCCCAAGAATTTGTT
>JAPPKD010000053.1 GCA_028820215.1 Spirochaetaceae bacterium | reverse complement strand
AGTCCGGCACGTGCCGGTGCAGCCGCTCATCGTACGCCATCGCGCCGCCGGCCTGCCGCAGCAGCCCGTCACGCGGGGAACGGCCGACGCAGACGATGATGCCGCCGCAGGCGACCGTTCGCGCCGCGCCGGTCGGACGGCCGCCTGCGTCGACGGGGCGGATGAGCGCCGCCCGCACGCCGGCGCCGCCCCGAGCCGGCAGGGCTTCCACCACCGCGTGGCCCTGGAAGACCGGGATGCCGGCAGCCTCCAGCTCGCCTCGCGGCGGGTGCCCCGCCGCCTCCTCCCGGAGATCCACCACCGCGGCGATGCCGATGCCGCGACCGCGCAGGTCGTCCGCCAGCCGGTAGCCGACGCTGCCGGCGGTCAGCACCAGAGGCTGTTCCGCCGGGCGAACCGCATAGCGCTCCACCAGCCGGCGCGCGGCTTCGCCGAGCATCACGCCCGGCAGGTCGTTGTTGCCGAACACGGCCGGCTGATCCTCACAGCCGGCCGCGACCACCAGCGAACGGGCGCGCACCTTCGTGAGCCTCCGGTCGTCGACCAGCGCCACCCACAGGTCGTCGTACACCCCGGCGCAGGTGGTGCCGAAACGGCAGTCGACGCCGCTCTGCACCGACTCGCCTACGCAGCCGTCCAGCCGCTCGCTCGACTCCGCAAGCACCACCTCCGCCCCGCTCGCCGCCGCGGCGTTCGCGGCTGCCACCCCGGCCGGCCCGGCGCCCACGACCAGCACGTCACAGAAGGCGTACTCCTTGGGCGACGGCGCCGCGCGGTGGTCGGCGCGGATCCGCCCCAACCCGGCCAGACTGCGCAGCGCCCGCTCGTAGAGAGGGAACAGCGCCCGCGGCGTGTGCAGCGCCTTGTAGTAGAAACCGACCGGCGTGAAGGCGGAGAACAGGCCCAGCACCGACAGCAGGTCCCTGCGCACGCCGCCGAGCGTGTTCACCGCGCGCACATCCAGACCATCGGTCAGCGGCGTCTGGTCACCGCGCAGGTTGGTGCCGGCCGATCCCTGCAGCATCACGTTGGCATCCGCGCCGGACAGGCTGAGCACACCGCGCGGCCGGTGGTACTTGAAGCTGCGGCCGAGCACCCGCACGCCGGCCGCGAGCAGGGCCGAGCTGACGGTGTCGCCGCCCAGGCCCCGGTAGCGACGTCCCTCGAAACGGAAGGAGATGGGGCGCGACCGGTCGATCCACTCGCCTGGTTGTGGCGGCAGGCGCCGGCCCGTCGGCGAGCTCATGCCAGCCGGTCCGGCAGGTAGGTCTGCACGACCCGGTCGGTGCCGGTGTCGCGCTCGGCGATGAACCACGTGCCGCTGGGCACGTGGTACCACCACTCGCGCCGCACGCCGGCGGCGCCGGCCCGGTCGAAGACATACGACGCCCAGCGTTCGTCACAGACCGCGTCGGGGTCGGGCTGCGGGCGGTATTCGCCCCCGTAGTCGAACTCCTGCAACGGCCGTTCGCCGTTCACGGGACAGCGCAGCAGCTTCATGCCAGGCCCTTCATCTCAGTGGCCGACGGAGGCCGCCCCCTTCTCTCCCACCAGCTCGTACTCACGGAACCGCGACAGCCGGAACGGCTCGATCAGCGGGTGGGGCTTCCCGTGCGCCACGGTCCAGGCCATGGTCTTGCCGCTGACCGGGGTCGCCTTGAACCCCCAGGTGCCCCAGCCGGCGTCCAGAAAGAAGCCGTCCACCGGGGTCAGCCCCATGATCGGCGAGAAGTCCGGGGTCATGTCGGCCAGACCCGCCCACTGCCGCGGCACCTTGACCCCGCCGAGATGCGGAAACACCGCCAGCACGTGGGCGGACAGCCCCTCGGCAAACTCCAGCGTCGAGCGCGTCGAGTGCACCTCGTACGGGTCCAGCGACGCCCCCATCACCATCTCGCCGCGCGAGGACTGGCTGACGTAGATGTGGAACGACCCGGAGACGACGATCACGTCCAGCCACGGCTTCAGCGGCTCGGTCACGCACGCCTGCAGCGGATGGATGACCAGCGGCGTCCGGATCCCGGCCATCTCCGTGACCGCCGGCGTGTACCCGGCGACGGCGCTGACCACCCGGTCGGTCTCGATCAAGCCCCGGTCGGTTTCCACGCCGGTGACCCGGTCGCCTTCGAGCCGCAGGCCGGTCACGGGCGTGTGTTGATGGATCTCCACCCCGAGCCGGTCGGCCCCGCGCGCGTAGGCCCAGGCGACCGCGTCGTGCCGGGCGATCGCTCCCGGCGGATGCCAGAGCGCGCCCATCACCGGCATGCCGTGGCCGCAGTCCAGGTCGAGCAACGGGCAGGTGCGGGCGATGAACTCCCGGTCGACCAGCTCGCTGTCCACACCCAGGTGCTTGTTGACCTCCGCCCGCCACCGCATCGTGCGCACGGCCGAGTCGGTGTGGGCGAGCGTGAAGTGTCCGCGCTCGCTGTAGAACAGGTTGTAGTCGAGGTCGGCCGACAGGCGCCGGAAGAGCTGGACGCTCTCCTCGTAGAAGCTCACGCCCTCCGGAGTCAGGTAGTTGGAGCGGACGATGGCGGTGTTGCGGCCGGTGCCGCCCGCGCCGATGTAACTCCGTTCGAGCACCGCCACGTCGCGCACGCCGTGGTCGCGCGCCAGGTAATAGGCGCACGCCAGCCCGTGCCCGCCGCCGCCGATGACGACCGCGTCGTAGCGGCGCTTGAGACGCGCGGGCGCGCGGAACATGCGCGGTTCGCGGTAGGTCCGCTGCAGGGCGAACCGGAGAAGTCGATGGGGCACGGTTCGGAGCGGACGGTGCGCCATACCGGGCGTGTTCGGCAAGACCGGGCCGTGACATCGACTCCGGGTTGCCGGCAGGGTCGCCGCGGGGGAGACTCGCCTCATGAAGATCGCGCGCATCGAGACCCATATTGTCCCCGGCGGCATCCGCAACCTCTGCATCGTCAGGATCGAGTCCAGCGACGGCCACGTGGGGCTCGGCGAATCGGGCGTGACCGGCCGTGAGCTGGCCGTCCGAGGGGCGGTCAGCCACTTCAGCGAATTCCTCATCGGGCGCGACCCGCGGCGCATCGGCGCCATCTGGCAGGAGGTCTACAGGAGTCAGTACTTCGAGGGCGGCCGGGTGCTCACCGCGGCGCTGTCGGCCATCGACATCGCCCTGCACGACTTGGTGGCCCGCTCCCTGGGCGTGCCCGTGTACCAGCTCCTGGGCGGCACGCACCGCGACCGCGTCCCGTGCTTCGCGACCACGACGCACGGCTTCGGCGAAGACGCGGTGGCCGACGTGGTGCGGCTGGTCGACGCCGGCTGGCCCTGCGTCCGGCTGCCGATACCCGTGGACGACACGGCAGGGATCTTCGATCCGCGCCCGTCGATCGGCGCGGCCGCCGACACCCTGATCGCCGCGCGGCAGGCGATCGGCCGCCGCGCCGCGCTCGGCATCGACTACCACCACCGCCTCTCGGTCGCGGAGGCGGCGAGCTTCTGCCAGGCCATGCCACCGGGCACGATCGATTTTCTGGAGGAACCGATCCGGGACGAGACGCCCGGCGCGTACGAGGCGCTGCAGCGCATGACGCAGGTGCCGATGGCGATCGGCGAGGAGTTCGCCAGCAAGTGGCAGTTCCTGCCGTACCTGGAAGCGGGAATCCCGGCGTTCGCGCGGCTGGACATCTGCAACGTCGGCGGTTTCACCGAAGCCATGAAGGTGGTCGGCTGGTGCGAGGCGCACTACATCGACCTGATGCCGCACAACCCGCTGGGCCCGGTGAGCACCGCGGCCAACCTGCACCTGGCAGCCGCGACCGCGCAGTACGCGTGGCTGGAGGAGCGCAGCCCCGAGAAGATCGCCCTGTTCGACCGGGAGATGTTCCCGGTGATGCCGGTGCTGGACGGCGTGACCTACGCGGTGCCGGAGGGACCGGGCCTCGGCGTCGGGTTCGATACGGAAGCGCCCGTTGCCAAGACCCCGCTGAAGCTCTGGGAGGCCCCGCACCTGCGCCGGCCCGACGGGTCGTTCACGAACTGGTAGGGGCTGCGGCCGGCGATGCCCCTCGGGGAGCGGCGCGTCAGGCGCTGATCGCGCTCGCGATCTGCCAGTTGCCGGCGGCGTCACAGGCTGCGTAGTACATGCGCCAGCGGCTGTCGGCAAGACGCACCAGCGCCATGTCCTCGGCATGTACGGCGTCGACGTCGCCGCTGTCGTGGCCGCCGCCTTCGACGACGACGCTGCCCGGCCCGAAGCGCGCGCCGTCGGCCGAGGTCGCCGCCAGGATGCGCGAACGGTAGCCGCAGAGGTCGACGGCGATGGAGGCGGCCGCGAAGTCGGCGCTGCGGCCGCTGGCGACCGCGTCCGGATCGTGGCTGGGATGCAGCGGCACCTCGGTGCCGGGCGGCACGTCCTGCCAGGCCGAGTAAATCATCACCCAGGAAGCGCCGGTTTCCTCAGGAGCGGTTACCTCCGCCGCGGTGATGCCGGAGGAGTCCAGCTCACCGGTGCGGCTCGACATGCGCACGCCTTCTTCCGGCGTGAACGACAGCCCGTCCTCGGTGATCGCCGAGTACACGGCACTCCTTCGCGGCGGTCCGTCGTCGGCGCGGAAATGGAACAGCCGGCCCGCCCCCGCTCCGCATGATGAGCCGCCCAGCGGCAGAAACCGCGGCGCTCCGCAGCGCTCGGAGCCGGCGACCCGCAGGCCCGGCTCGACCTGCCAGCGCAGCAGGTCGGCCGACACGGCGCTGGCGATCACCGTCGGCCGATCGGCCGGCCCACGGCCCTCGAAGTACATGCGCCAACCGCCGTCGATCGGCGTGACGCTGGGCGCCAGCGCGCGCAGCGACAAGTCCGGCCGTCCGGGGTCAGGCGCCACGCGGATGCCCGGCTCCACCTCGAAGATCAGTCCGTCGGCGGAGACGGCGCTGAGGATGCAGCCCTGACAGTCGGCGAACGGCTTGTCCGGCCCGACCGCCGTGTAGAACAGCCGGTAGCCGCCGCAGGGCAGCGCGACCACGCCCGGCGCCTGCACCTTGAACCGATCCAGGCCGCGGCTGCCGGCCACACGCACGCCGGGCTCCTTTCGCCACGCGAGCAGGCGGTTCATCGCCCCATCGGACTCCGCTCAGGCGGACTGCCGTTCACCGGGCGGCCATCCCAGGGTCGCCGCTCCGAACGCACGCTCGAACTCGTCGTTGGACGCGTAGCGCCACCCGAACGCCTGGTCCCAGATCGTCGCCTTCTCCATGCACAGGTACATGAATACCCGGCCGTGCCACGGCGCGAACGCCCGGTACATCGTGCGGAACATCCGCACCTTGAGCTCGTCCGGATAGGTGAGCTTGCCGTGCGGGTCGGCGACGAGCTCGGCCTGGAGAATGCGCGTCGGCTCCCCACGCTGCCGGATCTGCTTGATCACGGGCTTGATGAAGGTGACCGAACCCATGGACAGGAAGGCCACCTCCTCCGGGGCGAACGAGTCGAGCAGCCGTTTCGCCAACGCCGGATACTCGGTGTCCCAGCCGTCGTAGTGGACCATCGGATGGAAGTGGAAGGCCACCATGCGCCCGCCGTCGGCGAAACGGCGCGCGGCGGCCAGGCGGCGCTCCAGCGAAGCGGTGAAGTGCTCCTCGTGCTCGATCACGGCAGCGGTGTTCAGCGACCAGCTACACACCAGGTTCGCCGGCACTTGTCGGTCCAGGAAGTAGCTGACGTTGGCCGACTTGGTCTTGAGCTCCAGCAGCACGTTGGGATGCTCGCCCGCGAAGCGGCACAGTTCGTCCAGCATGCCGGCGCGGTTGCCCCACACCAGCGAGTCCGAGGACTGGCCGGTGCCGATGTGGTAGAAGCGCCGGTTGTCCAGCTCGATCTCGCGCAGCTTGCGGCCCAGGTCGCGGTCCACGGCCACCCGGTCGCCGTAGAAGGTCTGGATCGTGCAGTAGCTGCAGCCGAACGAGCAGTTCTGCACCGCGTCGATCGTCTTCAGGTTGCAGCACAGGGTGCGGTCGGAGCGCACCGGGCAGTCACCGAACACCGATGTGTCCGCGGGCGCGTCGACGAATCGCAGCGGCGGCCGCTCGGGCTTCGCCGGCGGCCGCTCGGGCTTCGCGGCGGGGCGATCGTAGCGGGTCGGCTCGGACCGCAGCCGCTGCATGTGCTCCCGGAGAGCGGCGATCAGCCGTTTCTTGCGCTCGCGCGGGTTCAGCCGAAGGTGGACCGCCGACTCCGCGCCCGCTGCCTCAGCGCCCGCTGCCTCAGCGGCAGCCCACCACTCGTCGATTCCGGGCTCGCCCCACATCGCCAGGTCGCGGGCCGCCTCGCATAGTTCCCGTACCTCCTGCATCGTGCAGCGGTAGCGCGAAGTGACCCCATCGATGCACGCCTGTGAGGTGGCATCGAGCCGGTCGTACAGAGTCCCGTCGTGCATCACCCGCTTCCCGGACCCAGCGCGCTCAGAAACGCTTCCACGTCGCGCTGCAGTCTGGGCCCGAACCTGTGCGGCCAGCGTTACGTGCGAGTCCCGGTCCATCGCAGTCCGGTTCGCCGTATCGCATCGGCGAAGTGGCAGGAGTCGATCGTGACCACGTCGACGTCACGCCCGAGCCCGTCCTCGAGGTGGCCCATGAGTACGAAGTAGGCCCGCGGGGCGACCGCAGGAATGGCGACATCGACGTCGGATTCGGCGTCGAACTGTCCGGGCCGCACCACGGACCCGAACAGGATCGCCTCACCCACATCGACCGGTGACTCATCGAGCAGACGGAGAGCGCGCGTCTGCACCGCACGACGCACGCGCTCTCGTTCCTGTCGCTTGCGCGCCAGCGCCCGATCCAGCACACCGGTGTCGAACCGGCTCGCCACGGTTGCCTCAGTCGGCCACCGGCACGCCGTCGAGCTTGCCGTCGGCGTGCATGGCGTTCCATTCGTCGAGGAAGGTCTTGTTCCACTCGGTGGTGAGCGGGTGGTCCATCATCTCCTTGAGCGTGGTCCAGAAGATGATGATGCCGTCCGCTCCCGCGCGCAGCGCCGCGTACGCCACGTCCAGCGACCGCACCAGCGCCGCGGTGACGAAGGGACGCTGCGCCCAGCCGTCGAACATGCACCGGCACTCGCGCACCAGCCGGGCCGGATCGTCGTTGAGCTGCTTGACCGGTTCGCAGAACGGCAGCACGTGTGTGGCGCCCGCCTGCGCGACCGCCGCCGCCTGCGTGAGCGAGAACACCGTGGTGCAGAAAGTCTCCACCCCCTCGGCCGCAAACGCCCGGAAGGCGCCGAGGCCCTGGGAGGTACACGGTACCTTGATGATGATCTGGTCCGACATGACCGTGAAGGCGTGCCCGACATCGATCAGCTCGGCCGTGCTGTGGCCGTCGATCTCCACCACGACCGGCTTGTCGGTCATGTCCAGGTAGCGCTGGGTGACTTCCTTGAGCGTCCCGTACTTCTTGACCAACTGGTTCTGCACGACGGTGTTGGTGACGATCCCGGCCGCGCCGCGCTCCATCCACTCGCCGAGGTCGGCCGGGTCGCCGGCCAGCCAGATCGCGGGGCCCCGCCCCTCGCTGCGCGCCTGCTGCGCGGTCTTCATCACGTTCCTCCTCCTGCCCGTTCCGGCTTCGAGCCGGCGGCATGCCAATCCACGGCGCGCGTAGCGTACATGATCGCGGCCAGGATGAGAAAAAGCGCGCCGGCCCCGGCCAGAAGGGCGTGGTCGTCGAGCTGCAGCAGCACGTAGATGCCGGCATACAGGACACAGAGGACGCCGGCCAGCAGCGCGGCGCGGCGCGGCGCGAGCAGCGCCCGGGCGTACGCTCCGTTGGTGACCACCACGAGCGCAGCCGCCAGCGCGTAGGCCGCGGGAAAGCCGATGTGCTCGCTGAGCGCCAGCTCCAGCAGGTAGAACAGGCACATGGCCGCGCCGATCAGCGTGTAGTGGGCGAGGTGCAGCCGCGCACCGCCGAGCACCTCGAACAGCCACGCGACCCCGAACGTCAGCGCCAGGAACAGCAGCGAGTACTTCAGGCTGCGCTCCGACTGCCGATACGGATCGACCGGTGTCAGCAGATCCACGCCGACCGACGCAGTCTCGATCTCCCCGCCGTACGTCGTCCCGCGCCAGCTCTGCGGAAAGCCGCGCCCGAAGTGGGAGATGCGCCACGCCGCGCTGAATCCGTCGTCGCGGAGCTCGCGCTCCGCCGGCAGCCACCCTCCCCGAAAGCTCGGGTGCGGCCAGTCGCCGGAGATCTCCACCACGGTCGCAAGGCCCGTCGGGGCCACCCGCAGGCTCGCGCTGCCGGCCAGATCCAGCGTCGCCTGGAACGTCAAGCCGTCTCGACCCGGCCACGGACCGCCGACCGGCGCGTGGATGCCGGTGCCGCCGGCGCGCAGTCCGGTCCCCGGCTCGAATTCGAGATCCGTCTCCCCCCACCGCAGCCGCGCACCGGTCTGGATGGACCGCACGCCCGACACGTCGAAGGCCAGCTCTGCCCGCTCCCACAGCATCTCGTGGGGAGGCACCGCCCACTGCGAGAAGTCCGGCGGCTCGAACGTGCCGGACAGCACGATGGCCGCCCGATACACCGGCGCCTCGAACAGCCCGCGACGCAGGCGCTCGGTCCTGAGGTCGGCAGCCACTCGGAGCTCGGCGGCCAGAAACGTGGCCACGGCCTCCGCCGGCGCGCGATCGGCATCTGCGGACGGAACCCGGTACGGCACGACCAGAAACGGCCCGGCAAGGCGCTGCACGCCGCCCCAGGTGGATCCCATCTCCTCCACGGCAGCGTCCCGGGTGCTCCGGCGCTCGCGCACCAGATCGCCGATGAGGAGCAGCGGAACCTGCAGCACCAGCGCCAGCCCGCCGATTGCCAGCAGCCGCACCAGCGGCGAGCGGAGCATGCGCTCCAGGCGTTCGATCGGACCGGCGGCAACGCCGTGTGCACCCATGAAGACCTGCCTCTCCCCTCCGGTCGACCAAGGATGCTTTACATCATAAAGTTCTTTTCAGGTATATGCAAGCCCGTCGTCGTGCTCAGAACGCGATCCCGACGTCTACCCCCCATGGGAACCGCAGTCCCGTGTTCACGTTGTCCACCAGGTTCCTCATGCGCGTGTCGAAGCCGGACACCGGACTCAGAGCGAGCTGGTAGCTGATGCCCACGCGCGGAGTGATCGCCACGGGACCCCAGATGAGCCGGTAGCCAACGTGCGCGCCCGCGGTCAGGGTCACGGTCGAGCCGTCAAACGTCTCTTCGGAGTCCTCCGCGAGCGCGCTGGCCTCGAATCGGGCGCGCCCATAGCCGGGCTGCAGCCACGCACCGGCGAACACCCCCGCCGGAGCCGTGCCGTTGATGAAGTAGTTCACGCCCGCGGCAACCGCCAGATACCAGAGGTCGTAGTCCTCCGGCTGAATGTCCGCGAGGCTCGCCAGCGCGTCGAAAACGCCCAGCTTGGCGTTGAAGTAGGTGGGGATGACGAAAATGCTCAGATCGTCGTCGATCGCCTGCTCGAAGGACCCGCTGTAGAGGCCCACCACGGGACCGAGCAGGTTGAGCCCGACGACGGTGGTCTGGTCCTCCGTCGTCTGGCCGAATGCCGGCGTCGCGGCGAGCCCGACGGCGGTCAGCACGAATGCGAGGCGATGGACGACTTTCATGCAGATAACCTATTCACCGCGCCAGCACTTTGCAAAGCGCAGCCACCACGGCCTCGACCTGCGCGCGCTCGATGACCAGCGGCGGAAGGAGCCGGATCACGGTCCTGCCCGCGGGCAGCGCCAGCACCCCCTCCTCCATCAGCGACACCAGGTGCGGCTGCGACCGCTCCTTGAGCTCGATGCCGATCATCAGCCCGAACTGCCTGAGCTGCCGCACGCACCTCGGGCGCGATCGCTCGAACAGCTCCGCGAAGTAGGCCCCGGACTCGGCCGCCCGTGCTGCCAGGTCCTGCTCGACCAGGTAGCGGATGGTCGCGTCCGCCACCGCGCACGCGAGCGGGTTGCCGCCGAACGTGGAGCCGTGCATGCCGACCGCCGGCTTGACCGTGTCGCTGAACAGCGCCGCCCCCATCGGCAGGCCGCCGGCGATGCCCTTGGCCACGCACATGACGTCCGGCTGCACGCCCGCGTGCTCGACCGCGAACATGCGGCCGGTGCGGCAGAAGCCGGTCTGGATCTCGTCAGCGATCAGCAGCGCCCCGCGCTCGTCACACAGCTCGCGCGCGCCTGTCAGGTAGTCGTCGGCGCCGCGGTGCACCCCGCCTTCGCCCTGGACCGGTTCCAGCACCACCGCCGCGGTGCGGTCGGTGACCGCCGCCGCCAGCTTGTCGAGGTTGTTGTACGGCACGTGCGTCACGCCCGGGACCAGGGGGGCGAACGGCTCCCGGTACTTCTTGTTGTGGGTCGCGCTCAGCGCGCCCATGGTGCGGCCGTGGAAGCCGCGCGCGGCGGCGACGATGTCGGTGCGTCCGGTCGCCAGCCGGGCGAACTTGAAGGCGGTCTCGATCGCCTCGCTGCCGGAGTTGCACAGGAAGGCGCGCGTGAGGCTGTCCGGCGCCACCGACACCAGGCGGGCCAGCAGCGCCGCGCGCCGGTCGTTGTAGAACACGCCCCCGCAGGTGATCAGCGTCCGCGCCTGCCGGGCGATCGCTTCGGCGACGACCGGGTGGGCGTGCCCCAGGCAGGCCACGCCGGTGCCGGCCGCGCAGTCGATGTAGCTGCGTCCCGCATCGTCCCAGACCAGGGCGCCTTCACCCCGCACCAGGGTCAGGTCCCGCTTCGGGTATACCTCGAACGCGTAGCGTCGCTCGGTCTCTTGAGTGTTCATCCGATCCTGGTTCCATGCCCCGCAAGGCCGTCGCGCACCGGGTGTTCGGTGCGTCCGTCGCACAGTATGACCTCAACTTCGCCCTGGGCAATCAAGTCCTTGAGCGCGCGCAGCTTGCGCTTGATGCGCCCGTCGGCCTGCGCTTCGAACCGGTCGAGCGCCACGGCGTCCACCTCGCGCAGCACCGACGACTCGTCACCGGCGTGCTCCAGGAACCCCGGCGCTTCGATGAGCTGAATCACCCGCCGTGCCCGCAGCTCGGCATGCAGCGCCACGACGATATCGTCGTTTTCGGAGTTGATGGCGATGCCGTCCTGGTCGGCGATGGGGATGCTCACCACCGGCGTGTAGCCGCCGTCGAGCAGGGTGCGCAGCAGCGCGCCGTTGACGGCGGCCGGCTTGCCCGAACGGTCACGCTCGATCACGGTGCGGCCTTCGCGCCGCACGCGGATGCCCTTGTTGCGCCGGCCGCGTATCAGGCGGCCGTCCAGGCCGGTCAAGCCGATCGCGTTGACCCCGGCCCTCTGGCAGAGCTCGACGAGCTGGGTGTTTCGCAACCCCGCGTAGGCCAGCATGATCATGTCCAGCGCGCGGTCGTCGGAGTACACGCTGGAGTAGCCGGACACCGAGGTCAGCACCCGTTTCGGTGCGCCCAGACGCTCGGCCAGTTCGTCGCGCAGCGCGTTGGCGCCGTGCACGACCACCGCCGGCTCGGCCAGATCTGCCAAGTCGGCCGCGATTCCCGGCAGGTTGATGGCGCTGCCGCCGCCCACTTTGATGATATTCAGCGTTCAGGTCCTGCCTTGTTGGTCCGGCCGGTCGGTCCAGGCCTTATCGGTCCAGGCCATGTCGGTCCGGTACGTGTGCACCTCGCCGGTGGCGAGCGGCTGCCACTCGCCACCGGCGGAAGCGCCGGATACGCCGCTCGCGGGCAACGGGTCGGAACAGAGTATCAGCCGCTCCGGGGATGCCGAAACATGCATCTGGAAGTAGCCGGGCGAGTCGTTGAAGCGGTTGGTCACCCGGATGGCGTCGGCGTCGGCGATGATGATGTTCATCGCGCGGACGAACCGGGTGCGCCGCTCGATGATCGCCAGCCCCTTGCGCATCGCCTCCGCCATGTCGCCGCGGTCGAAGCGGCGGATGAAGTTGAACACCTTCTCGGCACCGATGCGGCCCTCCTCCTTCATCCGCACGCCGCGCAACTCGCCGTTGAACAGGAACAGCGAGCGCCCGTCGGTGAACGGCATGTTGTTGCGCACCTCGATCCCTTCGTCCCGGAACGCGCTGCGCGCGTGCGCGACGAACAGCCGCGTGCGCCCGCGCGGCGGTGACGGGTCCTCCCAGACCGGCGCGATGTCATGGTAGAGCCGCCATCCGCCCGGGGTCATCCAGCCGCAGCCCCAGCCGTGTCCCTGGTATTCGCTGCTGGTGCGGGCGACCTCCGCGAAGGGCTCCAGGTAGCGCTGCAGGTCGAACGGCTGCGGGGACGAGACCGCGAGCAGGCGGCACACGGGCGGGCGCTCGGCCGCTCAGACGGGGTGCAGGCCGGGAAACTCCAGCCCGGCGCGCTCGTCCAGCCCGTGCATGACGTTGAACGCCTGCACCGCCTGGCCGGCGGCGCCCTTCATCAGGTTGTCCAGCGCGCTCATCACCACCAGCCGGCGGGCGCCGGCGTCGAGCTCGAAGCCCACGTCGCAGTAGTTGCTGCCGGTGAGGATCTTGGGCTCCGGAAACCGGTAGATGCCCTGGCGCTCCTTGACGATGCGGACGAACGGCTCGTCCGCGTAGGCGCGGCGAAAGATGCGCCAGACGGCCTTCTCGTCCAGGGACGCCCCGTCCCCGTCTTCGCAGAGAAACACGTGCGCGGTGGCCAGGATGCCGCGCACCATCTCCACCGCGGTCGCCGAGAAGCTCAGGCGCAGAGCGCCGCCGAGCTCCTGCAGCATCTCGGCCTGATGCCGGTGGCCGGTCGGCTTGTAGGAGCGCACGCTGCCCGACCGTTCCGGGTGGTGGCTTGCGGCGCTCGCCTCGTTGCCGCCCTCGCTCGAGCCCGCCTTCACCTCCACGACGGCCTGCTCGACCACGCCCGCGGCCACCAGCGGGCGCAGCGCCAGGATGGTCGCCGTCGCGTTGCAGCCGCAGCCGGCGACCAGCGCCGCGCCCGGCAGCCGGTCGCGGTGCAGCTCGGGCATCCCGTACACCGCGTCGGCCAGCAGTTCCGGACGCGGATGTGGGCCTCCGTACCAGCGGACGTAGGCCTCCGGGTCGCGCAGGCGAAAATCGGCGCTGAGATCGACGATGCGCTCGGCCAGAGCGCGGAACCGGTCGATCCGGTCCATCGCGCGCCCGTGCGGGAGGCACAGGAACAGCACGTCGCACGGAACCAGCTCGGCGGCCGACACGAACTTCAGATCGGTGACGCCGCGCAGGTTGGGATGGGTGTGGCGGACGTATTTTCCCGCAAGCCGCTCGGAGGTGGCCTGCGCTACCGACACCTCGGGGTGGAACAGCAGCAGCCGCAGCAACTCGCCACCGGTGTAGCCGGAGGCGCCGACGATGGAAGCGCGGATCACTGGTTCGCCTGGCTGTGGGGCGCTTGCCTGTGGGGCGCCTGGCTGATGGTGTAGTCGACGATGTGGGCCGGGATGTCGACTCCGGTCGTGTGGATGCTGTTGCTGAACTCCATCGTGTAGTTGACCTCGTTCACGAGCAGGCCGTCGTCGCTCTCCAGGATGTCGACGCCGACCATCCCGCCGCCCACGGCCCGCGCCGCGTTCAGGGCCAGCTCGCTCAGCTCCGCGGTGACCGGCGCACCCTCGGCGGTGCCGCCCAGCGCGGTATTGGTCTTCCAGTGCGCGGAAGAACGGTAGATCGCCGCGATGCACCGGTCGCCGATCACGAAGCAGCGGATGTCGCGGCCGGGCTTGTCGATGTATTTCTGCACGAAGAAGATCGAGTGGTGATAGGAGCCCAGGATGCGCTTGTGCTCCAGGATCGATTCGGCCGCCTCGCGGTCGTTCACCTTGGCGATCAGGCGCCCCCAGGAGCCGACCGCCGGTTTCAGCACCACCGGGTAGCCGATCTCCTCGATCGCCTGCAGCGCGGACTCGTCGGTAAAGGCAACGCGCACCTCCGGCTGCGGCACGCCGTGCTCCTGCAGCGCGACGGCGGTGAGGATCTTGTCGCCACACACTTCGGCGACCTGGTAGCTGTTCACGCAGCGGATGCCCAGGCTCTCCAGCAGGCGCAGAGCGTGCAGCGCGCGCGAGTGGTTGATGCAGCGCTCCAGGACCACGTCGACCTCCGGCCGGCGCTGCAGGTCGAACACCAGCTTGCGGTCGTCGATCAGCGTCACCTCCACGCCGCGGTCGCGGAACGCGGCGAGCAGGAGCTTCTCCTCCTTGCGCACCAGGGAGTGGAGGACACCAACCGTCACTCCTCGAGTGGGGTTCGCTTCGCTCACTCTGCGAGTGGGGTTCGCTTCGCTCACTCTGCGAGTGGGGTTCGCTTCGCTCACTCGCCCCAGTCCTCCTCTTCCTCGGGCGCCTCGTCCAGCTCCAGCGGATCGAGACAGACCACTTCCAACTCCGATCCGCACTCCGGGCACTCGATCAACTCTCCCATGACGACGTCGTCCTCCAGCGGCACGTCGGCTTCACACACGGGGCAAGCAGCGGCCATAGGTTCGTCCTCCTTTCCGATAGGTCTACCGCGAAATGCGCCGGACGGCCAAGGGGCCGCACGGTCGGCTTCCCTGGCCCTGCCGCCCTCGATAGGCTGGTCCGTACATGCACGACCCGCACCTGCATCTGCTCGTGGACGATGCCGAGGTGCTGGGCCGACGCGGGCTGACGCGCCTGATCGAGCGGCCGCAGCGAGTCACCCCGGATCCGGTGCTGCGCCCCGAGCGGCCCTGGGAGAGCAATTCCGTATCGGTCTGGGGGTCGATCTACCGCGTCGGCGGACGTTACCGCATGTGGTACATGGGCGCCTACCTGGCGGATGTGCCGTCGGCCAGCCTGTGCTACGCAGAGTCCGACGACGGGCTGCGCTGGGAGCGGCCATCGCTGGACCGCGTCCCGCAGGCCGGTCCCGGCAACAACCTGGCCCTGATCGACGAGCGCGAGCCCCGCCTGCGGCGGCTCTACCCAGCCACGGTGCTGTACGACCCCGACCGGGATCCGCAACGGCGCTTCGCGTTCATCTCGTTCTTTCACGACGTGGCCGGCGGCCGCGGCTACGTGGTCGCCTTCAGCGCCGACGGCGTCGACTGGCAGCTCCATCCGGAGCGGGTCGCGCTGCCCCGCGGCGACCGCACGGCGGTGATGCAGGACTTCGTCCGCGGCGGATACGTGATGACCTCGCGCAGCGACCGCGACCTTTCCATCGATCGCAGGGAGCTCGCGGTGCGCCGGGACATCGCGGTGTCGCGCTCCGCGGATCTGCTGTCGTGGACGCCGACGACGCGCGTGTTCGACGCGGACGACGCCGACGATCCGGCGTGCGAGTTCTACGGCATGCCGCTTTTCAACTGGGGCAACCAGTATCTGGGTCTGCTGGAGCGCTACGATCCGACCAACGAGATCCTGGACGTGCAGCTCGCCTCCAGCCGCGACGGCGACCGGTGGGAGCGGGCGTGCGCCCGCGAAACCTGGCTGCACACCGGGCCGTCGGACGCCTGGGACAGCACCTGGGTGGCGATGAGCATGTCGCCGCCGGTCGTGGACGGCGACCGCATGCTGATGTGGTACACCGGCCGGCCGTACGCGCACCGGCCGCTCCAGGGCGCTCCGCTGCGCAGCGCGATCGGGCTGCTGCGGGCGCCGCGCGACCGCTTCGCCGGGTTGCGCGCCGGGCCGGGCGGCGGCGTGCTGACCACCACGGAGGTGACGGTCGGCGGCCCCCGGCTGCTGCTCAACATCGGCGCGGCGGCCGGCCCGGTGTCGGTCGCGATCCTGGGCGAGACCGCGCCGATCGCCGGTTTCGGCCACGACGACTGGGACCGCCGCGTCGAGTCCGGCGTGGACGTGCCGGTGACCTGGGGCGGACGCGACCTCGGCGCGCTGGCAGGACGGCGTGTGCGGCTGAACTTCCGGATCACCTACGCGACGCTGTTCGCCTACCGGTTCGCGGCCGCCGCCGCGTGAGTCCGGCTCAGTCTGACCGGGCGGATGCCCGGCGTGCGGCCTCCAGCCGTTCGATCACCGCCGGGCGCGCCTGACCGGCCCGGCGGAGCGCCTCGGGAAAGGCGACGCGAGCCAGGCGCGGACCCGCGGGCGTCTGGGCGCGCAATGTCATCCCGTAGCGGTCGATGCCCGTCAGCGAGGCTTCCGTGGCATCCGCAAGCCCGGCCAGTGCCTGCACGTACAGCAGGTTGGCGTCGGCGTGGTCGTCGTTCATGTGGGCGACGATCCCGTCCGCCGCCTCCGCCAGCGGATCGGCGGCGGCGGCCCGATAGTCGTCGGCCGTGACCCAGCTCATGTGACCGAAGCCGCCCACGAAGCGGCAACGCTCGACGTCGAGGAGCCAGAAGCCGAAGTCGCTGAAGTCCGCGTAGTAGGACGCGTACGGATGGCGCTCCAGGTAGGCATCCCGCCGCGTCCCCGGACGATCCAGCGGTAGCAGCCGGCCGACCAGCGTCAGGCGTGCGGTGCTGAGCGGATCCGCGTGCTCCGGAGTCGGAGCCGTTATGAGCACGCTGGCGCGATCGTCACCGCGCGCGTTGACGGTGTGCTCGGCCATCTCCGAGATCAGCACGACGGGCGCACCGGCATCGTCCGCAACGTAGGAGACGGCGCTCCCGTAGGGGTAGCCGTCCGCGGTCAGCGTGCAAACGGTGGCGCGATCGCGCGTCGCGGCCAGCGTGCGCGCCAACTCCGGGTCGGACGGGAACGATTCGGGATTGCCGGCGATCGGCGGCCCGCCGCCACCGCCACCGTGTCCGTCAACTCGACTCACCGGCGCGCTCCGCGCGCAGACTATCCCGCACGCCCACGCCAGCGCCAGTCGCGTGCTCTGTCTGAGCGGAGCGAACCTCACTCGCAGACTGCCGGTCCCGGTTGCCCCGGACGCACGCGCACGGCAGAGCCGCTTCCGGCCCCGCCCGCAGCGCCCGCACGCACCCGCAGGGGACGGCGTGCGCTGCGTCCTGATCCATGTCTGCCTGATCCATATCTGATTGCCCGGCATGCGGCCGCCCGTCGATCTCGTCCATGATCTCCTCCCTTGGCTCGACTCGATTAATTCATATTCACATACTTAATGACGCTTGACAAGACTAATTCAACTTACTTCACTACTCCTGATCACATTCCTTACAGGAGGTCTCTGCATGAGACGCACATTCCTTTTGCTGGTGTCGCTCGCCTTCGTCCTGGCGGCCGGCGGCACGGCGCTCGCCGACGGTGAGGTCAACGTCTACTCGCACCGTCACTACGACACCGATCAGGCGCTCTACGACCGCTTCGAGGAGCAGACCGGGATCAAGGTCAACGTCATTCAGGGCAAGGCTGACGAGCTCATCGAACGGCTGTCCCGCGAAGGCTCGGCATCCCCGGCGGACATCCTGATGACCGTCGACGCCGGCCGCCTGGTGCGCGCCCAGTCGATGGGCCTGCTGCAGCCCGTGACGTCGGCGCTGCTGGAGGCGAACGTGCCGGCCCACCTGCGCGACCCCGAGGGCAACTGGTTCGGCCTCACGCAGCGCGCCCGCGTGATCGTCTACCACCCGGACCGCGTGTCGCCGGACGAGCTGTCCACATACGCCGACCTCACCCACCCCATGTGGGCGGGGCGCATCCTGATCCGGTCGTCATCGAACATCTACAACCAGTCGCTGCTGGCTTCGATCATCGCCAATGAAGGCGAGGCCGAGGCCGCCGCGTGGGCCGCCGGCATGGTCGCCAACATGGCGCGCACCCCGCAGGGCAACGACCGCGACCAGATGAAGGCGGTCGCCGCCGGCGAAGGCGACCTGGCAGTCGTGAACACCTACTACGTCGGTCTGCTGATCAACTCCGGCGACGAGTACGAGCGCGAGGTCGGCGCGCAGGTGCGGGTGTTCTTCCCGAACCAGGACGGCGCCGGCCAGGATGGTCGGGGCGCCCACGTCAACGTCAGCGGCGCCGGCGTCACCATGAGCGCCGGGAACCTCGACAACGCGGTCAAGCTGCTGGAGTTCCTGACCGGGGCCGAGGCGCAGGAGCTGTTCTCGGCCGCCAACCACGAGTACCCGGTCAACCCGGCGGTGAGCGCGTCGCCGCTGCTCCAGTCCTGGGGCGACTTCACGGCCGACGATCTGCCGCTGAACCGGCTGGGCGAGCTCAACGCCGACGCGGTGCGCGTCTTCGACCACGCCGGCTGGCGATAGCGTACGGGCATGCGGCCGGTGCCGGATGAGCGCCGGCCGCATCAGCCCACCCCCGTGGGCCGGCGCGGCTGCACCGCTGCGCCGGCCCGCAGGTCCCTCATCCGTCCCACGCCCTTGCGCTCTTCGCTCAATCCGTCTATATGGACTTAACGTAGCTTGATTTATATGGTACCGGTTCAGACACGGAATGGCTGACCTGCTGACTGCGCGGCTGCCGAGGACCGTCCGCACCGGTGTCGCCACGCAGCGGACGCGGGGCGGTCCCCGGTCGCGGGTCCCGGTGTCCCGCGGCTGGCTGGCGGCGCCGGTCGCGGTCGCCATCCTGATCGGCGCGCCGCTCCTGGTCGTGATCGCGAACCTGGACGGGTTCCTGTCCGCGGAGATGGGCCACCTGATCCGGACCGTCCTCCCCCGCTACATCGGCACCACCATCGCCCTGGTCGCCCTGGTCGCCGGGCTGTGCGCGATCGTCGGCGTGGCCGCCGCGTGGCTGGTGACCGTGTACGACTTCCCCGGCCGCCGCGCGCTCGGCTGGCTGCTGGTGCTGCCGCTTGCCCTCCCGACCTACATCGGCGCCCTGGCGTACGCCGGCATCTTCGACTACACGGGACCTGCACAGCTCCTGTTCCGGGAGGTGCTGGACATCCCGGCCGGCGCCTACCCCATCCTGCGGGTGCGGGGCTTCGGCGGGCTGGCGTTCGTGCTGGCCACGCTGCTCTATCCCTACGTCTATCTCACCGCGCGCGCGGCATTCGCCCAGCAGGGAGCGACCCTGCTGGAGGTGACCCGCAGCCTGGGCAGCTCCGGCTTCGAGGCGTTTGCCCGCGCGGTGCTGCCGGCAACCCGGCCGGCGCTGGTCGCCGGGGTGATGCTGGTGGTGATGGAGACGCTCGGCGAGTTCGGGGCCTCGCACTACCTCGGCGTTGACACCCTCACGATCGGCATCTTCCGCGGCTGGTTCGGCCTCGGCAGCGTGAAGGTCGCCCTGGCGCTGGGAGCGCTGATGCTCGTCATCGTCGCGTTGCTGCAGGCGCTCGAGCACCGCGGCCGCGGCGCGGCGCGGTTCGGCGATGCGACGCTGCACGATCGCCCCCTGGTCCGGCGGCGGCTGCAGGGCGCGCGGGCGCTGGGCGCCATGGCCGCCTGCTCCCTGCCGGTGATAACCGGATTCGGGCTGCCGGTCGGTCAGCTCCTGTGGTGGGCCTCCCGCCGCTTGCCGGGCTTCGACGTGGATCTGGTCCGCTTGACCGGCACCAGCATCGGCCTGGCGGTGGCGGCGACCGCCGCCACCGTGGCGCTCGCCCTGCTGGTCGCGTACGCGGCGCGGATCCGCAAGGACCGGCTGGTCGGGGCGCTGGCCCGCTGGTCCACGGCAGGCTACGCGGTGCCGGCGGCCGTGCTGGCGGTCGGCATCGCCACCGCCTACACCTGGGTCGACCATCGGTTGAACGACGCCGCGAGTGCCATGCTCGGCTTCTCGCCGGGACTGCTGCTGACCGGCTCCGGGCTGGCGCTCGTAGCCGCCTACGTGGTGCGCTTCTTCGCCCTGGGGTACCACGCGATCGACTCGGGCTTCTGCCGCATTCCGGCGCGCTTCGACGAGGTGGGACGCGCCCTGGGGTTTCGGCCGGGACGCGGCCTGCTGCACGTCGCGCTGCCGAACCTCCGGCCAGCCTTGATGACGGCGTCGATCCTGATGGTCGTCGAGATGCTGAAGGAGTTGCCGCTGACGCTGATCCTGCGCCCGTTCCGCCTGGAGACGCTGGCCACCAACGTGTTTCGGCTAGCCGGCAACGAACAGATCATCGAAGCCTCCCCGTACGCGCTGGTGATCATCGCCGCCGGGCTCGGCCCGGTCCTGATCCTCAACCGCCTGCTTGCGGCCGGCCGCGCGCCTCGGCGGTCGCGCTCGACGCCCGTCCATGCTCCGGCTCCGGCGCAGGCGTAACCCTCCGCCGCGCGCCGGCGGCGACCTGAACCTCGACTCCGTCAGCAAGCGCTTCAAGGGCAGCCCGACGCCGGCCCTGGACCGGGTCTCCCTCACCGTGGAGGAAGGCGGCACGACCGCCGTCCTGGGCGAGAGCGGCAGCGGCAAGACCACGCTGCTGCGCCTGGTGGCCGGCTTCGAGGAGCCCGACTCCGGGACGATCGACATCGGCGAGACGCGGGCGGCCGACGGCAGGCACTCGCTGCCGCCGGAGGAGCGCAGCGTCGGCGTCGTCTTTCAGGACACGGCGCTGCTGCCCCACCTGACGCTACGGCAGAACATCGGGTTCGGCCTGCACCGGTTGCCGGAACGGGCACGGGCGCGGCGGATCGACGAGGTGGTGGAGCTGGTACGCGTTGGTGACGCCCAGGAGCGCTTCCCACACCAGGTCTCAGGCGGCCAGGCGCAGCGCGCCGCCATCGCCCGTGCGCTGGCCCCGCGGCCGCGCGTGCTGCTGCTGGACGAACCGCTCAACAACCTGGACGGGCCGCTGCGCGCGCAGCTCATCGAAGAGTTGCGCGCGATTCTTGCCCTGCGGACTACCACGGCCATCTTCGTGACCCACGACCGCGACGAGGCGTTCAACATCGCCGACCGGGTGGCGGTGCTGCGCGGCGGCCGACTGCAGCAGACCGGCACGCCGGAGGAGCTCTACTGGTCGCCGGCCAACGGCTTCGTCGCGTCGCTGCTCGGCAAGACCAACCTGGTCCGGGTCCGCCGCAACGGCACCGGCTGGGTCTCCGACCTGGGGCCGGTCGGCACCGCGCAGCCCATCGACGCCGGCGGGCAGCGGGTGGTGTCGATCCGCCCCGGCCAGGTGTGCGTGTCGGCCAAGGCGGCAAACGGCACGAGCCGCCACGGCACGGTGGTCACCGCGCGATTCCTGGGCGAGGTGCGGGAGCTGACCATCGCGCTGAACGGCGAGCGCGGCCCGCTGGAGGTCACCGCCCATGCCGCCGCGGCAACCCGCTTCAACGCGGGCGACCGCGTGTTCGTCTCCCTGCTGCCGTAGACGCTGCGCCGATGCGCAGAATCATCCAGGCCGACAATCTCCAGGCCCTCGCGGCGATTCCGGACGAGTCGGCCGCGCTCATCTACATCGACCCTCCGTTCAACACTGGGCGGACTCAGTCGAGGAAGACCCTGCGAACGGTACGTGATGAGGCGGCCGGCGACCGCACCGGCTTCCAGGGCAAGCGGTATCGAACGATCGAGCTTGGCTCCAGCGGCTATTCCGACACGTTCGACGACTACCTGGGATTCCTCGAGCCTCGATTTCGCGAAGCCTGGCGCGTGCTCAAGCCGAACGGTTCGTTCTTCCTGCATGTGGATTACCGGGAAGTCCACTACTGCAAGGTACTGCTGGACCACCTGTTCGGTCGGGAGTCGTTCATCAACGAGATCATCTGGGCCTACGACTACGGCAGCCGCTCCAAGTCGCGATGGCCGGCGAAGCACGACAACATCCTGTGGTATGCCAAGGACCCGCAGGACTACGTCTTCCAGTACGAAGAAATCGACAGGATTCCCTACATGGCCCCCAGCCTGGTGGGTCCCGAGAAAGCGGCTCGCGGCAAGACTCCCACCGATGTCTGGTGGCATACGATCGTCAGTCCGAATGGCAGGGAGAAAACCGGCTACGCGACGCAGAAACCTCTTGGCATCATCGAGCGCATCGTCCGAATCCACACGCTTCCCGGCGATCTGGTAATCGATTTCTTCGCCGGCAGTGGAACTCTGGGAGAAGCTGCCGCGCGCCTCGGCCGCGACTTCCTCCTGATCGACCACAACCCCGATGCGATACGGGTCATGGCGAAGCGGCTGGCAGAGTACGGAGTCGAGCTCGAGGGCTGCGATGAACCCATCCGGCCCGAGGACGCGACAGCCCGGCCGTGACGGCCCTCCGCGCGGTGGCCCCTCAGGTCGTACGTCTGGTCATGGTCCGCCGCGCGTGCTGGCATCACCCGCGCTCGCCGGTCAGGTACGCGGCGACGGCGGCCGCGGTTTCGCGTGCCTGGCGGATGCAATCCGGGATGCCTACGCCGTCGTAGGGGGACCCGGCCAGCCAGAGCCCGGGGCTTGCGGCGCACGCGGCGCGGACCCCGGCCAGCCAGTCCGCGTGACCGACGCGGTAGAGCGGCGTGCCGTCCGGCCAGCGGTGCACCCGGCTCACCGCCGGCTGAACGGAGCGCGCGAACGAGGCACCTACGGTGACGGAGAGCTCGTCCTGCAGCAACGCGATCAGCTCCCCGTCGCCGAGGGCCAGCACCTCCGGTTGGCGCCAACCGCCCAGGAAACCGCGCAGCAGGACGCCGCCGGCCGGCGCCCGTCCCGCCCACTTGGCAGAGCTCCAGGTGCAGGCCAGAAGCCTGCTGCTCTCGTCGCCCGGGACGAGAAAGCCCGACCCGGCCAGCGGAAGCGCCACGCGCGGGTCGTGGTAGCCCAGGGTGACGATGACCGAGGACGCAGCCTCGGCCCGGGCCAGCAGATCCGCGAGCCGCGGATTCGCCGTTCTCACGAGCCTCGCGGCGCCGGCAGCCGGCGTGGTCACGACCACGGCCGCGGCGGCGAGGGGTGCATCGACGGCGCTCCGCAGGTGCACCCGGTAGCCGCCTGCCGCAGGAACGATGCTGGTGACTCGGGCGCCGACCCGTACGCAACCCCCGAGGTGCGTGCACAACGCATCGACGAGCTGTTGCACTCCACCTTCGAGGCTGGCGAACGGACTGCCCCGTAGCTGCGCGGGCCCTTCAGGCGCTGTCGCGCCCGGCCGCGCCCGGCGCACCGGAGCACGCAGGGCCGGGAAGGTAGCTTGCAGGCTGAGGCGCCACGGATCCGCAAGGTGAATGCCGGCCAGCAGCGGCTCTCCGAGGACCGTCAGCAACTCCGCTCCATAGCGCCGCTGCACGAACGCGCCCACGCTCTCGTCACCGCTGCGACTCGCCCCCACGAGCGGGTGTGCCAGAGCGCGGATGCGCCCGGGCAGCGAAAGAAGCGGAGACCGCAGGAACGACAATGGCCGCGTGGGATGGACCAGCCGCATGCCGGGCGGGATCGGCACCAGCCGGCCGCGGCGTGCTACGTAGGCGCCGCGCGGCTCCTGCTGCGGGATCAGGGCCTCGGCAAGGCCCAGCTCGCGGCAGAGATCGACGGCCGCGGGCTTGCCGGTCAGGAACGAGTCCGGCCCGGCCTCGACGAGGAAGCCGTGACAGCGCTCGGTGCGCAGTTTGCCGCCGGCCTCCGGCTCGGCTTCCAGCACCACGACCTCGAATCCGCGGGGTCCTTCCCGTGCGATCCGCAGCAGGTACCAGGCGGCGGCCAGACCGGTGATCCCGCCCCCCACCACCGCGACCCGCGGGAGCGGCATCAAATCAGCGACATCAGATCAGGGCCGCCGCACCCTGCACCCGATCCGCCAGCGCCGCGATCAACTCCGCATCGGTGCCGAGCGAGGGCGTGCGGGTCACCGTCACTCCCAGCGAGTCGGCGAGCTCGCGGAGCTCGATGTCGACGTCGAACAGGATCTCCACGTGATCGGCGACGAATCCGAACGGCACGACCGTCACCTCGCGCACGCCGTCGGCCGCGGCGCGCCGGACCTCGTCCTCCAGCGGTGGCCCCAGCCACGTTCCCGGCCGCGCACCGGCGGACTGGTAACACAGCCGCCACTGCGATGGCTCCAGACCGGCCGAGGCCGCCACCGATTCGGCGGAGGCGCGTAGCTGCTTCGGATAGGGGTCGCCGCCGCTCACCCAATCGGCCGGCAGGCTGTGTGCCGAGAACAGCACGCGGGCGGCCTCCGCGTCGTGCAGCGACTCCCTGATCCGCCCCAGATCGCGCGCGACAGCGGCGACGAACCGCGGATGATCGCCGAAGTGGGAGACGAAGCCGAAGCGAAGCGGCCGCGCAAGACCGGCCACCGCGGCGCGCACCTGATCCTGATACGCACCGACGCTGCGGCGCGAGTAGTGCGGCGCCAGCGCCAGCCCGACGCCGGACGTCACCCCCTGCTCCGCCAGCATCTCGACGGCCGTGGCGATGCGGGGGTGCCAGTGGCGCATGCCCACCGCCACCGTAACCGCCATGCCGCGCCGGCGCAGCTCGCGGCCAAGAGCGGCGGCCTGCGCCTCCGTGATGGCGCGCAGGGGTGAGCTGCCGCCGATGCGCCGGTAGCGATCGCGAATCTCCTCCACCAGCGCCGGCGGCGTCGGCCGCCCGCCGCGGATGTCCAGCAGGTACGGCCCCACGTCGTCCAGGGAGTCGGGGCCGCCGTAGGCCATCACCAGCAGGCCGAGGGAGGTCATGCGCCCGCGGGGCCGGGGGCGGCGCCGGGCACCGGCACCTCATGGCCGTGCACGACCTCGACCAGCCGGGCGACGGACTCCGGCGGCGTCTGCGGAAGGATCCCGTGGCCGAGGTTGAATATGAACCCCGGATCGGCCGCCGCGCCGGCGAGGATGGCGCGCGCCCGCTGCTCCATCACCTCCGGCGGGGCGAACAGCAGCGCCGGCTCCAGGTTGCCCTGCAGCGCCAGGTGATCCGGCAGCGCCCGCCGCGCCCGGGCCAGATCCACGCGCCAGTCCAGGCTCAGCGCCGCGCACGGCAGGCTGCCCAGGAGATCCAGCATCCCGCCGGTGCCGGTGCTGAAGTAGATCAGCGGCACGCCGGTCCGCTGCACGCCGGCGCACACCTCCCGGACATGGGGCAGGACATGCTCCCGGTAGTCTTGGGCCGACAGCGTCCCGACCCAACTGTCGAAGATCTGCAGCACCTGCGCACCGGCTTCTGCCTGGGCGATCAGGTAGTCGGTTACCAGCCGGGCCAGCTTCGCCATCAAAGCACGCCACGCAACCGGCTGCTCGAACATCATCCGCTTGGTGAGGGTGAACTGGCGCGACGTGCTGCCTTCCACCGCATAGGTGGCCAGGGTGAACGGCGCTCCGGCGAAGCCGATCAGGGCCACCGTGGGCGGCAATTCGCGTCGGACCAGCTCCAGCGCACGCAGCGTGGGGCGCAGGTGGTCACGCGGTTCGGGAATCCGTAGCGCCTCGACGTCCGCCGCCGACCGGACCGGGTTGTGGATCGCCGGGCTTGTGCCGTTGCCGAACGACAGGTCCAGCCCCATGCCGATCAGGGGCGGCAGGATGTCGGCGAAGATGATGGCGGCGTCCAGGTCGAACCGCTGCAGCGGCTGCAGCGTGACCGTGGCCGCCAGCTCGGCGTCGCCGATGATGTCGAGCATGCCGTGCCGGGCGCGCAACGCCCGGTACTCGGGCAGGTAGCGGCCCGCCTGCCTCATCAACCAGATCGGTACGCGCGTCGCCGGCTGCCGGCGGCAGGCCGCCAGCAGGGGCGCGGCGTTCACGCGGGGGCTCCGGCGCGACAGGTCATCCGAGCACCTCCAGAGCGCCTCCCCCGGGATGATGGAGGGCGGTCGTCAGCGGCGTGTCGCGTTCGGTGTAGGCCCGCGCTTCGGTGCTCCGCAACTGGTTGACGAGGTCAGAGAAGCGGGTCAGGTCGTCGGTTTCATAGACGACCACGAACTCCTGATCCTGCACGCCCACGGAGTACAGCAGAAGCTGGGTGATGTCCGGATACTCCTTTCCCACGCGGATGTGTCCGTTCATCATCCCCTGCCGCGTGTCGCGGCTCAGCGCATACCAGGCGCTGGTCTTCACGAACGGATAGACGACCAGGAAGCGCCTGCGCTCCGGGGCGAACGGGTCCACCTCCTGGGTCGACCGCGACCGCGTGTACGTGGACGGCCGCGTGAAGCCCCAGAGCGGCTGCCTGACCTCCGTCAGCGCCCGCAGGGGCGCAAGCGCCTGCGCGTACTCCCGGAAATAGGCGTGAACGCGCTCGGGCTCGGCCGACCGCAGGGCCGTCCAGACCAGCAGATCGGCGCTGTCGTGCAGCGGGAACACCTGGTAGAGGTGCCGGGCATCCGCCACGCCGGCCAGCCCCTCCCACAGGGACCGGCGCCGCTGCCGGCGCTCATCGTCACCGAGCAGCCAGTACGCCTGCGTGAATTTCAGCAGGGTGAAGTGGCTGAGAGTGCGCGGCGTTTGTGGGGGTCCATCGGACTCGCTCATGATCGCTCCTTGTCATTGACGGAATCGGGCTCGTCGGCGGCCGGATCGGTGAACAGGTGCTCCAGCGCCTCCCGGTAGCGTCCCGCGCGGTCGCTTCCGGCTGCGTCGCGCAGGCGCAGCATTGGCTGGCGCACCAGACGCCGCGCCAGGTTGTGAGCCAGTGACTGCACCACCCGCCGCTGCCGGTCCGTGAGTTCCGGCAGGCGCCGCCATGCCCGTTCCAGCTCCGCGTCGCGCGCCGCCGTGGCCAACTCCCCGAGCAGGCGCAGCGCCGGCGCGACCTCGTGCTCGCGCAGCCACGACACGAAGCGCGCCACCTCCTGATCGATGATCGCCTCCGCGCGCGGCACCTCCGCGGCACGCGCCGCACGGCTGGCGCGCGTGGCCTCTTCCAGGTCGTCGAAGTCGTAGTGGCGGACATCCTCGACGGCGGCGACGTCGGGATGCACGTTCTGAGGCAGCGCCAGGTCGACCAGGTGCAGCGGCTTCCCCCTCCGCCCCTTCATCACCTCGCGCAGCAGCTCCGCACAGAGGAACGGCTCCGGGGCCGCGGTGGCCGCAATGGCCACGTCGGCCGCGCGCAGCGCGCCGGCAGCGTCGGCCCACGGAGCGGCCCGGCCGCCATGGAGCGCGGCAAGGCTCTCGGCACGCGCCGGCGTGCGGTTGGTCACGGTCAGTCCCCGGACGCCGCGCGCGTCCAGCCGCTCGCAGGCCCGCCGTGCCATCGTCCCGGCGCCGAACACCAGCGCGTGCGCCCGCTCGGCCCGGTCGAGACGCTCGACGACCAGATCGACCGCCGCCGACGCAAGCGACGCGGCGTGCCGGCCGATGCCGGTCTCCGTCCGTACCCGCTTGCCGGCATGGAGCGCGGCTCCGAACAGCGCGTGTACCACAGGGCCGGCGCTGCCAGCCTCCGTCGCCCCTGCCAGCGTCGCGCCAACCTGGCGCTGGACGTCGGTCTCGCCCAGCAGCATCGCATCGAGCCCGGCGGCCACGCGCATCAGGTGACGGGCGGCGCAGCCGTCACCGACCGCCGTCAGGCCTGCCCGCGCGGCCGGCGGGAAGTGTTCCCGAAACACGCCGAGCAGCCACTCGGCGCTCACCCCGTGGCTGTACACCTCGCATCGGTGACACGTCGACAGCGCCGCCCACTCCGGGCGCCGGCCGCCGACCCGCGCCATCGCCACGCGCAGCCGGTCGGGGAGCGTGGTGGCGGCTGCCGCCGCCTCGCTTGCCACCGGCGGCGCAAGAGGGCGGTAATCCAGAAGCCAGGCGCGAATCATCGGTTCTCGTTGGAATGCGCGAAGTCACTCGGGCTGGAGCGAGCGCCCCTTCACGGGCAGCCTCGCCAGCCGTCGCCACGATGCCAGCCGTTCCGGCACCCGTGAGACGCCGCCTCGCAGGCGCGCGCGCGCCACGAAGTAGCTGCCGATCACGAAGCCGGCGGCTGCAGCCTGGCCGCCCAAGGTCTGCCACGTGGGATAGACGCCGAACCAGTTGCCGATCCAGTAGGGCAGCGCCAGCCCGAAGATCGGCGACAGGGGCACCCAGCCGACGGCCTGCATGATGTGCACGGTGGTGCCGCTCAGGGTCACCAGCACCGCGCCGATGAGGACGCCGGTGACCACCAGCATCTTCTTGTACGGCAGCTTCTTCTCCAGCCGGAACGTGAGGATCCCCACCACCGCGACGCCGGCCAGGCCCAGGGCGACGCCGGCGAGCACGGTCTCGACGCGCGCGCGAAAGATCAGCGCCTGCAGGAACAGCGCGGTCTCGAACCCCTCCCGGTAGACGCTCGCGAAGCCCAGGAGCCCGAAGCCGACGGCCTGGCCGGCGGCGCCGGCAAGCAGCAGGCGCTTGCGGCCGTGAAACTTCGCGATCCAGCCGCTCCAGTACACCTTGTGGAAGAACCAGTTGGTGATGATCAGGAGCATCGCCACGGCGACCAGCGAGACGATCGCCTCCAGCCGTTCCCCGTAGGTCCGGAACAGGTGGACCAGGCGGTGGGCGGCAAACCAGGTTGCCGCCGAAGCCGCCAGCGCCACCACTGCTCCCACGTACAGCGGCCTGCGGAACGCGGCGGCCGCGCCGACCATGCCCGCCACCAGCGCGGCCAGGATGACCACCGCCTCCAATCCTTCGCGGAACACGATGACGGCTGCGTTCACCGCCGCGGCGGCCGGAGCGGCGTCGTCGGAGAGCACCGCCTGGGCATCGCCCAGCGCCGTGCGCAGCCTGGCGGCAGTGGCAAGATAGACGTGGAACGCCTCGCGGCCGGCGATCACGGTCGCCAGCCCGGGAGTGCCCGGGGTGCCGGACCAGAACAGCGCGTCGATCCGGTGCGCGAGCGGGGGGTTGATCCCCAGCAGCGACAGTTCCGGGCCCGCGTCGAACAGGCCGTACACCTGAATCCGCATCCGCTCGGCGCCGGTCCAGTCCCCCTTGCGAACCAGCCCGTCCAGGCTGTCGAACATCTGAGCGATGACGGTGAACACCGAGTCCCCGTCGATGCCGCCCATCGCGCCCAGGGTCGCCGTGACGATGGCACGCGCCTCTGCGGTCTTCTCGACGACCTCCCGCGTCGGCCCCAACTCGGCCACCTGCGTCCTGAGATCCTCGAGCAGCACCTCAAGCCGGGCCGCCTCCGCCTCGTCCACCGCCGCGATGCGCGGGGACAGCTCCGAGGCCGAGTGGATGGCCTGCTCGAGAAACGCCACGGCCTCCGCGTATTCCGCCTCGATGCTGATACGGCCGTTCCGCACGCCGTCTCGGTACTCGATGGCCACCAGCTCCAGGAAGAGCTGCATCAGGTCGGCACGCCGGGCCAGTTCCTCCGCCGGCAGCTCCACCGCCTGGTACCCGCGCCACTGCCGCATCAACCCCGTGGCGGCGGCGCGCACGCCGTCGGGGTCGGCCGCCAGTGCGGCCTCGGTGAGCGCGTCGGAGGTGCCCTGCAGCGCCGTCCACGCCCCCTGTCCCTGCTTGGCCACGAAGTCGTCGCCGAACATGGACAGGTAAGATCCGATCAGGCCGGCGCTCTCGGCGGCTCGAATCACCAGGCCGCGATCGGCTGCCTTCAAGGCGCTGCCGGCGGCGTAACCCACCCGCGCGTGATACGTGTCATCCAAGTCGTCGCGGACGATGGCCGCCGCGGCCTCCGCCCCGAGGGATCCTGCGGCCAGATCCTCCACGGCCCGGGACGCCAGCGAGTGAACGAGCGTCACGCGCGTGGCCCGGCGGTACTCGCGCAGGGCAAGCCATGCGACCGCGTGGTCGGGATCCTCGGCGCGGGTAGCGGCGATCGCGCCGAGCCGGGCCGCGGCGGCCAGCTCGCCGAGCACCCGGCCCCTCGCGAACGCCTGCCGCGCCAGATCGGAATCTCGAAGCCCGGTCAGGAGGTCGAGTTCCGCGCGAATGCGCCCGTCGGCGCCCGGCGCCGTGGAGGCCACGGAGGTTCCGATGTGGGCGTAGGCAGCCGCGGCGTTACCGGCATGCTTCGCGGACGCGGCTGCGTCCCCACGCTCGGCGTCCGCCAGCATGGCCAGCAACTCGCTCCGAACCGCCTGCGCAGGACGCCACAGATCCGGCGCGCCACTCTCCGACCAGACAGCCGCCGGCCCGACGACAGTGGCGAGCGTGACCGATCCGAACAGACAAATCGTTCGTTTAACGCGATTAACGTGATTGACAGGCATTAAGGGCGTTAAGACAAATGTAACACGGCACGAATCGGGGCGCAAGGGGGTTGACAAAGATCAAGAACACTTCAATGTGTTAATCAACCTTAATTATCAGGGAAGTTCCCGAGGAGTACGTTTCATGTCCTATCTCGACATGGTGCCGCAGCGTCGCGGCACGCGATGGCTGTGGGCCTCGCTGCTGGTAGCGCTGAGCTCAGCGATCGCCTTCGCGAGTCCGCAGGCCGATCAGTCGGCACCCGACCTGCAGCCGATCAAGGACTACACGCTGAACCAGGCGCGACTGATGCAGACGGCCACCGAGCGGCTGAACCAGATGGCGGCCGACTACGAAGCGTTGCTGGGCCGGCACGGCGGCAACTACGAGACGGCCTGGAAGGCGGAGCCCGCCGCCCTGCGCAACCTGCTCGTCGCCGGGCGGGCGGCATGGGTGGATGCCAGCACCTTCTACGAGTTGAGCGAGGGAATCATCGCCGGAGTGCCCTCGCTCGCCTTCTACGACACGTGGATCGACGCCGGACCGTCAGGCGCAGAAGACCCGGCAGAGGCGATCGACTGGACCCTGGAGGTCGCGGACGGCCGCGTCCTGGACAAGCCGGGGAATCTGTTTCACCACCTGACCGAACCGGTGTTGTGGGGGACGGTCGACGAATGGACCGGCGCGCGCGTGGACCTCGATGGAGACGGGCAGATCGCCGCCGTCGCCGACGCCCTTCCCGAGACGGCCATCCTCATGGCGGTGTCGGGCGCGATCGACGGCGCCGCAGCGGAGATGGCGGAGGCGGTAACCGCCTGGAGTCCCACCCTCCCCGACGTGTTCACGGCGCTGGTGGTGATGGTGCCGACCATGAACGAGTACTTCGAGCAGTGGAAGGAATCGCGCTACGTCGCCGGCGGCGACTCCACGGAGATCAGCTTCGTGGCGGTCAGCCGCCTGTTCGACATCAACGGCATCCTGGCCGGGCTGGACCTTGCCTACGACCACGTCTCACCGCTGGTGGCCGGCGCCGATGCCGACCTGGACTCCCGCATCAACGAGGGATTCACGCAGCTCGTCGGCTACGTCAGCAGCCTCTACGAGGAGGAGCGGGCCGGGCGCCAGTTCACCGCGGCCGAGGCGGACCTGTTCGGCACCGAGGCGCAGGAGCTGGCCACGACGCTGTCGGCGCTCCTGGCACGCGCCGCGGAGTTGCTCGAGATCAGGCTGGACCTGGCATAGCGACCGACCGCCACGCCACGGCCGTGCGAAGGCGACGGCCGCGGCCGGTGGCGACGGAGGCGGGTCTCACGGCGAGGCCCGCCTCCTTTTCGTCCTGATGGCGTCGCCGACCCGTGCGAAGATCGCATGGAGCTGCATGGGATGCCCGGCTACTCAAGCACCCCGCTGGCGAAGAAGCTCGGCATCAAGCCGGGCTTCCGGATCCGGCCGAAGAACGAGCCGATTCCGTACGGTGCCTTGGTCCGCATCGACGACGCGGACGGGGTGGCGATCTCGTCCCGCTTTCGCGCGAACGTCGATCTCTGGCACCTGTTCACCCGCTCCGAGCGCGAGTTGGCGGACACGCTGCCTCTCGCGATGCGGCAAATCGCTCCAGACGGGATGATCTGGGTGTCGTGGCCGAAGCGCTCCTCCGGCGTGCCGAGCCAGATCGGCGAGGACGACGTCCGCCGCCACGCACTCCCGCTCGGCCTGGTGGACGTGAAGGTCTGTGCGGTGGACGACGTCTGGTCCGGCCTCAAGCTGGTCATCCGCAAGGAGCACCGGAGCCGGAAGCGCGCCTGACGTTTCAGCCGATCAGAAGCACCTTGGAGCCGGTGACGTCTCCTCGCCGCAGGTCGGCGAGCGCGCGGGGCGCCTGCTCCAGCGGACAGGTCGACACCTCCGGCCGGATCGGCACGTCCGGGGCCAGCGCGAGGAACTCACGGATGTCGCGTCCAGTGACGTTGGCGACCGACTTCACTTCACGCTCCATCCACAGGTGCTCGTGGTAGCGCAGCTCGCCGAGCGCTTCCCGGTCGCGATCCTCCTTCCGGATGGCGTTGATGATCAGCCGGCCGCCGGGCTGCAGCACGGCCAGCGCGGCGATCACCGGGCGCCACGCCGGCGTGGTGTCGATGATCGCCCGCGGCGGTCGGGGCGGCTCGTCCTCGATCGCGCCGGCCCATGACGCCCCGAGTGCGATCGCGGTCTCGCGCGCCCGCGGCCGGCGCGCGAACACGTACACGGGACTCGACGGAAACCGGTGCCGCGCAAGCTGCAGGACCAGGTGCGCGGAGCCGCCGAACCCGGTCAGGCCGAGCGGTTCGCCGTCGTGAATCCCGGCCAATGCCAAGGCGCGGTAGCCGACCGCGCCCGCGCACAGCAGCGGTGCCGCCTCCGCGTCGGCGTACGCGTCGGGGATCGGATGAGCGTAGCGCTCCCCGACGGTCAGGTACTCGGCGTAGCCGCCGTCGGCATCCCGGCCGGTCGCCCGGAACGCGGGGCTGAGGTTCTCGTCCGGCTCCCCCGTCGAGCCATGGATCCACCCGATCCCGACCCGGTCGCCGAGGCGATGCTCCACGACCCCGGCGCCGAGCGCCGCCACCCGACCGACCGCCTGGTGGCCGGGCACGACCGGCAGGCGCGGCGGCGCGATCCGGCCCTCCACCTGATCCAGGTCGGTGTGGCAGACGCCGCACGCCTGCACGCGCACCAGCACTTCGCCCGGTCCGGGCTCGGGGACCGGGAGCCGGCGCAACTCCAACACCGGCGGGTCCCGGCCGTCGTCGGCGAGCGATCCGGTTCGTGCCAAGACCATCGCCCGCATGGTCGCGCGGCTCATGCCGACGCCCCTGGGGCGCCGGCCGGCAGCATCAGCGCGAACAGGGCCACGCCGGCTGGCGCTGCCACCGCGTTGTGCCTCGCCAGCGCCACCCCGAGCGCCGCCAGCCCCAGGTCGACCAGCTTCCACACCCGAATCTCGGCCACGCTGTCCAGGAATCGAGCCTCCTCCAGCTTGGTCAGTGTAATCCAGGATGCCTAGAGCACATCCTCCATCAGCCGGGGAAGGCACGCTTCAGCCGTGCGGCGCGTGGCGATGACGGTGGTGGGCTTGGCAGAGCAATCGGAGATTCCCGGGATCGGCGCCGCCGCCCAGCGCATACGGCACGATGTGGTCTATCTCGATTAGATGTCGTGAGTTGCAGCGGCGTCCGGTCCGCCGATCGAGGTAGCTGCAGCGGCCACCGTCCCGCTGCCAGACCTGCCGTTTCACCGCTGCAGGGATCGCGCGGCCCGAAGCGCACGGTTTCGCCGTCGGAGTGACGGTGCGGGCGGGCTTCGTGCCGGCAGCGGCTCGGCGGTCGGTCGCTTCCTGCCGAGTCGGCGACGGCGGCGTGTGCTCCGGCGTCGGAGTGGGGCCGGCGGGGATCGCCCCTTCCTGCACCGTAACGGCGTGCCCGGGTTCCGCGGCGGCCCGCTCCTTCGCTGCCGGAGCAGGCTGGGATTCGCCCTGCGCCGCCCCGCTGCCGGTGCGCGCTCGGCGCGGAGGCCGGCTCGGGTCGTGGCGGTCGAGCGCCTCCTGCACGATGCGGCCGACGAGCTGCCCCATGGTCATGCGCGGGTCCACGTGCGAGAGCAACCCCCGCAGGTGCTCCAGTCCCTGCTGGCAGTCGGCGTCGATGACGGCCTTCAGCTCGTAGCGCCCGTCGCCGAGCGGGCGCACGCGGTCGGCCGGCGGCGCCAGCTCCGGGTCCAGGTCGGCCAGCATGCGGCGGACCTGGCGCGCGCTCTTGCCGGCCGCCTCCTCGACCAGCTTCTGCCTTCCTGCCGCATCGAGCACCAGCGGCGGCGCAGGCTCGGAGTGGCTCGGCGTTGCCGTCGGCCCGGCATACGCCACCGGATCGTCGGCCGACACTGCCCCCACGGCACCGTCCCCCAGCGCCGGCGCGATCTCGGCCGGGGCTGACCCCACCGCTCCAGTGGCCGGTGCCGAGTCCGCCGCCGCGGCCCCGGCCGCCGCAGCCTCCGAGGGCGATGCACCCGGCGCGTCACCCCTCGGCGCCACCACCCCAGTCGGCGCGATCGACGCGGTGCCGGCG
>JAPPKD010000109.1 GCA_028820215.1 Spirochaetaceae bacterium | reverse complement strand
TTCCCGCTTACCAGATCGCGGGATTCCCATCTACCAGATCGCGGGCGCTGACACGAACTCGCTCTTGCAATAGCGGATCAACTCGGCTATCAAGTCCTGACTCATTTTCTTGTCCCTCCCAGAACTGCCTGATGCTTAACCCATCAGGTCAGTCTCTGGGAGGGCTTCTCTTCCCCAGTCGTCACAGGAATGGAATGCACCCCGCGGTGTAGGGGCCGGACCAGTCTGCTTGGCGACCGCACCGCACGAGTGGGGTTTCACGTCCGCCTCAGCGATTCCTCAAGTTCTGTTGCGATAAGTGGACTCTTCTGTCAATTTGACGCCATGAAATTCGCCGAACTCGCAGCCCGGATCCCGCCGAACGGGCTGTTCAGGACGGGGCAGATTCTTGCCGGAGAGCGTTCTCCCCCCGATCTCCGAAGACAATTGCACCGGTGGACCCACAGCGGCCGCATTCTCCAACTGAGACGCGGGGTCTACCTTCTCCGCGCGCCGTACGCGAAAGCGTCCGCCCATCCGTTCGCGGTCGCCGGAGCGCTCAAGAGAGCCTCCTACGTGAGCCTGCACTCAGCGCTGGCCTACCACGGGATGATTCCGGAGTTCGTGCCCGTCACCACCAGCGTCACGAGTGGCCGGCCGGAGGAGATCGAAACCCCGTGCGGGCGCTTTCAGTTCCGGCACGTGAGCACGCGACTGCTGTTCGGCTTCTCGGAGGTCGAGATCGCTCCGGGACAGCGAGCGCTGCTCGCCTCGGCCCAGAAGGCGCTGGTTGACCTGTTGTACCTGACGCCACACAGCGATCAGGAAGCCTACCTGCGGGAGCTGCGCGTGGAGCCCGCCGAGTGGTTTGACCGGGAGACCCTGCGCGAGACCGTCCAGCGCGCCGGATCGCGCAAGGTCGAGCGCGCCGTGCGGCTGCTGCTCGAACGCTGGGACGACGAAGAGGCGGAGGCGTGAAGTCCCTGCTCATGGACCTGCTGGCGGACGAGCCGGACGCCTTCCAGGGACGGAGCACCGCCCGCGAGTACCTGCAGGCCAGAATCCTGCTCGCCCTGCAGGACCACGGCTCATTCACCGACTGGGCGTTCGTCGGCGGTACGGCGCTGCGGTTCCTGTACCGGCTCCCTCGTTACTCGGAGGACCTGGACTTCTCGCTCCTCGCCGCCGGGCGGGACGCGCGATTCGAATCGCTGATGCGCTCGGTACGCCACGATCTGACGGCCGAGGGATACGAGGTGGAGATTCAGTCCCGCGCCCGAGGGGCAGTCACCATCGGCATGGTGAAGTTCGGGAGGTTGCTGTATGAAGCGGGGCTGTCACCACACGCGAGTCAGGTTCTCGCGATCCGGGTCGAGATCGACACCAATCCGCCAGCCGGCGCCGATTGCGACACGAGCGTGGTCCGCACGTTCGGCATGCTCAACCTGCTGCACCATGATCGTGCGTCGCTGTTTGCCGGCAAGCTGCATGCCGTGCTCATGCGCGCCTACACGAAAGGCCGCGATCTCTACGACCTGGCCTGGTACCTGTCCGATCCGGAGTGGCCGGCCCCCAACCTGCGGCTGCTCAACAGCGCCCTTCGGCAGACCGGCTGGGCCGGCGCGCCGGCGACGCCGGCGACGTGGCGTGAGCTGGTCGCCGACAAACTGCAGTCGATTGACTGGAGCGTCGCACGAAACGATGTCTCTCCGTTTCTGGAGCGACGGCAGGATGCGGACCTGGTCGATCGCGACGTTCTGCTGGGGCTTCTGGGCCAGCGAAGGGAATCTTAGCGAACGGTGCTCGGGCTCAGGCGTTGGCCGCGTCGCGGCGGAAGGCCCAGCCGGTGAGGCGGCGCTCCAGCCAGGCGAAGGCTGCGTACATGCCGATGCCCTCCACGGCCAGCGCCCACAGGCCGGCGAACACCAGCGGTACCTCGAAGTTGGCCTGGGCGATCAGCAGCATGTGGCCGATGCCGACGTTGGCGGCCACCGTCTCGGAGATAACCGAGCCGACGAACGCCAGGGTGATCGCGACCTTCAGGGAGCCGAAGAAGTACGGCAGCGCGCGCGGGATGCCGACCTTGAGCATGATGTCCCGCCGGTGGGCTCCCAACGCACGCAACACGTCCTCCAGCTCCGGCTCCAGGGTCGCCAGTCCCGTGGCGACGTTGACGACGATGGGGAAGAAGGAGATCAGGAACGCGGTGAGGATGGCGGGAGGCGAGCCGATGCCGAACCACAGCACCAGGATCGGCACCACGGCCACTTTCGGGACGCAATTGAAGCCGATCATGATCGGATACAGGCCGTTGTAGATCGTCTTCGACCAGCCGATGATCAGGCCGAGCAGCAGGCCGAATCCCACCGCGATGCCGAACCCGGCAAGCGTCGTCCACAGCGTCTGCAGGGAATTGACGAACAGTGCGCGGCGGAACTCGGAGAAGGTGGAGAGGATCAGGGTCGGCGGCGGCAACACGTAGGAGGGGATCCGGAACACCCGGCAGACCGCCTCCCAGAGCAGGAAGCCGGCGACGGTCATCACCCACGGCGACAGCTTCTCCCGCCAGCGCATGCGCACCGCGGCGGCCGGCTGTGCGGACACCTGCGGAGGTGTTTCGGCCGAGGTCGACATCAGATGACCCGGTGCCGCGCGATGTGGTCGCGCAGCTCCTGGACGATGGTGACGAACTCGGGGGTATAGCAGTCCTCGGGCTCGCGCGGCCTGGGCAGGTCGATGGTCCGGGTGACATCGATCCGGCCGGGGCGTGCGCTCATCACGTGCACGGTGTCGGCCAGGAACACCGCTTCGCGCAGGTCGTGGGTGACCAGGATCACCGTGAACCGCTTGCGCTCCCACAGGTCGCGCAGCACGCACCACAGCTCCTCGCGCGTGAACGCGTCCAGGGCGGCAAACGGTTCATCGAGCATCAGCAGGTCCGGTTCGTGAATCAGTGCGCGGCACAGCGACGCCCGCTGCTGCATGCCGCCCGAAAGCTGCCACGGGTAGTGATCGCCGTAGCCGGACAGGCCCACCAGCCCCAGCAACTCCTCGGCCGCCGCCTCGTACTCCGCACGCCGCGAGCGAAGCTGGCGCCGGTGCGGCTGCACGATCTCCATCGGCAGCAGGATGTTATTCAGCGTGGTGCGCCACAGCAGCAGGGTGGGATTCTGGAACGCCATGCCGACGATCTTCAGCGGTCCGGTAACCGGCTCGCCGGCCACGACCGTGGCGCCGGCGCGGGCGGGGAGCAGGCCGGACACCAGCTTCATCAGCGTCGACTTGCCGCACCCGCTCGGCCCGACCACGGCGGCGAACTCGCCCCGGCCCACCTGCAGGTCCATGCCGTGCAGGACGAGCGGTGCGGCAGGGTCGCCGCCGTAGGTCAGGCTGACGTCTCGCAGCTCGACAAACGCGTCGTTCTGTGTGCGTTCGCTCCCGCCCGCCTCCACGGCGGCGCTACTGTAGCATCCGCTCCGAAGCGTCCGGCAGGTACTCGCTGGTGAACACGTCCTGTGGTGCCGGCGGCGCCATGGAGAACTCGTAGGTGACCCCGATCTGCTCGATGGAAGAGGCAAACCGCGCCGGGTCGACGTCGCCGAAGCCGTGCTCCTGCACGTACGCCGTGTTGACGTTGTCGGCGATGGACATCTCCAGGCGCTCCAGCTCCACCGGTTCCTTCGCCACCAGGTTGCGCTCCAGCACGTGCTTCACGGCGGCGGCCGGATCGGCCACCACGTCCTGCCAGCCCCTGATGGTGGCGCGCACGAAGCCTTTCACCGCGTCCGGGTTCGCGGCGGCGAATTCGGGATTGACGATGATGGTGTTGCCGTACAGGTCCAGCCCGTAGTCGGTCATCAGGAACACGCGGATCTCGTCCGGCGGCACGTCGTTCGCCTTGAGGTTGAGGAACGAGGAGAAGGAGTAGCCGGTGATGGCGTCCACCTGGCCGGCCACCAGCATCGGCTCGCGCACCGGGAAGCCGACGTTCTCGATCGTCACCTTGCTGGCGTCGATGTCGTTCTCCTTCACGAACGCCTTCCACTGCGCGTAGGCGCCGTCCGGAGCCGGCGCGCCCAGGATGCGCCCTTCCAGGTCGCGCGGCTCCTCGATGCCGGTGCTGGCAAGCGTCACGATCGCGAAGGGCGGCGCGTCGTAGACCATCAGGATTCCCTTGATGCCGACGTCCGGGTTCTGGTCGCGGAACTTGATCAGCGAGTTGATGTCGGCGAAGCCGAACTGGTAGACGCCGCTGGCCACGCGCGGGATCGCCTCCAGCGAGCCCTGGCCGGTGTCGATGGTGACGTCCAGCCCCTCATCGGCGTAATAGCCCTTGTCGTCGGCGAGCAGATAGGCAGCGCTCGGCCCCTCGAACTTCCAGTCGAGCGAGAACTTGACGGCGAGCTGGTCGGCGCCGGCGGCGCCCGCCCCAAGCAGTGCGCACGCGACGGTGGCCAGCACCAGCGCAGCGCGATGAACGGTCTTCATGAGAACCTCCTGTGGTTATTGGCAAGGAGCGTATCACCCCTGCCGCGGGCGGCTACACCCCTTCGGTGGACGCCAGCCGCCGCAGGCAGTCGATGCCGTAGATCAGCGCGCGCGGCAGGTGAAACGGTGGGGAAGCTTGACAGCCAGCCCCTTGACCGCGACGGGGGCCGGCCGGCCGGCCCGATCCAGGTTCTGATGCCAGTCGCCGGCGGCCGCCGGAAACCGGCTGAACGCGTAGTCGTGCACCCGCCAGTACCACTCCATCAGCCACTCCTGGCCGGTGAGCTCGAAGAAACGGAGCAAGGTCACGAACGCCTCGGTGTGCGGCCACCAGACCTTGGCATCGGGCGCGTGCCAGCGCGGCGTGCCGCCGGTCAGGTGGCAGGCCAGAAAGAGCCCGCCCAGCTCTTCATCCCAGCCGCGCTGCAGGCTCCAGCGGATCACGTCCACAGCGGCGCGCAGGTGCTCGGAACGCCGCGGGTGGCCGCGGTAGACCCGCTCCATGAACCACATGGACTCGATCGCGTGGCCGGGCACCAGCGTGTTGCCGACGTCGTCATCCCGGTAGCCCCCTCCCGGCCGGACGAACTCCAGCAGCGCCTCGAGCTCCGGGTGCACGTGCCAGGCGAACACGCGATCGGCAAGCTCCACCGCCCGCGCGCACAACGCATCGTCGCCGGTGATGCGGCCGACGTGGTCGAACACCATCGCGAACATCATCCAGACGCCGTGCGCGGCGAACCGCGGAGGAATCGGGTGCGGCGCGGTCGGCAGCTCTTCATGGCGCTCCAGCAGGGGATCGAGCCGGCCCAGCGTCTGCACGGCGGCGTCCAGTGCGGCGCGGTCACCCGTAGCGCGCGCGTACTCTCCCAGTCCGTAGGCGGCGAAGCCGTCGACGTAGACGCTGGCCGGGGGCCGCGACACGCTGCCGTCGCGGTGCAGGGCGAAATGCCACCTGCCCGCGTCGTCTCGCCCGTGTCGGAGCAGGAGCGCTGCGATCGGCCCGGCCATCTCCCGCCACGCGGGATCGCCGTCGAAGTCGTTGTACAGGCTGGCGAAGGTGAACAGCGCCCGGCCCTGCGACCACAGGTACTTCTCGGTCGAGGTCACCCGTCCGTCATCGGTGATGATGTTGGTGACGCCGCCGTGCTCGCGGTCGATCGCCCGCTCGACCCAGAACGGCATCACGTGCCGGGTCAGGTGCTCGCGGTAGAAGCGCAGCAGGCCGGGGAAGCCGGCATCGCGCAGTTCCGCGGTTGCGGGGATCATTCCGGCCGCTGCTCTCTCCTCCCGCGGACCGACCGGCTGTCTACTCGGTCTGGGTCAGGGCGAGTTGGATCGCGTCCGGCAACCGCTGGACCTCCCGTGCGGAGATCAGGAACTCGCGGGCACCGTCGATGTCGGCGGCGTAGAAGTCCTGGTCATAGGGGATCAGGCCGACGTCGATACGTTCCGGCGGCCCGGGGTCCAGCACGTAGCCGATGCGGATCGTCGGCTCGCCTGCGGGGGCCTCGCCGGGCAGCTCGATGTCCGCGAGCAGCCCGATGATCGCCTGGTACAGCTTCTTGGCGGGATCCTCCGCGATGGCGGCGCCGTTCAGGGTGAAGGTCTCCTCCTCACCGTCCTCGGCGGCGGGGATGACGTCGAGCGTATAGGACTCTTCGCCGATCTCCACGGTCACCAGGTCGATCGCGGTGATGATGACCAGCGCCAGGAAGCGGCTGACCAAGTCGAACGGCGCGACGTCCATGAAGCGCTGCACGTCTCGTGCGTCGATGCCGTAGATCTTCGGGTCCTGGGCCTGCTTCACGTACAGCCGGTCGCGGCCGTAGCCCGAACCGAACTGCAGGTGCAGGACGCCCCGGCCGTGGTTGACGACGATCTCCATGCGTGGCGGCGCCAGCCCGTAGGCGGCCGGGTCGTCGGCCTGGTCCGCGATGAACTCGTCGACGCGGATGGCCGACGCGGCGTTGATCAACTCCTCGACCTTCTCTCCGTCCGCCCCGCGCCGCATGGCGTACGGCTGCACCATGACGTCGCGCGACATCACGTGCGGCATCCCGTGCGGCTCGAAGTAGCGGACGATCTCCGTGGTGCCGTGGTCGTTCGTCACCAGCAGCCGGTTCACGGTGGCGGTCTCCACGCGCGGCAGGCGGCGTACGCGCAGGTCCTCGATCGTCCAGGCCATCTGGTTCTTGTTGTTCTGCCAGACCGTGAATACCCGCGAATCGCCGTCGATCATGATGTAGTCGGTGTTGCGGCTCGGCGTGCGGTCGCCGAACGTGACGGTGCGCTCGGTGCCGTCGGCCAGCTTGATCCGGCCGACGATGTCGCCGCGGTCCAGGCCGTAGATCGACAGGTCGTCCGGATCCTCGGCGATCACGTCGCGGGCCCAGAGCCGGGCGAACATGGACACGATCGTCAGGATCCGGTTCGGGTCGAGATCCGCGTCCTCGTGCCCGGGTACGAACCAGCTCGCGTCTTCGCTCCGGCGCAGCGACAGCCCGGTGTCGGGGGTGCGCAGGTCGATCTCCAGGATTTCCTCGTCCGGAACCTGGTGCACCTTGACGTTGTCGTCCGGGAGCGGCGGAAGAGGAGGCGGCGGACGGTTGATCAGGAACAGGTACGCGCCGACCAGCGCCGCGACCGCGACGCCGAAGACGGCCAGCAGGATTCCGCGCTTCAACGCCCCGCCCCTACAGGTGCCGGCGCCGCAGCCAGACCACCAGGCCGGCGCCGAGCACGATCAGCGGCACCACCACGACGACCGCGCCGGTGAAGATCCAGGTCGACAGGCTGTTGAGCCGCAGCGGCAGCATCAGCGTGAACTTGGGGCGCACGGAGATCGTCTCTTCCCGTTCGAAGACCCAGTTGATGCTGTTCACGATCAGGTCGACGTTGCCGGGAAACGATTGCTGGAAGTCCCCGCGCAGGAAGAAGGCGGTGGACAGCACGACGATGCGGGTGTCGTCACCCTCGACGGTGGGCGCGGGGTCGGTGACGGCGACGCCGAGGTGGAACGGCCCGCGTGGGTCGCCTTCCTGGGGCAGCAGCTCGCCGCTCTCGGTGGTGATGATCTCCGCGCGCGCGAACGCCTCCGGGGAGCTCTGCAGCAACGGCTGGATCTCCAGCGACCGGCGGCGCACCTCCAGCTCCTCGATCCACGCCGGCGCCGGCAGCAGGACCAGCCGCCGGTCGAGCGAGATGGGCGAGGTGATCGGGTGGCTCACCACTTCCGGCACCAGCAGGTTGGGCTGGTTCGGCAGGTGGCGGCGCGAGTCCTGCTCGAACACCCATTCCTGACGGAACTGCACGCCGTAGCTGCGCAGCAGGCCGTTGAGATTCACCATGTCGACGTCCGTGACCTTGCTGAGTGCGAAGATCGCCTTGCCGCCGCCTTCCAGGTAGGCGCGCAGCTTGGCCACCTCATCCTCGGTGTAATCCGTGGTCGGCGCGGTGACCATCACGATCGTCGCGTCGTCGGGGATCGCTTCCACCTGCTGTAGATTCAGGTCCTCCAGTGCGAAGTTCTCGATCTCCAGGATCGGCCGCAGCCCCAGGGCGGTGACGTTCTGCTCGCGGTGGCCGATGATCGAGTAGATCTTCGGGTCCTGGTCGGAGGTCACGAACAGCAGCGCGGAGGTGACCTGCTGCTCGACGTTGAGCCCGACCTGGCGGTTGTTCTGCGTCAGCCGCAGCGAGAAGACGCTGATCACGCGGTGCTTGTTCTCGGTCGCCACCACAAGGTCACCGGCCCGCAGGCCGCCCTCGTCGTCGAAGCGGTCCGCCTGCGTGGGACTGCGCTCCGGGTCGAGGGTCTTGACGGCGATGTTCTTGGACCGGTCGGCGTAGAGATTGAGGATGTCGTCGATCTCCGGATTCTCGTCGCCCAGCGCGTACACCCCGTAGATCGTCACCGGCTCCTCTATGCCGTCGGCCACCTGCCTGGACTGCTCGGACAGAGAGTAGATGCCGCTCTCGGTCAGGTCGAACTCGATGTCGAGCTGGTCGACCACCAGGTTGACCAGGACCAGCGCCGCCACCGCGATCAGGGAGACCAGCGTGGCGTAGCCGCCGTAGCGGACCTTCTTCTGGTCCTTGAAGTCGAACGACATCAGATCCTTGAATGCCATCGTTCCCTCCTCAGGCCCAGCGCCGCTTGTCGATCATCCGTACCGTCAGCAGCAGGAAGAAGGCGCTGAAGGTCAGGTAGTAGACGATCGGACTGAGGTTCAGGAGGCCTCGGGCGAAGGTGTCGTAGCGGTCCACGGGCGAGAACCACACGAGGAACCGGTTGATGAAGGTGTCGTAGAAGGTGATGTTCACCAGCACGATCACCACCACCGCGGCCGCCGCGACGACCGCCGCCCCGGCCGTGACGATGATGTTGCGGGTGGCAAGGAAGGTGAGCCCCGCCACGCCCGCCCCCAGCGCCGCGGTGAAGATGATGCCGGCCGACTGGTCGGCGGGGATCAGCCGCTGCAGGCCGGGCATGACCCACATCAGGAACAGGGCGACGAACGTGACGATCGCCGCCACCACCAGGCTCTCCGTGGTCGAGGAGATGAAGCAGCCGACCGCCACGAACGCGGCCGCCAGCAGCAGGAAGCCGACATACGCGGTGACGATCTCACCGGCCGGCAGGTCGCCGAAGAACGACAGCGCGACCGGATAGGTCACGGTGATCAACAGCATGGTAACCAGCACGGTCATCGCGGCGCCGAACTTGCCCAGAACGATGTCGGTGAGCTGCAGCGGCACGGTCAGGAGCAACTGGTCGGTGCGCAGCCGCCGCTCCTCCGTGAACAGCCGCATGGTGAGCACGGGGACGACGAAGATCAGCATGAAGCGCATCTGCGCCAGCACGCCGCCGTACAGCGGGCTGCGCGGGAACAGGATGCTGAAGGTGGCGGTGATGCCGAACAGCACCAGGAACAGGCCCATCGAGATGTAGCCGAAGGGCGATTGGAAGTAGGCGCGCAATTCGCGCCACCAGATGGCTGCCACTGCTCAAGCCTCCTGATCGGAATCGTCTTCGGTGAGCTGCAGGAAGATCTCCTCCAGCGTCACCTCCAGGGACCGCATGCCGAACAGCGGCAGCTTCGCCTTGGCGAGGGCGTAGAAGATGGCCTCCCGCGGATCGGCCTGACCGGTGTCCACCTCCAGGTCGACGGTGCCGGTGGCTTCGCTCTGCCCGGTCACCCGCACCGACTCGACGCCGTTCACCTTCCCGAGCGCCGCCTGGGCGGCGTCCGCCGTGCCCTTGATGCGAACCGACAACCGGCCGGTGCCGGCGAGCGCCTTGCCCAGGTTCTCGGCGGTGTCGCTGGCCACGATCTTGCCGTGGCTGATGATGATGATGCGCTCGCAGACCGCCGATACCTCGGGCAGGATGTGGGAGCTCAGGATGACGGTGCGCTGCTCGCCCAGCGTGCGCACCAGGTCGCGCATCTCGATGATCTGGTGCGGGTCGAGCCCGATGGTCGGCTCGTCCAGGATGAGCGCCTTGGGGTCGCCGACCAGCGCCTGCCCCAGGCCGACGCGCTGCCGGTAGCCCTTCGACAGGTTGCGGATCATGCGATCGGCGACGTGCTCGATGCCGACCGACCGCATGATCTGCTCATTGGCGTCGTCGCGCTCCCCGCGGTCGACGCCCTTGACGCGCGCGACGAACCGCAGGTAGTCGCGCACCGTCATGTCGACGTACAGGGGCGGCAACTCCGGCAGGTAGCCAAGCGTGCGCTTGGCGCCGATCGGATCCTCCAGGACGTCGATGCCGTCGACGGTCACCGTACCGTCGGTCGCCGACAGGAAGCCGGTGATGATGTTCATCGTCGTCGATTTGCCCGCGCCGTTCGGACCCAGGAAGCCGACGACCTCACCGGCTTCGACGCGGAAGCTGACGTCGTCCACGGCAGTGTGCGTGCCGTATCGCTTGGTGACGTTCGTTACCTCGATCATCGCCTCAGACCGTCATCGAATGTTGGGGTTGTTGATGCCGGGCGGCCCGACATGCTTACGCCGCGTTCGGCAGACTCCTTACTATATAGAGCAATGGTTGGGGAGAAGCAAGCTTCCGGCGGCTCCCGCTGCCTGGTGTCGACGATCTGCCGCGGCAGCGGACCCGGGGAGCCGTCCGGATACCTGTACGTCCTCGATCCGGAACGCGGCGTGCTGGGCTCCTGCCCGGTTCCGCCCTGCGAGCACCTGCACCGCGAACCCAACCCGCGCGGCGGCATCCGCGGCGGCCGCGGGCTCGCCGCCGACGGGGACACCGTGTACGTCGCCAACGGCGCGGAGGTGCTGCGCTTCGATCGCTCCTGGCATCGGCTCGCCGGCATCAGCCACCCGTGGTGCGGAAACGTCCATGACATCGCCGTCCACGACGACCGCCTGTGGGTATGCTCGACCGCCAACGACGCGCTGGCTGCCTTCGATGCGGCCGGCCGTCTGACCGACCTGGTAGACCTGCGGCCGGCGGCGGGGCTGGCCGCGGACGGCCCGCGCTTTGCGGCGGCTCTCGATTATCGGGATCCCGCCGGGTACCCCCTGGCGGCGACCAACCTCCTGCATGCCAACGGTGTCGCATTCGACGCCGAAGGCCAGGCGCTGGTGACGCTCGGCCGGTCGGAGGCAGACGGCGAGGGGTGTCGCCGCGGGCTGATCGCCCGCGCCGACGGACGCGGTGCCCCGACCCCGGTGGCCGACGACGTGGCGGTACCGATCCACAACGTCCTGCCGATGCCCGACGGTACCCTCCTGACGCTCGACACCGGCGCCGGCCAGCTCTGCATCCTGCGCGCCGACGGCACGGTCGCCGACTTCCTGACGCTGGCGCCGCCGGCCCCGCACGGGTTCCTCCGCGGCCTCTGCCGGGCGGGCGAATGCCGGCTGCTGGTCGGCGAGCGCAACCGGCTCCTGCTGGTCGACCTGAAGAGCCGGACGGCCGCCACGCTCGCGCTGAGCGATTCACCCCGCGAGGCGGTGTACGCGATCGCGCCGCTGCCTGCCGGCTTCGAACCGCTGCCGGCATCCCTGGTGCCCGAGCGTCACTGGTAGCGCAGCAGCCGCGGGCTGCGCAGCGCGATCCATGCCGACAGCAGGATCAGCAGCACCCCGAAGATCACCAGCGCCATGCGCACGCCGAGCAGCTCGGCCAACGCGCCCGCCGGCAGGGCGCCAGCCGGCGTGAGCCCGAAGTTCATGGCGTAGATGCTCACCACCCGGCCGCGATACTCCGCGTTGGCCGACTCCAGCAGCAGCGCCTGGTTGAGCGCCCGCCGCAGCGCGTCGCCGACTCCGACCAGGACCGTCAGCCCGACTGCCACCGCAAGCACCGGCACGGTCCCGACCAGCGCCAGTCCCAGGCCGCTGGCCACGGCCCCGCCGATCAGCAGGGCTCCGCGCCAGCGGCGGCCGCTCCACGCCACGTAGGAGGCGCCGACGATCGCGCCCAGGCCGATCATGCTGGACAGCAGCCCCAGCGTGCGCGGACCCTGCTGGTACACGTCGACGACCAGCACCGGCAGCAGGAAACGGTACGGCATGGCCAGCACGGTGAAGGCGAGCGCCACGACGATGAGCGCAACCAGCAGCCCGTCGTTGCGCACGTACCGCAGCCCGGCGCCGATGTCGCGCAGGAACGAACGCTTCTCCGGCGACGACGACACGCGCGGGCTGGCCGAGTGGCGCACCAGGCTGGTGCAGAGGACGGCGAGCAGATCGGAGGCCAGGACCACGACATACACGCCGAACGGACCGATGGCGTCGTACAGCACCCCCGCGACCGCCGGGCCCAGCAGGCCGGTGACGCTGAACGACACCGACACCAGCGCCACGGCGTTGCCGGCCTGCTCCTCACCGACGATGTCCGCGAGCAGCGACTGGCGTGCCGGCACCACGAAGGCGAACGCCACTCCCTGCACGGCCGACGCCGCCAGCAGGTGACCCCAGGCGACCACGTCGAGCTTGATCGCCACCGCCACCGAGGCCGCGCTCACCGCGATGAGAAGTTGGCCGAGCTGCAGGATGCGCTTGCGCGGAAACCGGTCCGCCAGCGCCCCGCCCAGCAGCGACAGCGTCAGCATGGGCAGCGCGAAGCCCATACTGACCAGGCCCAGGATGAACGCCGAGTCGGTCAGCTCATAGGCAAGGTAGCTCGCGGCGATGAACGTGGCCTGGTTGCCGCCCATGACGATAGTGTTGCCCAGCCACAGGTAACGAAAGTCACGGTGGCGCATCGCGCTGAAGCGCGACGCCCACCCGGAGGCAAAGCGCATCGAGTCGCGGCCGCCCTCACCATCCCAGCCCGTAGCCGATCACGGCACGGGGCGAAACGCCGCCGCGGATCACACCGCGCTCGGCGTCGATGCGGACGGCCATCGGCTTGCCGTGTCCCCACGGCCCGGTCATCCGCACCTCGTGTCCGCGCCGGCGCAGCTCGTCCAGCGCGCCGGCGTCGATGCGGCTCTCGGCCGACACCCCCAGCGGATGGGCGCTGCGGGGATAGAACGACGACGGGAAGTGCGTGGAGTGCACGGTCGGCGCCTCCAGCGCCTCCTGCAGCGGCATGCCAAACACGGCGTGGTTCAGGAACACCTGCAGCGTCCACTGATCCTGGCCGTCGCCGCCGGGCGTCCCGAACGCCATCTCCGGCCGGCCGTCGCGGGTGACCAGGCTGGGGGTCAGCGTGGCGCGCGGCCGCTTGCGCCCCGCGGCGGCGTTGGCCCGGTTCGGGTTGAGGTAGAACATCTGCGCGCGGGTGCCGATCGGGAAGCCCAGCCCCGGCACGACCGGGGAGGAGCCGATCCAGCCGCCCGACGGGGTGCAGGCGACCATGTTGCCGTCGGCGTCGATCGCGTCGCAGTGCGTGGTGTCGCCCATGTGCGCGTGGCCGGCGCCCGACCCCGCCTCGCGGCCGGCGATCCCGAGCGCGGCCCGGTTGTCCGCCGCCACGTCCGCCAGCGGCAGCCTTTCGGCTCCCAGCGGTCCGGCGACCATCTCCACGGAGGCGTCGGCGCCGATCGCCTGCCGCCGTTCATCGGCATAACCGGCCGACAGCAGCCGCTCCAGCGGCACATCATCGTGGTCCGGGTCGCCGTAGTAGGCCTCGCGGTCGGCGAACGCGAGCTTCGCGCACTCGATGACGGTGTGCAGGTAGTCGGCCGTGTTGTGCCCTATGCCCTGCAGGTCGAAGCCGTCGAGCAGGCGAAGCTGCTGCAGGAAGACCGGTCCCTGCGTCCACGGCCCGCATTTGTGCACCTCGACGCCGCGGAAGTCGACGCTGCACGGCGTCTCCGCCGCCGCGCGCCAGGCGGCCATGTCGTCCATGGTCAGCAGGCCGGCGTGCTCCTCACCGGTGGCGTCGAGCACCGGCTCGGCGATGAAGCGGACGATCGCTTCCGCGATCGGCCCCTGGTAGAAGGCGTCGCGCGCCGCCTCGATGCCGCGCTCCCGCCCGCCGCCGGAGGCCTCCTCGGCGGCCGCCATCGTGCGCAGCGTCGCCGCGAAGTCGGGGTTGCGGAACCGCTCCCCGGTTCGCGGGATGCGGCCCCCGGGGCAGTAGATGGCCGCCGTGGAGGGATAGCGCTCCAGGAACAGCCTGGCCTTGTCCTCGGTGCTGCGGCTGAACGCCGGGTAGACCGGAAAGCCCTCTTCGGCCAACTCGATGGCGGGGGCCAGGATGTCCGCGAAGCGCAGGCGGCCGAAGCGCGCCACCGCGCACGCCCACGTGTCCACGGTCGCCGGCACGCAAGCCGGCAGGAAGCCGTCGCCCGGGATCAGGTCGATGCCTTGCTCCCGGCAGTAGTCGATGGTGAGCGCCGCCGGCGAGCAGCCCATGCCGCTGATCGCGTACGGCCTGCCCTCCGCGGCCGAGTAGACCAGGGTCGGCGCCTCGCCGCCGATGCCGTTGGCGAACGGCTCCAGCAGGTTCAGGCAGATGCACATCGCCGCCGCCGCGTCGATGGCGTTGCCGCCCCGTTCCATGACGTGCGCGCCGGCCGCCGTGGCCAGATAGTGCCCGGAGGTGACCACGTAGTTGCGGCCCATGATCTCCGGGCGGGTCGTGAAGTCGCTCATGCTCCTACCTCGGTTGTCGTCAGAGTTGGCTCAGGAAGGTGGCCGCGGCGGTCGCAGCCGCCGCGATGTTCTCCTCGATGGTGACGCCCGACCGCTTGCGCGGCATGTAGCCGTGGTCGCCGTCGGTGATCCAGGCGATGCGGATGCGTTCGGGCAGCCCAAAGGCCGGCACCTCGTCGCGGTTGCCGAACGGATCGCGCTCGCCCTGCACGATCAGGGCCGGAGTGCGCAGGTCATCCAGGTGCGCGGTGCGCAGGCGCTCCGGTTTCCCGGGCGGGTGGAAGGGATAGGCAAAGCAGACTAGGGCGCGCACGCCGCAGTCGTCGGCCACCATGCTGGCGATGCGCCCCCCCATCGAGCGGCCGGCGATCGCCAGCCCGGACGGATCGCCCAGCGCGGCGATCACCGAACGCCACGTGTCGATGAGCACCGGTTCGCGATCCGGCGCCTTGCGGCCGCCAGCCATGTACGGGAACGCAAAGCGGACCACGCGCAGCCCGTGCGATGCGAGCTCGCGCGCCAGGGTGACCATCGCGATGTGCTGCGGCCCCACCCTCGCGCCGTGCGCGAGCGCGATGGGCGGCCCGTCGGCAGGGCCGTCGAAGAGGAGCTCCGGAGTCGGGTCGGACACGCGCGTTACGCCGCGAACTGACCGCTGGCCAGCAGCACCAGGGTGCAGGCGCGGATCACCGGGATGCCCCGCTCCTGCAGGCGCCGCTCGACCAGATCGGACTCCGTGCCCGGGTTGAGGATCACGCGGCCGGGAGCCAGGGCGATGATCTGTTCGATCAGCTCCTCCCCGTGGCGCGGGCCAACGTAGACGGTCAGCGTATCGACCGCGCCGTCGATCGCGGCAAGGTCTCGGGCGGCAGCGAGGCCTTCGATCTCGTCATGCGCGGGATGAACCGGGATCACGTGATGACCGTGCTGCCGGAGCCGGCGCACCGCCTGGTTGGAGGTCCGGTCCGGTTTCGGGCTGGCCCCCAGGACGGCGACACGCTGGTTGCTCATAGCAGGGATGCTGCGGAGGGTAACACAGCCGGCCATCGGGCTGCGGCGCGTGCGCAGCGCCAAGCGCAGACACCCTGCTATGGTGACGCTCCACCGATGCACATCGGCGACTCGGCGGCTACCTTGATGAATGTCACGTGATCGTCCGATCCCGGTGTAATCCTGTCCGCGTCACGCAGCGAGATCAGGATAGTGCCTCCACAGCACGTTCCGTCACTGCGACCGAGTGCAAAGGCTGGTGACAGATGGCTCGGAGCGAACGCCGGGAGCGACTTCGCGCAATGCTGGGACAACTGGGTGCAGATGATCCGGGCGTCCGGCGCGGCACGACGGAGATGGCTGACGACAGCAGGGTCAGGTGTTCCTCCTCGCGAGCGACCGATCGAGAACACCACGACCCGCGGCCGAACGCTTTCGATCAGGCGGCTGACGTAGCCCTGCACGTCTGCCGCTCCCGTTCCGCCGCCGTGATGTGGAAACACCAGGATCGGCGCTTCGCATGCGCCTCCGGTGCGCAACAGGTCCTCCAAGCCAATCACGTCGAGATCGCCCGTCAACAGTGCGACCGGTCCCTCAGCGTTGCAGAGTCGGATCACCGCGCTGATGGAGTTGCTGTTGATCCTTCTGCCTGACGGGTCGGTGCTGCCGGGCCCTTTGGCCGAAAGGTACGGACTCGGTGCCGCCACGAATGCAGTCATCGCCCCTACCGTCTGGCGGTCGCCAGCGGTCACTTTGGTCTCGAAGATGACCTGTCCGGCTCTATGGCGAGCGTCCAGTTCGTACACCAAGTCATCCCAGATGGCAGAGTCCTTCAAGCTGTCCGTGTTGAGGATCACCCGCTCGACTGCGACGGTATTCGCCGCGAGTAGGCCGACGAGACCACCGATATGATCCTTGTCAGCGTGGGATAGGACGACCGTCCGGATACGGCTTACGCGTTGTTGCTCCAGAAACTCAAGCAGGCCGCTGCCCGTCCCCGTGTCGAAGACCGCGACATCGTTCCCGGAGAAGAGGACCACGCTGGTCCCGTGGCCAACGTCCAGAACTGCCATAGTCTCGCACAGCCGTTCGGTGCTCGCCGTCATTCCGGCTCCCACTCATCGAAGTAGACATCCTCGAAGCTCTCGGCTCCGATGTTGACCTTCGCGTGGAGCCGCAAACCGGTTCTCAGGTCCGAGAGCACGTCATGGGGAATGTCCTGAAAGTAGATCCTGATCGCCTGATGGGGATTCCAGGCAGGCACGATCACGTGGCAATAACGCCCATCCTGCGACACGTCATCGACCCTCACCAGCGTTCTCCAAGGTCTCCTGGCGGGGTGAAACGTGCCGTGCAATTCGTCTTGGCAGCGACGAAGCGACGTTCGAATGGCGTTCGGTTCGGGGGAACTGGTCCTGAGCAGGGCCGGAATGAAGCGCAGCAACCGCCGATTCATCTCGGTCGTCAGGTCGGTGTACTGTGTACAAAGCAGACCCGGGATTCGGTGCCGATAGCACGCCGCGACCAGCTCGTCCCCATTGAATGACGAATACTCGGTTGTCTTCAGTCGATAGTCGCACAGCACGGCCTGCGCTCTGTGCTTCACTCCAGCGACGAAGCCGTCGAGATCGGTTATGGGTCCCGCTTCGGGAACGGGAGTAATCCCCAGGTCCTCGATCGAGTACGCGAATCCCTCCCGCGCTCCCGCATCGTCGTCGATGATGAGAATACTCTCTATCGCTTCCGCGTTTCTGGTCACTTCAGGCCCCAAGGAGCGGAAGTATCACGGTGATCTCCGCCCCTCCCAGGTCACCATGCTCTCGGGCATCGACTTCACCGCCGAGGTCTCCGACCGCGTCGCGCACGATCGTCAGTCCGAGTCCCGTGCCGTTCTTTCTGGTCGTACGCCCGGGAAGCCAGATGTCCCGCTTAGTGATGTTCACGATCCCCGGACCGTTGTCGGACACGACGAGCCGCCACTGCCGGTCCTCTATGGCGGTCGCAATCTTCATTCTTCGACCCATCGTTCCGGCGCTTTCGAACGCACCAAGGCTGTTGTTGAGCAGGTTCGTGACGATCGATTCGACAGCCGCTCTGCTGCCGCGAATGTACGGCGAACCGACGCACAGACACACGTCGGTCGCCACGCCGCTGCCGTCCAGGAACGGAGCAAACGTCTTCATCACCTTCCGCACCACGTCATGCAGATCAACGCGCGCGAGCCTGCGTTTTTCGTGGTCAAGCAGCCTCAGGGTCGCGTTCCCCAGTACGGCAAGGCTCCTGACCGCCAGTTGTATGCCGGTGATCGGCTGCCGAAAATGGCTGCGGTATCTGTCTCCCAGGAAGGTCTTACCGCGGCGCTCGAGCGCGTCGGCCGACTGACGGATTACCTTGATCGGGTTGCCGCTCGACTCGTGAGCGAAGGTGGCGGCGGTGATCCCCGCGGTGCTCAGCGTTCGGTACAGTTGTATCTCCCTGTGCAGTGTCTCTTTCTCTCGGTCTCGTGAACGCTCGTAGTGAGCGAACGCCGCCTCGACCGGCTTCCGCTCGGACGGCGGAAGGGAGCCAATGGCCGTTTGCACTGCTCTCCCGGCATGTCCTGATGTCTGCGAAGCGGCACCGCGTTGAACAGTGCGTCGCTTCTCGGCCACCTCAAGTCTTCGGTTGGCCATCCAGTCCATCGTGTCCTGCGCGAATTGGACAAGCTCCGTATACGCTTCTTCCTCAACGTAACCGGAGCGGTCGGTCTTTTGCACGAGCACCGAACGCGTATCGGTCACGTCGATCCGCCCGATCGACGTATTGGTACCCGGACGCTCCTCCGGACTCCGGACGCGCCTCAGGTTCATGTCCAGCCAGTCGTTGCCGGGGTTGCCGTACGGCATTACGCGCAGTCCGTTGTGATAGACGTGGACGCCGCCGAACTCGCTCAGCCATTCACGCACCTCCTGGACGGTGGCGGTCCGAGTAGCAAACGTGTCGCGATCCAGAATGAACACCCACAAGTCGAAGCGCACGGCCGGGCAGAGATAGGGCCTGCGTTTACGGGACGCTGTTAGCGTGTCGTGTTCCGCGCTGAACAGACGTTCACCTCTCCAGTCGACCACCTCAGCCACCGCACAACCCGCGTCGTCAACGCTAGCGGCAAGATGAAACTCAGCATCTTGAAAGTACCGATTCCGTACCAACGAGGCGAGGTCGTCGAAGTCGGGAGCAACAAGCGTCGGGGTGAAGCCTGACGGATCATCGCCGAACGGATCGGCGAGCAGGATTAGCTCACGGGCAAGACGCTTGACTTCCATGCGCTGGATGCGCTTGCGGAGTCCTTCGATTCTGATCTCAGTGCCCCCGATCTCCGTTCCTTTGCCGACCTTGCGCGATCTTGCGACGTGCTCGATGCTCAAGTCCACGTCATCGACCAGATCGGTGGCGTCGAACCGCGACCAATCGATGAGCAGACGGTATTCGTCAGATCGTTGCTTCCGAGGGCGTGTCGTCAGCAGCGCGCGCGAGCCCATGCGCAGCGCGGCGAGGCGTCCCAATCCCTTGCTGCCTGCCGGGATGCGTCCCAAGCGAGTGATCTGCGTCGCGTCCTTGGAGGAGCTGCCGAGCACCAGCCATCCTCGTTCGATCTCTTTCGGAGTCATGCCGTCACCGTTGTCAGCAACGACGATGCAACCGCCCTTACGATCCGTCCCGCTCAGCTCGATTCGGCACCAGGTCGCGTCCGCGTCGTACGAGTTCTTGACCAACTCGACGATGCCCTTGTCAGGATGAGGGTTCAGCTCCTCGCCCAGGCGGCGCAGAATGTCCGCCGAGAATCGTATCCTCGCCGTGTTCACGGGTCGTTCCACCAGGGAATGCCCGAGACTGCCGCGGTCGTCAAATGGCGGCATCTGATACGCCGGTTGAGCCAGTCGTCGGTTCTGCTGCTACGGAGACGTTCCAGCAGCGCTTGACAACGCGCGACCGAACCCTCGGCGGGAATGCACACGATGACATGATTCTCGACCGCTACGCACTGCTTTCCGAGCACGATCGTTCCCACTGCTCTCTTGCGGTCTCGTGGACCGGAAGTGCGCCTGACTGCGACGAACGGCGGACGAAACACGGTTCCCGCGAAGCGTCGCGTTTCCGCGATGTTTGCAAGCGTACTCCATGGCGGCAGCGATCGTGCGTGTACGTATGGACATTCAGGGCCCTCTTCGGCATCACGATGAGGCACCACCGGACCGACACGGACCCCGAAGTACTTGGATACGGCGTCATCCGAATCGCCGTCGTTCCGTGACCAAGCTCGATGTGTCTCCACGTTTCCGTTGCTCTTGACGGTCATGCGCAGCACGAACACGTCGACATCGGCATGGCGATCGAACGGGCCGTACGGGCGCACCTCCTCCACGACGGTGTTGCCGCCGACCATGCGGCGCCACCGTTCATATCGGCTACCAGATCGCAGCACATCGGGCAGAATGGCAGCAATCCGGGTTCCATCCCGGGAGTGGACAATCGCTGACTCCGTGAACAGTGCGGCAGCGTTGAGCCGGCCGGCGGACCACTCACAATCCTCCGGTGCAGGCATCATGCGGAACGGCGGGTTCATGATGATCCGGTCCACGGCCGAGTACCGATCGTGGCACCGCAGCGCATCACACACCGTTATCGCGGGCAGCAGATCGTCGAGCGCGGCCGGCGCAATCGATTCGCGCAAGCCACAACGCCTCATCGCCAGTAGGGCCAGTCGAGCTTTCGCCGCACGGACGAACACCGGGGAGAGATCACATCCTGTCAGAGAACTGCCCCAGAGAGAGAGGGTCTCCGAGACCGTCGGCGCCAACGACAGCCGGCGTGCCACGGCCAGCAGCAGATCTCCCACACCGCAGGTCGGATCGCAGTAAACCGACTCGTCCTCGGTCGATGGACCCAACGTGACCGCGGCCTGACGTGCAAGCCGCGGGCCGGTGAAGAACGCGCCCTGTTCCTTCAGGTCAGCCAGTTGGGCTACGCGTCGCAGTTCACGGGAAGGTGTCCCGTCCAGGCAGGAGTCGCACCACGCCTTCCACTGCTCCTCTGATAGGTGCTGTGTATTCAGGTGTCGTTCGAGCTCGATGACGTAGGGCAGCAACGCATTCATGACACGCTTCGAGCGCTCATTGCCGCCCTTCCTGCCCGCCGACCTCGACCCAGCCGATCAGCTTGGCGGAGTAGCCACCGTTCTCGGGAACGAGGCCGCGGTGGTTCAACTCTCGCTGGAGCATGGGCTCGATGGTGTCATGCAGGAGTTCGCGGCGACGCTCCAACGAGCACCTGGCCAAGCCGGGGGGGCGGTGCACCAAGTCGATGCCCAAGCGTTCCAGCTTGGGGACACGTCTGCCGTCCTTTGTAACGGCCAATGACTGAACGAATGAGCGCTGGTCACCATCCTTGCCCTCTGCACGAATCAACCACCAGGAAACCACTGCCGGACCTTCGTCGCCGGCCACCGCGACGCCGAGCATTTCGGCATCCAGACTCTGCCAGCGTTGCAGCGCTTCGGACATCACTGGATGGTCCAATCCCATCAACTCGACCCTCTCCTGCTGGCGAGCGAGTTCGCGTTCGGTGGTGAAGCGGACGTCCGCGTCGCCGTTCGAGGAGGGGATGATGAAGGTGTGCTCGTCGAGCCGCTTCACCGTCCGGCCCTGTTCCGACAGCGACGCGCTCAGAAACCGGACGACACGGTCGAAGCCTGCCGCTACGTCGGCGAACGGCTGGTAGTCTTCCAGGGAGAAGCCGTCGAGATCCTGGAACAACTCGAACACCACTTTGCGCGCTTCGGTTGCGTTTGCCATCGCCGCGTCGAGTTCCTGCTTCGTGCGGCGCAACTCCGGGTCGGAAAGTGCCTCGCGATAGAGTGTGTCGTAAGTCAGACGCTCGGAGAGCTGTCCAAGTATCTGCGTTCCGAGGTCCTCGGCGACATTGCCCTGCTCGTCCACCTTGCCGAGCGTACGGGCAATCTCCTTGAGCTTATCCATGAGCAGCAGGAAGATTCTGCCCTCGATGGTGTCCGACAGCACTAGGTTGTAGACTTGCGCGGTGTGCTGCTGACCATAGCGGTGGATCCGTCCGATGCGTTGCTCCACGTCCATCGGATTCCAGGGAAGATCGAAATTGAACAGCACGCGGGAGACCTGAAGGTTGATGCCCTCCCTTCCCGCAGCGGTGCAAACCAAGGCGCGGGGCCCATCGGGACTCTTGAAACGGCGTTCGGCGGCGAGCTTTGCTCCATGGTCGCCGCCGCGCAGCACCACAACCCCCTGTCCGGGATACGCGCGTTCGATCTCACTCCCGATCAGATCCACCGTGCCGAGGTACGTAGCGAAGATGACGACCCTCTCCCTGGGATTCTGCTCCCACAGCGCGCCAAGGCCCCGTAGCAGGTTCTCCACCTTCGTCTCTCGGCTCTCGGGAAAACGACGCAGTAGATCGCGAATTCGCTGCCGCTCCTCCGGCAGCGCCATGTTGACGGCCATGGCCGCTGCGTCTTCACCTGCCGCTGCAGCCTCCTCTCCCGTACCGGTGTCGGACGCCATGGCAAGCTCGTCTTCGTCCATACGTTTTAGCAGTCGGACCCTCAGCGTGGCCAGGATCGCGTCGACCTGACCCTGCGAAACCGGGTCGTCTCTCGCGATGCCATGTTCCTCATGAATGAGATCGCGGGCCTCGTCGTGGAGCCGGTTGCGTGCGTCGACATCGAGCTGCTGGTCCTTGATGATCGCCTCGTGGAGGGTGAGCATCAGCAGCCGTCGGCGCAGAGTCCGGCGGACCGCCGCGAAGCTGGAGGCGGCGATCTTCTGGAAGATGGTCATCACGAATCCGAGAGCGCGCCCTTGATTGCCTTGCCGCTTCGCCAGAGCGAAACCTTCCTCGAGGTACTCGCGCAGCGCGACGTAAAAGGCGCTCTCGTCCTTCGTCATCGTGAACGACTCGGTGTGCACTCCCCGGCGCGCGAACAGCGGCGATCCGTCCGGCCTGCACGCGTCCGCCTTGGTGCGGCGGAACACGACCGCATTGAGGCGATGTCGTTGCGCAACCATGTCTGCCGGGTTGGCGAAGAGCGTCGGGTTCAGCAACTGCATCAGCATCCAGAAGCGAAAGTGGTCGCCCTGGTGCGGTGTCGCGGAGAGCAGGACCAGATCCCGCGCGTGGTCCTTCAAGGCCTCGGCCAGCTTGTAGTTCTCCGTCCTGCGCACCTTGCGCCCCGTACGGTGAGCCGTGAGGTGATGCGCCTCATCGAAGACGACGAGGTCCCACCGCGGCGCGTCGAGCAGACGGCGTACGCGCGCACGACGCTTCAGCGTGTCGATGCTCGCGATAAGCCGATCGTGCTTGGCGAAGGCGTTCGACTTCCTGTCCGTGACGTCACCCTCGCTGCCGAACACCTCGAAGTCGAGGCGGAAGACTTCGTTGAGCTCTCGGTGCCAGTTGTTCACAAGACCCGCCGGAACGACCATCAGCGCACGGTTGAGCTCGCCGCGGCTTGCCAACTCGCGAAGCAGCAGCGCGATTTCGATGGTCTTTCCAAGCCCTACCTCATCGGCGACAAGATAACGTCGGGGAGACGCGGTGGCGACGCGATGAGTCAGAACGACCTGGTGCGGCAGCAGGTCAATAGGCGCCGCCGTCAGCGCGGCGGCGCTCTCGATCAGCGGTAACGCGTGCGCCTCGCACGCCAGCCACGCGCGCTTCAAGCGGGACTCAGTCCCCTCAACGTTCGTAAGAACGCGGTCGGTCCAGGAAGTGAGGGGTTGGATTGATGTCGTGGCAACCTGGCGCTCGCCGTCGGTAAAGAACACCCGCAGGTACCCCTCGCGAGCCGTCCCCACGACGACTCCCGCGCCAAACTCGATATGATGGACGCGTTGGCCCGGCTCGAACGGCAACTCTTCCGTCATGAGATTCGCGGGTGGTGGAGCCCGACCCAAGCAGGGCCGTCGTGGTCGGGGGTCGGCCCATCCGAGACGATGATCCGCGCCGCGTCTGAGTCAGCTCCCGCCCACAGGCAGCGACCGATCGGCAGCGCCCGCGCGGGTCGCGAGGCGGCGTTCTTCCAGGAATATTCCTCGGTAGCGGGGGACATCGTGACGCGACGCCGGCCCGACGGGAGCCACAGTATCAACGCTGCCAACCCCTGGTATTCGTCCTGAAACGAAAGGATGATCCGCTTGAGGTCGGTTTCCAGCCACGTGCTGCCATCATCGTCACCGAGGGCATCGAGGCATCCCTCCACGCCGGCGACCACAAGTGCGTCGCCGCCGGCGCCCGGAAGCTCATCCGGCCATGAACTCGACATGGCGAACAACCCGCGTAGCGACACGACGCCTGCCGATGAAACCACCTTGAACAAGGCGTCGGCTTCCCACAACAACGATAATCCCCGGCGCATCCAACCGGAACCCCGTTGCAGGTTCACGCGATAGCTCCTTCGTCTTCATCGAACAGTTCGAGTTGCGGGTCGTGCGTCGGGTGCGTGGCGTTCCAATGGCGCAGGATGCTGCCCGCTCGGCTCGCTGCGTTCCGTATCTCCGTAGTTGCGCCACGGTGCGCAAACCAACCGAGAAGTGGTTCCAGCGCGGGATGCGGCGCGAAGTTGCTGTTGCGCAGGGTGGAGTTGACGTTGATGCCGCTGTTGTCGATACACGCGCCGATCAGGAACGCCGCTTGGTCGTAGTCGCTGACCATCCCCTTACGATGTTTGCCAATCCATGCACGAGCGATCTCTAGTGGCGGCACCATGTAATAGACCTTCTTTTCATGGCGGCACCAGCCGCGGCGCTCGAAGTCCGCCGGTGAGCTGCCCGTGCCGCGTAGGTACTTCTGAATTTGGTCACGCGGCAGGGCGTCCACCCCGTCGAACAGACGCAGGAACTGGCGGGTGAACGGTTCCGCGTTGGGAGGGGGAGGATCGGCCACTCCGGTTAGCTCCTCATCGAGAAGTTGATTGATCCCTACAAGGGCTTCCTGGACCGATATCGGCTTGCCCGCATCGACGTACACCGTGCCGTAGTGGCGGCTGAAATACTCCAGTGCCTTGCCGCGCCGGATGACCTGCATATCGGCAGCCGGGAGTCCCTCGCGGCGATGATGTTCGAGCAGCGACTGCAGGTGCCGGACGTCGGCGATCACCTGCCGGCGCATCCTGGCCCAGCTCACCGGAGTCGGCGCCTCGCGGCGTTTGCGGCACACGTGGATGATGTCGTACTCGATCTTCTTCGAACCGAACTCCCCTGAGCCCTTCGTCTCGTCGCTACGTATTGGGTAGGTCGCCTCTAGATAGAAGCCGGCGTCGAACAGGCTCTCCAAGACAGCCACCCAAGGCGCGTCTTCACTGTGGTGGAAGGTAAACGTGAGGAGCCCGCCGGGCTTGAGAATACGGTCGGCCTCGCGCCAGCAGGAGGTCAGAAGACGCTGGTAGAAGGCATCCGGGGCCTCGGGATGGCGCGCGCGGTTGGCTACCACCTCCAGTGCCTTGGGAGTGTGTTCGGCCGAGAAGAAATCGGGGTAGCGATCCTTTAGAGCGAGCCGGAGCCAGACGTAGAAGAAGTCAGCGAGTTCGGAGTAGTGCAGGAGCCCTCCGAACGGCGGATCGGTAACGACGAGATCGTAGGAACCTGTCTCGATCGATGACAACTCAGTCGCCGAACGACAATCAAGCGTCGCTGTTGTCGTAGGAGCCTCATACGACGACAGTTTCGATGTCTTTCCTTTGAGTTCTGTGGCGATTCTTGGGTTGATCTGACGCACGCGACTGTTGTCCACTAGGTCCCATGGCTTGTGTTTCCAATCCAAAGCGGAAAGAGCCTTCTCGATGGAGGAATAGAGATTCCCGCGACCGAGTACTGACCAAATCGAGTTTTCAACGAGCGTCGACTTTGGGTGATAGTTCGCGTTGCTGAGACTAGGCGCGAGACAGTCCTGGCCTTCGTCCCAGAAGCAGAACATATTCTGGTGCTGGAGATACCGGTGGAGAATACCGAGGACGAACTCTCGCGTCTGCCACTGATATGAACGTGCACCAATGGTAACTGCACTTCTGAGCAGCTGAGAATGCACAAGAAGCTGACGCGCGTTGAACATGGTCCACCAGTGCGTGAAGCCATGCCCTCGACGTATGTCTCCGTTGGCGACGCCCGTCATAAAGCCGTAGGGTATTCCCTGCCGCGGCCAGAAAGAAGCAAGATCTTCTTCCTTTCGCGAATTCCACTCTCGGATTGCGCTTTCAAACCGATCCGTGTCGTCCGCGGCGACAAAAAACCGCCCTCTGTACGGGCGTTTCTCAGCTGCGCACGTCGGACAATATCCCTGCAGGGCATACGCGGCGACCGGCCCGGACTTCCCCGACGCCTTGATTGCAGCCAGAACGTCCTGGACCGTGCCGCATGCGCCACATGCGAACGTGGACTTTCGAGGAACAGTGCCGCCTGCTTTACCGGTTTTCAGCGTCCTGCCCGTCTCCGGGCATACCACTTCGTTGGGCAACGCGCCGCGCACCTCAAGCAATCGCGTGGCCGCGCCGCGCGCCCGGCTCCACTGGATCGTCGACTCGGCGTCGTCGGAAACCGATCCCCCGTACGGCGTGCCATCGTCCGCTCGAGCCGGTTCTCCAGCCAACCACTGCGGGTGAATCAACAGCGACAGTGGAATCTTCTTTCTTCGGCTCGTGCCGGCCGGAGCGAACACTCTCTCGCACTGAGAGCAGTGGGGACACCGAACGGAAAAGTCGGGTTGGAGCACTGCGTATGGAGCCTCTGACTCGGCCACGATCAGAGGAACGGCGGGCGCCATGCGGGCGTCGTGCTCTTCGACATCGAACGCTCGCCTGCAGCGCAGGCAGCGATGTTCCCACACGTTCACCGTGAGCGTTTTCACCGCCATGACGGGGCTCGTCATGAGCGGCGTTCGATGACTGCATCCCGTGACCTGACAGGGGCCATGCTTGGCCCAGAACATGTAGATGATCTCGGGGCCATCATAGCTAAAATCGGCTCGTTCTTCCGGCGCGAGCGCCAACGCATCGAATCCGTCGTGCATCACTTCGCCTGTGGATCTGCGCCGCCACTTTCCGCGGTGTCCGCGCGGGCAATCGCAGGTAAGAAAGGGCGTTATCTGCGGGCGTACTTCGCTCTCGATGTCGGTCAGCAGCGCTTCGACCTCTGTGCGATTCACGTCGGAGAGTTCGTTCTTGACCACGAGCCAAGCCACCGGATTGAGGTCAGTCCCGTACACTTCCATGCCGAGCCGGGTACCTTCGACCACGGTCGTGCCGCCGCCCATAAAGATGTCGGCAACTTTGAGTTGGGAGAACGCGCCGCCGGCTTGGTGGTTGCCGTAGTAGGTATCCCAGACTAATTTCGCTGCGGCAGCGGGATCGCGCGGTGCCTTTGCTGCAGCAGCAAGGAGCAGTGCACGAAAGACGCTCGATGATCTTCGCGCCCACCATTTACCCATTGCATAGATGGGCTTTCGGCCCGCCCCTGACGACGATTCGACTTTCGCAAGCTCATTGACCGGTAAGATCGGAAAGTCTACCTCCAGACAGGTCTTCGGCCGCTCCGGATCCGAGAAATCCACCGTCTCAAGGGCGATCTTCCTACCCGCGCTGACCGCCTGCGCGATCTCCTCGGCGATCCAATCGGCCTTTCTCTTTCCGTTTCTCACGGGCACCTCAGCTTCCGGAAGGACTCGACAGTTCGATGAACGGCACCACTACTTCGAGCAGCGACAGTCCACCGTGGGCGAGCGTCGGGTACCCTCCCGGACTCTTCCACTTGCGCCGCCCAAGCACGAACGCATGCGGACCATGGGGCGTCTCCAGTGCGAGGTCGAGCGGTGGCACCCAGTTTCCCGGAGAGAACGTACCATGCGCGGACCGGCCGCTCTTGAAGCGCTCCTTCAGATAGCGCGTCTGCTCGTTGTCGGCGGCGTCGGGGAACAGTCCGGTGGCGGCATAGCCGTGATCTCCGGTGATGACGAGTCGCCGGCCCGTCGTAAGGCGGTCTATCAGCGCCCAGAAGTGATCGTCTGCAAGCTGGGTCGCCACTTCCTTGGCGAGCTTCGACAGGCCGCGCCCGGGTGCGCTCAGGTCGTGGATCCGGTGATCGGGCCAGTGATGCCACAGCACCCAGTCCGGCGCTGCGTCGAGCAGATCGACGCACTCCCGCCAGGGAAGATCGACGCTGTCGGTCCGTGCTCCGGGCAGTCGGTGCTCGCCACCGGCGCCGTCGTTTTCGAGAGCCGAACGTTGAGCGAAGCCCATCGCCTGAGCGAAGGAGTTCGTATCCGCGGGCAGTTCGGCGCCGGTCACCTCGGAGCAGTTCACGGAGTAGCCACGTTCGGCGGCCCCGCGTACCAACCACGGCGCTTCACGAATCGACAGGGCATCGAGAATCAGCACCGCGCGGCCCGGCGGGGTCGCTCGCCACCACACAGCCAGCCGGTCAGAAGTCAGCGGAACGTCGTCGTAGTAGGTCGACCAGAGGTCCCACCCCGCCGTGGCGAGAAAAAGATCCGCCGGCGCTACGGCGCGGTCACGGCGCGACATCTCACCTGCAACGCCGACGCCGGACACCGCATCGGAACACGTCTGCCAAGCGAACGTGAATAACTCCCGCCACGCCACTCGTGGCTCGGCCGCCTGGATCTTCCTTACCAGCTCGAGCGCCAGCGTCGTCACTTCTTCTCCTTGCGGAGGCTCAGCTCGTAGGTGATCCCGTCAGGCAACGTCCTGAGTAGCTTCTCGAGTTGCGCCCCCGTCATGGACGCGACCGTCAGGGACAAGGCCTGGACTTGCGTCCCAGGCCCGATCCCCCACGACTCGACCTTCCCAAGGAGATTCAGCGCCGACGTGGCCCCGGAGGCGTGCGGTACGAGATCGGGCGCGCCGCCGAAGATGCTGCCCGGGTCGTCCGAAGGCGCAGGCGACGTTTGCCCATCGCTCTCGTCATTACTTCCTGCTGGCTGCTCCCCATATCCGGCCGAACGCTCGAAGATGTCACCTGGGGGGTGAGGCGGCGCCGGTCCGGCCGTGTGCGGCGCCGCCTGGGGCCGCAGCACATAGGTCTCGTCGAGATGCTTCCCTGTGCCCAGCTTGCTGCGCATCCGTATCCAGGCGGCTTCCTCGGTCTCGTCGGCGTCAGCCTGGAGGTGTTCCATGTCGCGCACGTTGATCGCGACCTCTCCGCGCGCACAGAGGCGGATGATCCGCTCCTTCATCGGTGTCTCACCCAACCAGGGGATACAGCTCTCACGCGCCGGGCGCGGCTCCTGCATCTCGCTCAGCAACTTCCCGACGGATTCGCCCTTGTCCGCCGCAGCGCGCACCAGCGCCCCGAAATCCTCCGGGATGAACAGATTGGTGCGGATGTGCTCGTCCACCGCTTCCGGAATCTTCGCGCCCTGCGCCTTGTGCGACTCGATGTGGAACGTACACCGGACCGGCTCCCGGTAGTCCCACGTATCCAGGATGGCGAAACGGTCGAATCGGCTGCCAAGAATGTCCCGCAGTTCTCTTTCGTACTTGACCTGCAGCCGCCGATACTCGGGAGCTTGCGTTCGCCAGCGGTCGGCCAGTACCACGGCGCGTGCGAGGATCAGCAGGTCGCGGTCGCGAAACAAGTTGGTGCTCCCCGCCCTGGGCAGCAGGAAGCGGACGGCGTTCCTGCGCGCTTGCTGGTGGTCTCGGAGCCACGGCCCGAGCGTCGGCCCCAGCTCGTCGGGACTGGCGGGAAGCACCAGCAGCGGCAGCCGTTCATCCCAGTTGGATGGCTTGTCGCCGTCCGCGACCGATTCCCACGGCGCCGTGGACCACTGCTCAGGCAGCACCACGACCCGGAATGCCTGGGAGACTGCTTCCTGGCCACCGATCACGTAGCGCACCTCCCTGGCCAGTTGCGCGATGTCGGCGCGGTCCTCGAACAGCTTGTCGTTGCGTGCGCTGGCGATCAGTTTCGCCTGCGGGTTCTCATCCTCTCGGAATACCAGGCGGGTGTCGGCCTGGTGAATGTTGAAGCTGTTCTCCACGATCGTCGCCAGTTCGACCTGGAAGGCGTTGTCGTCAATTGGCGCGCCGCGGGTAATGTCGATCTGCAGCGCCGCGGGCTCCGCGCCGGCCAAGTTGCCGACCGCAAGGGAACGCAGCCAGAGTGCGCCAACGATTTCCGCGAGGTGCGGCACGTCGGCTGGATTGCGAACGGCCTCCAGAACTGCCGACAGGTTCCGTTGCGCCTTTTCGCGCAGGCTGGCGTGGTGCTGATTCGACACAGAGTCGAGCAGCGCCGCGATGCCGCTGCGTTCGTCGTCGAGCCGGAAGTCGGCGGCTGTAATCACCGGGCGGTCGCCATGGTGCTTGAACAGGTCGGCGAGGATGCGTATTAGATCTCGCGTCTCCTGCGCCTGGGTGGCGACCAGAACCTGGTCCTCGAGGAGTCGCATGAGATGTGGGGCGTAGGGCCAGCACTGGACGAACTCCCGCCGAATCTGGTCGTGCTCCGCCGGTGATGCCTGTGCCAACCGCAGGTACTCGGAGACATGGACGCCGTTCTCCTCCTCGATCTGCGCGTTCGCCACCTGCATGCGGTTCTCGAACAGGCGATGGAGCAGCAGCTTCTGCCGGTCCTGCCTGGCCGTCGGACCCTTGAAGTCCACCAGTATCGGCCCGACCCGCTGGATCTGCTGAAAGGCGTCGGTGTCGCCGTTGCGCACCGACACCACCAGCACGAGCAGCTTGGGGTGTTCCTTGGCGATCTCGGAGAGCAGTTGAACGAAGTTGAACGCCCACGTACGCCATGGATACTGTCTGGTGTTGGTCAGGCCGTCGTACCAAGTCTGGAACTCATCCAGCACCAGCGCCGTCGGCGTGTGCCTGAACAGCTCCAGCAGCAGGTCGTAGCTCGGCACGTCGGTCTTCTTGTCGCCACGCCCCTTCCACATGCCGCGCACTTCCGGCCCGTGCGGATGCCGCTCGAACAGCAGATCCCACAGGAAGCGGTAACTCTGACGGTGCAGGCTCTCACTGATAACATGCATCCCGCCGTGCAGCGGCAACTCGGCGAGCTTCGTGTTGCCGAGCCGATCTGCCCAGGTCGTGAGCCAACTCCGCGCGGCCTCCGGCGCGGTGAGGGCATGATAGAGCATCGCCATCAAGTGCGACTTGCCTTGGCCGCGCTCGCCGATGAGGACCAGGGGCCGCCCGTGCCCGGCGCCGACTGCCTTGATCGCGGTAAGGGCGTCCGCCGACGGATAGGTGATCTGCAGGAAATCCGCCGCCGCGATCTGGGTGGCGCCCGTGTTGCTTGCGTTGGTCAGTTCGATCGCCGTCCCTTTGAGCCGGCGTCCTCGAAACTCGTGTCTCAGTGTCAGGTGCAGCATCACTCGTCATAATAGAATAGGTCGGAGAGGAATGCTGAACCGATGAAGATCGAACACATCGCGCTGAACGTACCCGATCCCGCGGCGATCGCCGACTGGTACGTCGCCAACCTGGGCATGCAGGTCGTGCGCCAGACCGGGGCGCCCACGTACACGACCTTCCTGGCTGACAGCGACGGCGAAACCGTCCTGGAGCTGTACCGCTTCGAAGACGCTCCCATGCCCGACTACGCCGCACAGGACCCGATGGTGTTGCACCTGGCGTTCACCGCTCCGAACGCGGTCGAGCAGGCCGGGCAACTCGCCACGGCCGGCGCGCAGTTGCACGGCGAGCCGCGCGCCACCGGCGGCGGCGACACGCTGATCTTCCTGCGCGACCCGTGGGGCATCGCCCTGCAGCTTGTGGAGAGAAGCGAGCCGCTCCTCGAGTGAGCGAAGCGAGCCCACCTGCCGCGCGGGTGACCGCGAGCCGCCGGCCGACCGCGCTGGGCGCGGTCGGACACCTGCTGCTGGAGATCACCAACAACTTCCTGCCGGTCACCTACCCGTTGCTGATCCCCCTGATGGGGCTCTCGTTCACACAGGTGGGGCTGATCGCGCTGGTGCATTCTTTCTGCGGCACCCTGCCGCAGCCGTGGCTGGGCGCGTTGGCGCAGCGCTGGGGTCCGCAGCGGATCATCATCATCAGCCTGGCGTGGTCGGGGCTGTTCATGGGGCTCATCGGTCTGACCGGTTCGTACTGGCTGGCGCTGGTGTGTGCCGGGCTGGGCGGCTTCGGCGGCGGCGCGTTCCATCCCGCCGGTGCGATGAGCGTGGCGCGCATTGCGGCCGAACCCTCCGGACGGCAGCGGCGCGGGGCCGCCATGTCGCTGTTCTCCGTGGGCGGCAACCTGGGATCGGCGCTGAGCCCGGCCCTGATGGCCGTGGCGCTCGGCCTGTTCGGCCTGCCCGGCACCGGCGCCGCGGTGGTGGTCGGGCTCGGGTCGGCGCTGCTGGTGTGGCGGCTGCTCGCGCCCCGGGCGCTCGCGTCCGGCGGCGACGCGGACACGGACGGCGCCCTGCCGGGCTCCGCGTCATCTCCGTCGCCGGCGCGGCCACGCACGGAGCGTCGGGTCTATCCCGTCCTGCCGCTGGCCCTGATCGTGGTGTTCGCGATGTCGCGGAGCTGGTTCCAACTGTCGATCACCAGCTTCCTGCCCACCTGGACCGCCGAGTCGCTGGGCTCCACGGCCTGGCCGCTGGTGCTGTTCATGGGCTCCGTCGGGGCGGGCAGCCTGTCGGGGGGCCGGCTGTCCGACCGCATCGGCCGGACCCGTACGCTCCTGGGCGCAGCGCTCCTGACCATCCCCGCGCACCTGACCTTCATCCACGGGTTGCCGTCGGTGCAGTTGGCGGCGGTGGCCGTGCTCGGCGCCGCCCTCGGAGCCACGCTGCCGGTGGCCATCGTCATGGCGCAGGAGCGCCGGCCGCATGCGACCGGCGTCGCCGCCGGACTGGTGATCGGGTTGGGCGGGTTGCCGGCCGGCATCGGTGCGTCGGTCACGGGGCTGCTGGCGGACGCGTTCTCACTCGACGCCGCGCTGCAGTGGACGGTGCTGGCCCTCGTGGTCGGCACGCTGGCCGTTATCGCCCTGGCGTACCTGGAGCGGGATCGGGGCCGTCCAGCACCTCTGCGCACGCCTCGCGAAACACCGCAAGCGACTCCCGCAGCGCCTCCTCGGTAATCACCAGCGGGGGGGCGATCTTTACGCACTCGCCTGCCACTCCCACCGGCGCGAACAGCAGGAGGCCCTTGCGGTAGCATGCCTGCGTGACCGCCGCCGCAGTCGCCGCGTCGGGCTCGCGCGTCCCGGGCCTCATCACCTGGATGCCGGCGACCAACCCGCGGCCGTGCAGGCAGGCCAAGGTCGACGCGTACGGTTCGACGATGAGGGCCAGCTCCGCCATCAGGATGCGGCCGAGCACCGCCGCCCGCTCGACCAGCCCCTCGCGCTCGATGAGGTCGAGGTTCGCCAGCGCCGCCGCCACGCCGACCGGATAGCCGGAGTGCGTGGAGGTCATCGACCCCGGCGGGTACAGGTCCATGATGTCGCGCCGCCCGATCACGGCCGCCAGCGGCAGACTGGAGGTGATGCCTTTGCCGCACGTGATCAGATCGGGGCTCACGCCGTAGTGCTCGTAGCCGAACATCCGCCCGGTCCGACCGAAACCGGACTGCACCTCGTCGAAGATGGTGACAACGTCGTGCTCTGCCGCCCAGGCGCAGAGCGCCTGCGCATAGTCACCCGGCAGGAAGTCGGGCCCGACCCCCTGGTAGGACTCGGTGATGACGGCGGCGACTTGGTCCGGCGTCACGCCGGCCTCCGCGAGCGCCGCCAGGAAGGAGTCGAACGAGGTGTCCCGGTTCTTGAACCCGTCCGGAAACGGCACGCGCACGAAGGTGGACCCCTCCCCCGCCAGCCACTCGTGCTGGGCGGCCATGCCGCCGGCGAGCTGCGCGCCCATCGTGCGACCGTGGAAGGCGTTGCGGAAGGAGACCACCACCCGCTTGGCCGGCCCGTGCATGCGCAACCCCCAAGTCTTGCCTAACTTGATAGCTGCCTCGTTCGCTTCGCTGCCCGTGGTCACCACGAACACCTTGTAGCTGTCGGGGTCGGGCGCGAGCGCCTGCAGACGCGCCGCGAGTGCGGCCCGCCGCTCGTGCGGGAACACGTAGGCTGACAGCAGCGGCCGCGCCACGGCGTCCGCCACGGCCTCGCGGATCTCGCTCCGCCCGTGGCCCGCGTTGGTGATGAGCACCCCCGACGACCAGTCGATCCAGGTGTTTCCCCAGCGGTCCGACACCTGGAAGCCGTCGGCCCGGTCCCAGACGATCGGCGGCTGGCCGGCCATCGCGCGCGGCTCGGCTTCGCGGAGCCGTTCGAGCACCGGCAGCGATTCCGGCACCGGGAGCGGCGTACGGATGCGCCGGTACCTAGTCTGCACCGGCCGAACCTGCACCGGCTGCCACGAGTACTCAGTCATCGATCACTCCTGCGGTCTCATCGGATCGAAGTGTGCCGCCCCTACTTCCGCAGTCCCGGAACCGCGCATGCCGCCCCGAACGCCCCCACCGTGCAGACCACTCCTCCCCTTCCGTACGCCCTCCACCCCCAATTGCTATCAGCCCGGCTTATTCGTGTAGGAGAGGAGAAAAAGTAGGCGCGTCCGCCGATT
>JAPPKD010000232.1 GCA_028820215.1 Spirochaetaceae bacterium | reverse complement strand
GCCCGACATCGAACCCCTGGGCGGCGGCATCGACAGGTCAAACCCGTCCATGAACCCGGTTCTTCGGTCCGACTCCCGGGACGACGGTGAGAAGTCGAAGGAGTACGTGAAGGTCACATCGTCGGTCCTGACCGACGCGCCGTCAACGAACTGCGGCGCGTAACGGAAACCGCCGACCGCCGCCAGAGCCCCCGCGTCGAGCGAGGGCCGGGTGGACTCCAAGACCCGAGGATCGCGGACGAACCCCTCTTCGTCGATGGTGAAGCCCAGCGTCACCTGCCCTTCCGACAGTCCTTCGAACGCCTCGGCGGCGTAGCGGGGATACGTCATGAAGAGGGGCCTGGGCGGCATCCGCCAGTCCTCGGCCGCGCCGAGGGCGAGACAGTGCGGCGTTGCCTCGTCGCTTCGCCCGGACCTCTGAAGGATGTCCACCAGCCGCATGCGAACCGTACGTTCGAGGTCTCCCATTTCGCCCTTGGTCTCGAAGGCCGTCAGCGCATCCTCGAAATGGCCCACGGCCAGGTCGGGACGTCCGTCCCCCTCGGTCCACAAGCCGAGGTGATAGGCCATGAGTCCGCGCCGAACGTCGTAGGGCTGCAGGTGTTCGGAGAACACCGCGTGCGCCGCCTCGACGAAGGGGCGGCTCCAGGCCGTGCCGCCGCGCCGAACCAGCTCGGTGGCGATGTCGTAGTTCTTGAGGCCACGGTAGCGGACATCGGCGTCGGCCGCGAGCAGGGCCGACGCGCGCCGGAAATGGGCGAGCGCGGCATCCGGACTCTTCGGATCGAACCGGGCACGCGCCGTCTCGACAAGCACGGCGATGAGTTCCGGGCTGCCCGCCCCGTAGGCCTCCTCCATCGCCTCGATCTTGTTCCGGAGGATCCTGGCCGCCTTCTTGTACTCGGCATCGTCGTTGAGCAGCTCCGCATAGTTGATCGCGAGTTTCGCCGCGTTGGCGCTATTCCGGCCGTAGAGCCTCGATCCGAGCCGGTAGGCTTCCTCGGCGGACGCCTTGGCCTCGGCTGTCCTGCCAGCCGCGACATGTTGCCGGTAGGCCTCGTATGCCGTACGGAAGTCTTCCTCCTGGTCGGCGGAAGCCGCTTGGCAAAGACCGGCGAGCAGCAGCACACCCAAGATTCGCCGCGCCATTGCTTTCCCTCTCGCCTCGACAGCTAGGCTGAACCGAACGAACCGGCAAATCAAGCGCCGGAAAGCAGTCTCCCGTGCCATGCCGCCGAGGCACTGAACCGCCGCGAGTCTCGTGGGTCGCCACGTCGGGCTCGACCGTGTCGTACACGGGTGGCAACGACGTTGGGCGGACGACCTCCCTAGGTGGATTGCGAAAATGAACGGGCGCGACCAGCGAATCCCGATCATCCACCGTGAGCGCTCTCGAGCGGTACCCGTCTGGACACTTGAGCGCATGGCCGCTCCCCGCCTTCACGGTGCGGCCCAAGACAGGAGAGGAAGGGCCACGACGTGGTCGTGGCCCTAGTTGCTGTCTACTGAAGCTGCGGGCGCCAGCGAAGCTGGACCCCGATCTGACGCGGCTCCGTCAGTGCGCCGATGAGGTCGATCGCGATGGACTCGGCGATGCCGATCTTGTCGAGAATGTTCTGGACGTACACCGCTGCCGTCCATTGCCCGTCGTTGGACTCCCAGATCGCGCGCGCATCCCAGCGCGTGTAGGCCGGGACCTTGGCGCGCTCGATGTTGCCCGAGCGTTGCGGCCAACGCTCGCCCGTGTAGCTGACGGTAGACAGCAGGTGCATCGAGCCGCCGAGGACCTGCGATGGCGCACGGTACGACAGCGTACCGGCCAGCTTGTGGTTCGGCATCTGGGGCAGTTCCTCGCCGCCGTGGTTGCGCGGAATCGGGACTTCGTTGAAGGCGATGAAGTCGTCCGCCGTGCCGAACTCCCCGTCGGGCCCCGGCGACCGGGGATTCGTGTATTGGTAGAGCTCCGTTTGCTGGTTCGGGTCGGCACGCACCACGGTGGAGTGGTCGCCCAGTTCGGACGCAAGCCAGTTGTAGTAGCCCGACACGCGCCAACTCTCGTTGATGATATACACCCACTCCACCTCGATGCCGCGGATGCTGGTGTCGTCCTCCACGTTGATGGTCTGTTCGGCGAGCGGCGACCGACGCGTGGGCTCCAGCAACCGCGACGGGATGGGCTGGTTGGCGGTCAACTGATAGTTGTCGAACACCTGCCAGAAGGCACCGCTGGTGATCTGCAGGCGGTTGTCCATGAACAAACCCTTCATGCCGACCTCGTAGTTGACCAGCGTCTCCTCGTCGAAACTCTCCCGAATGTCCGAGCCCGCGAAATTGAAGCCGCCCGCGCGATAGCCGGTGGAGATGCGGCCGTAGAACATCCGGCTCTCGATGGGCGTGTATTCGACGCTGACGTGACCGATCGTCGCATCCCACGATACCGGCTGGAACGTGCCGTTAAGCAGCGTGAAGGCCACGGGCACGCCGGTACCGAAGAAGTCGCCGACGAACAATCCGCCTGCGACGTTGCCCTCGGGCACGTTGCCGGACTGGGCTGCGAGATCCGGCGGCACGACATTGATGCGCCTCTTCTCGTCCTCGGTGCTGCGCAGTCCACCGGCGATGCTCCACTGGTCGTTGAGTCGGTACTCCGCGTTGACGAAGTAGGCCGTGGTTTCCGACGTCGTAGCGCTGAACCACGCGGACTGCTTGGTGTGATCGTTGCCCACCGGACATTCGACGCCGAGACCGAACGCCGTCCGAGTCGCGGGGTCGCCGAACGTCGGCAGGAAGAAATCGTCCAGATAGGACGCGCAGCTCGTCACTTCGAAGATGCCGAATATCGGCGAGGCCGCCACGGCGGCGTCGTCGGCCGAGACAAAGCGGATCGGACTCGCGAAATCCAAGCCGCCCTGCTCGAAGTATGTCTGGTTCTCATAGGTGTAGACGCCGGCAACGAAGTTGAACGGTCCGTCGAGGTTGGAGATGAGCTGCAGTTCGTGCGAGGACTCGTCGTTCGTGAAGATGTGATCCGTCCTTTGGTCGCCGAAGGACGCGCCGGAAGCACGCCAAGTCTCGATGTCGGCGCCCGACAGGTCTGCAGGGACGGCGGGGTCGGCGGCGGACCCGACGCGGCTGGTGCCGTCGCCGTCCTGGCCGGCGGCGGTTCGGGTCTCGGATTGGCCGTAGGTGTAGCGAAGCGTCAATCCGCCGCTCAGCTGCCAGTCCGCATTGAAGATGTAGCGGTCCGTTTCGCTGGTCTGGCTCGCGCCGCTGTTGGTATCGATGGCGTTGCGTAGATCGTCGCAGTGGAAGGTGCCGTCGATCGGTACCGGCCTGAAGCCGATGATGCGGATCGGGTTGGAGCAGTCCGCGATGGACGGAATCTCGCGGTCGTAGAGATACCATTGCCCCGCGAGATCCGGGTTGTTGCGGTCGCGTTCGCCGAAGGCCACCAGCTGTTCCTCCGTGCCGTCGTCCTGCACCTTCAGATACTTGAGATTCAGGTCGACGATGTCGTTGCGGAATCGGATCTGCGGCGAGAGCGTCGTCAGATCTGGTGCACCGAGGTCGTCGCCGGGACCGACGTTCTCCTGGGTGCCGTCGCCGGTGTGCACCCCGGCGTTGATGCGGAAGGCGACGTTTTCGCCGATCGGGCCGCCGAAGGCGGCGTTCAGGCGCTGCGACGTCTGATCGGTCAGTTCCGCGAGCACGTCCGCGTCCCACTCGAAGGCCGGGCGCTTGCTGTGGAAATGGATGGCGCCGGCGATGGAGTTGCGGCCATTCAACGTGCCCTGCGGGCCGCGCGCCACCTCAACGCGTTCGACGTCGAACAGGTTCGGCGCCAGCCCGAAGGTGTCGACGGTGTAGACGCCGTCGACGTAGATGGCCACGGCCAGGTCCGAGTGCAGTTCGCGCGCGCTCTGTGTGCCAATGCCGCGAATGGTGACGCCTTGGCCGTCGCTGCGCTGCTGCAGGGGCGCGGACCCAAGCTGCAACCCCGGCACCATCTGCTCGAGATCGAGGGCATTGGTCATGCCGAGCTCCTCGATCATCTGTTCGCTGAACGCGGTCAGCGTCAACGGCACCTTGAGCGCACTCTCCTCGCGCTTTTCGGCCGTGACGATGATCTCCTCGATATAGGCCTCGTCGCG
>JAPPKD010000024.1:471-4166 GCA_028820215.1 Spirochaetaceae bacterium | reverse complement strand
GAGCGCAGCACCGCGACCTCGCCGGCTGCGATCACCGGCCCGCCAGGCAGCCGGTGTCGGTGTCGTGCTGCGCACGATATGCCGCAACTTCATCGACGGTGCGCGCGTCAGGCGCGGGCTACCGAGTCAGGGTCCCGGCCTCTCGACCGCCAGGCGCAGACTCGACCGCCGGCGCAGCCGCGACCGCCACGGCGCAGCCGGGCCGCCGCCGCTCGAAAACGCCGAAAACGCCGAGAACGGCCCCAAATGGCCCGTCACGGCTTCGGTGGTGGCTCCGGGTATGATTTCATCACTTGGGCGCAGCCGACGCGATGGGCGAAGACGGTCGCAACAATCGTTGCGATCCTGCCGATACTGGGGGCATGGAGCCTCATTTTCACGCTTGGCTGCGCTCCGGGCGCATCTTCACGATGGTAACGCGGCCCTTCACGGATCGCACCACGGCGCACCGCTGGGCGGCGAAGCAACGGCCTGGTAAGGCGGATCGCCTAGTACTCGCCTGCACCGAGTGTCCGCCTACTCGACCGAGCAAGCGCCGTGCGCCACGCTGGGCGACCGTGGCGCGCCAAGTCGCCGCGGCCGTCGGCGCCGAGCCGGCAGCCGTCCGCCGAGCGCTCGCTACGGCCCTTGCGGCCGAGCGGGAGCGGAGTTAGGCGGGGTCCGGTTCCGGGGGTGGAAGTCGGCCGGTGCGCTCCTGTAGCAGCGTCTCCACCGCCACCAGGCGCTTGTCGATGTCGGCCACGTCGCGGCGTAGCTCCCGCATGTCGCCGCGCATGTTCACCAGCAGCGGCACGATCACGCCGAGCATCGCAATGCCGACACCTACCACTGCCACAATCACGCCGCCATCGTTCATGCTCGCAACGGTACCGCCCCCGGTACAGTGCGGTCAACGAATTCGGCCTTGCCACCGCGCCTAGTGGCGTGGAGCGGGGCGCAGCCGCGACCACCAGGCGCAGCCGGCCTCCGGGGGCGCGGAGCTGTCAGCGTTTCGGTAACTCCCTTTCACGCGATAGCGCGCAAGTTCATCGACGGTGCGGGCACGGGCTACCGGCCTCGATCACCAGCGGGCTTTTGCTGCCCTTTCACCAACTGCCGGCACCGTAGGGTGCCGGCCTCCGGGGCGCACTAGCTAGTTAATAGCGTTCTGCAGGTTCGGTCGGAGTTTGAGAGCGCTTGCAGGGATGCTTGCGGTTGGCGGTTAGGAAGCCGCCACCGCCGCACCCTGCGGGCGCAGTTCGGCCTAAGCTCAAGCCATCGTTGAAGTTATCCACACAGACTGTGGACACCTGGTGTCGATGCTTGAGGTTGGCGAACTATCGCCCGTTATCGGGCGCCCTGAGGCTGGCGGCTGGATTGCGCGGGTGGCGATCCGCCGGGGCGGTGTCCTCAGGCAACCAGCCGATCCCATCGGCTGGCCAAGCTCCCACCAGCGACTATGCCCGGTCCCCCCGGTTTCGTCGCGCCGATTCTCCGCACCTTGCGGGTGTGGGGCGGGCACCGTCAGCGGCCACCCGTAGGATGGCACCATCAATCCCCCGGCCTCCACGATTCATAGCCTGATTCCACATTCCGGCGGGGGCTATGTCGCGGGCTGCGCCTCGGCTGTTAGTGTAAATGCTCAAAGGCACTACCTAGACAGCCGGCACTGTATCATATGTATCATCGACGATAAAAGCCCCCAACAGGAAAACCTGCCGGGGGCTTTGCCGGCCCGCCTTTGGACCGAACCAATAAGGTTGTCTAGGCCGTGCGGAATCGGAGCACTCACAACGCCGGGGGTGGCGCAGGCGGGAATGTGAGAAGAACAAGCTACACCATGCAACCACCAACGTCAATACACGGATCCGGGGCAGGCGTAGGCCGCCGCTTGCCCCGGAATTACCTAATGACAATACATATTGTAAACATCGGAGGTAGGGCGGCACTCGGGCGGACGGGGGTCCGTAGCGTCGGTCTCCCGCCTGATAATGCGGCATCCATCCTCGGTGAGCTTCCAGGTTTCCCGTTCTTCATCGTGGTGAACATTGCCGGCACCTTTGGCTTGGGAAAGCGCCCAACTTACCTGATCGGCTGGTACGCACCCCTTCGACGCGGCCGTTACCCTATCTTCAATCGTATCAAGCGTAGCTGACTGACCGTCTCCTAGCGCCTCCAAGACATACCATTCTCTTGCAATCATGGATACACGAATACTACACTCAGGGCCACTGCTGCAACCACCGGGCGCAGCCGCGACCGCCAGGGGCGCAGCCTGCCGGGCATAGTCGTTAACCGCGTGTCGGATCAACTCCGACAGTGAGCGGCCTTCGAGCACGGCGGCGCGCTTCCAAGCCTGCTTTTCGTCTGGTGACAGCTTCACCAGGACCTTAGCGGTGCGCGGCGGCTCCGGGTACCAGGTGTCCCGGCTCTTGCCATCGCGCTTTCTGTAGCCCGCGATCTTGTTAGGCATTCTCTCCGTAGACCTGATCCCAAAACCGGTCAAGCTTTTTCTGGCACCTCTTCTTTGTCTCTTTGTCGATATGGCGCTTGCCCTGGTAGCACTTGTCAATAATCCGGCTCGAACCTTCGCGCCATCGACAACGACGATCCACCCTCTCCGGCTCGAAGTAGCGCTTCACACCGTAAGCGGCACCGGCGACAGCCAGCACACTAACCCCCACGCCTATGGCGATGCCGGCGCCCACGCCAAGGACGGCGCCCTTCGATGCGACCGCCCACGTGTAACCCGCGTATGTACCGACAACCCTTGCCGGCTCCTTAAAGAAAAACCAGTGCATGCTCCCAATTATACAGCAGCGGCGGCCGTTAAAGGTATATACCTTTTAGAACTCGTCATAAGGCCGATCCGGGCGCAGCCGGACTCCGGGGGCGCGCTGGTGGCGCGGAGCGCAGCACCGACACCGGGCCGGCTGCCGATCACCAGGGCGCGGCCTCAATCACCGGGCGCAGCCGGACTCCGGGCCGCGCCTGGTGGCGCGGAGCGCAGCGCCGCGACCGGGGGCCGGCTGCGATCACCGGGCCGGTCGGCGCGGAGCCGGCCTCCGGCGGCCCGCCGGGCCGCTGCGCAGCGTTACGTTACTCTCCCTTCGCGATAGCGCGGAACGCCATCGACGGTGCGCGCGTCAAACGCGGGCTACCGAGTCAGGGTCCCGGCCTCGACCACCAGGCGCAGACTCGATCACCGGCCCGCCGGCGCAGACTCGACCACCAGGCGCAGCCGCGACCACCGGGCGCAGCCGCGACCGCCGGGGCGCAGCCGCGATCACCAGGGGGGCGCAGACTCGACCACCGGCGCAGACTCGACCACCAGGCGCAGCCGCGACCACCGGGCGCAGCCGCGACCACCGGGCGCAGCCGCGACCGCCGGCGCAGACTCGACCACCGGGGCGCAGCCTTGACCGCCGGCGCAGCCGGCCTCCGGGGGCGCGCCTGGTGGGCGCGGAGCGCAGCACCGCGACCTCGCCGGCTGCGATCACCGGCCCGCCGGCGCAGACTCGACCACCAGGCGCAGCCGCGACCGTTCGGCGCAGCCGCGACCGCCGGGGCGCAGCCGCGATCACCAGGGGCGCAGACTCGACCACCGGCGCAGACTCGACCACCGGGGCGCAGCCGCGATCACCGGGCGCAGCCGCGACCGCCGGGGCGCAGCCTTGACCGCCGGCGCAGCCGGCCTCCGGGGGCGCGCCTGGTGG
>JAPPKD010000024.1:0-371 GCA_028820215.1 Spirochaetaceae bacterium | reverse complement strand
CGCAGCCGCGACCGCCGGGGCGCAGCCTTGACCGCCGGCGCAGCCGGCCTCCGGGCGCGCCTGGTGGGCGCGGAGCCGTCAGCGTCCCGGTAACTCCGTTCACGCGATAGCGCGCAAGTTCATCGACGGTGCGCGCGTCAAACGCGGGCTACCGAGTCAGGGTCCCGGCCTCGACCACCAGGCGCAGACTCGATCACCGGCCCGCCGGCGCAGACTCGACCGTTCGGCGCAGACTCGACCGTTCGGCGCAGACTCGACCGCCGGGGCGCAGCCTCGATCACCGGCGCAGCCGCGACCGCCGGCGCAGACTCGACCACCGGGGCGCAGCCTTGACCGCCGGCGCAGCCGGCCTCCGGGGGCGCGCCTGGTGG
>JAPPKD010000071.1:2793-4177 GCA_028820215.1 Spirochaetaceae bacterium | reverse complement strand
GGCGGCGTGGTGTTCGAGCGCTGCTACGTGAACGTGCCGATCTGCACGCCGAGCCGCGCCTGCATGCTGACCGGCCGGCTGCCCGCCGGACACGGCGTGTACGGCATCCACGACACCCTGCCCGACGACCAAGTGCTGATTCCGGAGCACCTGGCGCGCCTCGGCTACCAGACCGCCCTGGTCGGCAAGCTGCACGTGTCCGGTCGCGCGGTGGAGTGCAACCGGCGCCACCCGCACGACGGCTTCGAGAGCTACGAGTGGAGCATCGATCCGCAGGCGCACCTCGACTCGCCGTTCAACGCCCACGTCGCGTGGCTGCGCGAGCGCCACCCCGAATTCCTGGACCGGCTGCTGGCCGGTTCACAGGACCATCACCCGGCGGAGGCGCACTTCAGCACCTGGGCGGCGGAGCGGGCTATCGCCTTCCTGGAGGAGCGCGAACCGGGGCGGCCGTTCTTCCTCAACGTCAGCCTGTTCGACCCGCACGGCCCCTACTTCGACTACCCGCTCGCCGCCGGCGACTTGGTGGACCGCTCACGGATGGCGCCGGTGCAGCCCCTCACCGCGGCCCATGAGCCGGTTCCCGGCGGGGTGGCGCGCGAGCGGGCGCTGTTCCACGCGGGGCAGGGCAGGGCGACCGATCCGCGGCGCCGCGACATCGAAGCGATCCGCCACGGCTACCTGGCGTCGATCGCCTTCATGGACCAGCAGGTCGGGCGCATCTTGGCCGAGCTGGACCGGCGCGGCCTGGCGCGCGACACGCTGGTGCTGTTCGTGTCGGACCACGGCGACATGATCGGCGACCTGGAACTGATCGCGAAGGGCGCCTTCTTCTACGATCCCGGCACCCGGGTGCCGATGATCCTGCGCCTGCCGGAGGGGGAGCTGGCCGGCAGCCGGCTGCCCGACCTGGTGCAGCCGCACGACCTGGCGGCCACCCTGCTGCGCGCCGGCGGCATGGCGCCGGCCGACGTGGCGGCGCTGATGCCGCAGTCGATGGACCTGGCCGCCTTGGCCCGCGCCGGCGCCGAATACCCGGAGCGCCGCGATCATGCCATCACCCTGTACCGCAACTCCGGCATCGGCCCCGGCCAGCAGTTCTGGGATCCGCCGATCTACGCCTCCATGTTCCACGACGGGCGCTACAAGCTCACGCTGTACCAGGACCCGGCGGCGCGCAGCGACCCCGAGGGCGAGCTGTACGACATGGACGAGGACCCGGGCGAGACCGCCAACCTGTGGGCCGACCGCGGCCACGCCGCCCGGCGCGACCACCTGGTCCACCGTCTGGGCGCCGCCCTGGTGGCCAGCGAGGTGCAGCACCTCGCCGGCCGCGGCGGCCGGAGCTGGCCCTACGCGCACGATCCGCGGTAGTCGGGGAGCG
>JAPPKD010000071.1:1493-2693 GCA_028820215.1 Spirochaetaceae bacterium | reverse complement strand
TCGTTGAACAGGATGAACTCTCCGGGCTGCATCTCCAGGTCGGTGAGGTCGCGCGGGTCGTAGTAGCCGGCGTCCGCCATCTCGTCGAACTGCACGTCGGGGGTGGCCTCTACGTGCGGGACGATGCTGCGGTGGGAGCCGGGGATTACCTGCAGGTTGCCGTTCTTCCGGGTGGAGGGATCCACCGCGATCCAGGCGGAGATGATCACCGGCGGCTCCAGCGGCCAGTAGTTGAAGTCCTGGTGCCACGGAATCGCCTTGCTGCCGCGGTTCTTGACGAAGAAGTTGGTGCGCCACAGCAGCAGGTCGGGTCCGTACAGGCAGGCCATCCGCTCCACGATCTCCGGATGCGTGGCCAGGTCGTACACGGCGCGGCTGTCCAGGTGGCGGTTGTGCTCGCGGCGCTCGCCGTGCGGCGGATCCGTCGCCAGAACCCGTTCGATCGCCGGCCGCTGCTCCGCCATCTCGTCCGGCGAGCACAGCGCGTAGGGTCCAAGATACCCGTCGCGGCGAAACCGCTCCATCTCGGCGGCGGACAGCGCAGCGGGGGCCGAAGCGGGTGCCGTGGGGGTTGCCAAAGTGATGCTCCTTGCCTTGCGGTGGTTACCGTTCGGCCTCGATCCAGTCCGATCCCTGCGCCTGCAGCCGGGCCCTGATGTCCGCTTCCAGCCGTTCTACCGTCGCGGCGGAATTGGTTGCGGCCGCGCCGCGGTCGGCGATCAGGTTGTGTCCGGTGACGGCCGCCGACTCGTCGGAGGCGAGAAACAGCAGCACCTCGGCCACCTGCTCCGGCAGGGCGGGACTGCCGAGCGGATAGATGTGCTGCTGGCGGCGCACCTCGGCGGGGTTGTTGTCGAGCATGGCGAGCTTCTTCTCGGTGAGCATGCGCGCCGGGGTAACGGAGTTGACGCGAATCCCGTGCGGGCCGCAGGCAACCGCGAGGTGCTTGGAAAAGCTGATCATGCCCGCCTTGGCCGGGCCGTACGACGAGATGCCGGTGTTGCCGAACAGCGCCGTGTTGGAAGACACGTTGACGATGCTGCCGCCGCCCTGGCGGATCATCGCCGGAATCACCTGCTGGCAGAACAGGAACGGAGCGGTCATATGGCAGAAGATGCCCTCCTCCCAGTCCCGCAGCCTGACCTGCTCGATCGATCCTCCCGGGTTGTCGATGATGGCGTTGTTCACCATCACGTCGAT
>JAPPKD010000071.1:0-1393 GCA_028820215.1 Spirochaetaceae bacterium | reverse complement strand
ACGCCCTCGGCGGCCTTGGCGGCCTGCTCCCACTCGCCGCGCTTCTCGTGGTAGTGCATCGCCTTGTAGGACTCGGGATCCTCGGCCAGGTCGCCGGTGCTGCCGATACTCGGCGAGGCGAAGGTATGGCTGGCGTAGTCGCGCGGCGCGGCGGCGCCGCAGGAGGGGCACTGCGTGCGCGCGACCTCGTCGGTGTTGAAGTTGAGCAGCAGCTTCTCGAATACTTTTTCACATGTACTGCATCGATATACGTATACCGGCATGATCCTGGACCTGTCTCGAACGTGCGGCAGCTTACCACGCCCCGGCGGCCGGCGCCACCGTCACCGGTCCGGCTCCCGGCTACTGGTCGAATGGATTACCCATGAAGCGCTCGAAGCAGAGTTGCTCGGGGTGGATCCCGATCGACACTCCGTAGTCCCGTGCGGCCTGAATGCTCTTCGGCTCGTCGGCGCTCATGGCCATCACCCTGCCGGGGTAGGCCACCTTGATCACCCAGTCCCATTCCAGGTGGAAGTACCAGCCCGGCGACCGCAGCCGCTCGGCGACCGTCTGCAACAATGAGTCCACGTCCTCATCCGCGACTTCGACGTTGCAGAACGTGAACTCGCCTCGCGAGCCCTCCCGCTCCAGCCGCTGCTTCGACCTCCCCGTGACGGCGACGCGATCCCAAACTCCCGCGCCGTCATCCAACGACTCCGCTATCAGCACGCCCCTCCATTTCATGTTCTGCTCCTTCCTGCGAGCGGAGGTCCGGGGGTCCGGAGTCCCGTCACTCGGCGATCGCCATGCGCACCTCGGCGCCGCCGTCGAAACGGGCGACGGCGCTGCTGGCCGGAGCGACCGTCTGCGACTCGGTGAGCGAGCCGGTCAGCACCACCGCGCCCGCCGGTAGGGCGATGCCGCGCCGGCCGAGGCTGTTCACGAGCCAGGCTAACACGTCGAGGGGATGTCGCCTCCAGGCGCCGGTGTAGGTCGGCACCGGCGCTCCGCCGTCCACGCTCAACTCCACGGTCGTGCGCACCAGGTCGCGGTCACGCCAGTCGGGGATCGGCGACCCGATCACGGCGCCGCCGCTGTTGCCGCTGTCGGCGATCTCGCTGAGATCATCCGGCGCCACGGAGTAGCGCGACTGGGTGAGGTCGAACGCCGCCAGCAACTCGCTCACCGCCGCCAAGTCGGCGGCCTCGTACGCGGCGCGCTTGGGTGGAAGCTCGGCCAGCGTGCGGATCGCGAACTCGGTCTCGAGGTTGGCGGAGAGGAAGTCGGCCGCCGGCAGCACGCCATCACTGGAGTACACCCGCGGGCCGAACAGCGGAATCGGCTCGTCCAGGCCGCGCTCGGCCATGATGGCGGGCGTCGCGGCGCCCACCTTCCAACCGGCCACCGGCAG
>JAPPKD010000017.1 GCA_028820215.1 Spirochaetaceae bacterium | reverse complement strand
CCGCGAACACCGGAGCGCGCCGGGCTGCAGTCGGCACACTCTCGGCCTACGCATGCCGCTGAGCATGGCGCAACCTGTGGTGCGCTCCACAACGTACGCGCAAGTTCTCCGGCTCCGCACCGCCGCCGAGCGCGAACGGCACGACGTGGTCGATCTCCAGCCGATAGCGGGAGCCGCAGCGCCGCCCGCTGTGCGGGTCGACATAGCTGCAGCGACCCTGGTCGCGCCGCCACACCTCCCGCTTCACTGCTACCGGGATGTACCGCGAGCGGGAGCCCGGCAACGCTCCGCAGCAGCGCAACGCGGCGAGGTGCCGCTCCAGTGCCGGCGAACGCTCCGCCGACGCCACCGCGCCAAGCCCGGCGGCGTAAGCCAGCCGCTTCGCCGCCGAAGTCGGGAACCGGCAGCCGCCCCGCTCCGGTGCCAGCGACGCGCTGCGCCGGTCGGCTTCGAACCGCGGTCCGGCGGCGCACGTTGCACGGTCCTGGACCTCGCCCACCCCCGCCTCCCGATCATCGCCGTCGCCTCGCCCGTGCCGCTTCGCCGGCGAAGCAGCCCCACCGCTGCCACGCATCCCACTCGGTTGCCCGCATGCGCGCTCCGTCTGCGTCTCGCGACGGCATCCCGGCGCCGAAGCGGCGGCACCGCAAAGGCGCTCCGCATCCTTGATGTGCGCGTCCTCATCCTGCCCGACTCGCTTTGGCCTTGAGTCGGAGCGGCGGACAATGTCCGGCAACTGCTCGGACTTCGCGCCGCCACGCTCGACTTCGGTATCCCGCTGCGCCGCGGCAACCGCCCGACCGCCACCGTTACCCGCGACCGCGCGCGACGCGAGACCGAGTTCGGATTGGCGCTTCGCCAGCGAAGCAGTGTGCCCGCCGCTGTTCGGTACCGCCACGGGCGAAGCGCCGCCATGCTCGCCCGTCCGGGGCCGCTTCGCCGCTGAGTCGGAGCCGCGGACAATATCCCGCGCCGCCGCAGACTCTGCGCCGCTGCGCTCGGCTTCCGTGTTGCGCTGCGCCGCCGTATCGGTGCGGCCGCCGCCGTCCCGCCCCGACGCGGACTTCGTGCTGCCGTGCTCGGCTTCCGCAGGCCGCTTCGCCGCCGAAGGACGGGCAGTGCCATTCCGAACCGCCGCCCCAAACGATCCGTCATCTCGCTCGACTCCGTTCTGCCGTTCGACACCGCCTCCCTCCGCGTGGGCCACGCTCCGCTCCACTGCCCCCGTATCGGTCCCCTTCGCGCACACCACGTTCCGCTGCACCGGCTCCGTGTCGCGCCGCGCCGGCTTGCTCGCGCGACCCGCGCCGTTGACCGAGCCGTGCCCGCCGGTGCGCCGCACACGCGGTGGCCGCTCGGGGTCGTAGCGGTCCAGGCCGTCACGCACCAGCCGCGCCACCAGCCCGCCCAGCGTCAGGTGCGGGTCCCGGTGCGACAGCAACATCTGCAGCTTCTCCAGCCCATGCCGGCACTCCGCGTCGACCGCCGCCTTCAGCTCCCAGCGCCCGCCTCCGAGCGCGCGCATCCGGTCGCTCGGCTGCGCCAACTCCGGGTCCACCTCCGCCAGCATCTGCTGCACTTCGCGCGTGCTCTTGCCGGCCGCCTGCCGGACCAGCTCCTCCCGCGCCGCCGCGTCGAGCACCGGCCCGGCTGGCGGTGCCGGCCCGGCTTCTGGTGGCGCCGGGTCGCGCTCGTCGGCGCGCGTCGGTGCCGCCGACGCCGGTTCCCCCGCACCGCCACTTCGCGGCGCCCCGCCCCGGCTGCCACCGGTTCCGCCACCGCCCGGCGGCCGGCCTCGGCTGCGGTCGCTGCGCTCGAACAGGTTCTGCAGTTGAGCCGCGTTGCTCAAGTTCAGCGAGCCATCCTGTAGCATCTCGCGCGCCGCGCCGGTCTGCGAGCACAGCCGCATCGCCTTGATCCTCCGCCAGGCGGCGGCCGCGGTGTAGCCCAGCTCGTGCACCACGTAGTCGAACAGACTGCCGTACCCGCGCGTCAGGTGGAGGCGGCGCGCCTCGATCTCGCGCAGGTGGTCGAGCACCAGGATCTGCAGCGCCTGCTCGTGACGGGCGAGCTGCCGAGTCTGTGACAGGAGGAGGGAATCGGGGAGGGCGGCGACTGTGCACCAGAGGGTGGGAGAAGGCGACTCACTCATTTCTATAAGTATACCATGGGATTTAAAATAGCCGATTTCTCCGAGTCCTCGACGGCGCTGAAACGGCGCCCTCAAGGCCACTCAGACGGGCGCTGGCGCGCCCGCGGAGGCCGAGTTGTTTTCGGAGAGTCGGAGGGGCCGCCGGGGGCCGTAAGCAAGCCGTTATGCGCCCCGCAAATCGCGTCAAGGGGTGCGCGCAACTTTCTTGGATTCTCTCCATGTTTCGCGATCTGTCGGGACGGCAGGTCGCCAGGTCCGAAAGAGCCGGCTGGTGGGCGATGCTCGGGCATCGGTTTCATCGTCTTCCATGCCACGGAGTGACCGTACAGACTCATCAACTTCCACTCCGGTCCAAGGCTACCGCCTTTGGCGTTCGCACCCAGGCAATGCGCAAGATTGACATGCTGTCTCGGAGCCAGTATTGTCGCGCCAGCCTTGCCGGCAGGTGGGATTCTCCGCCGGGCTGGCGGTTTCCTTCGGGGCGATCCGACGATCGCAGCCACCCCCCGCGAAGATCGACCGCGTAGCGGTTCAACATGAAGGGGGTGAGAAGCGATTGAGCGATTTGCTACCGGAACTCGTTGCCAGAGTGCTTGAGATCGGCGAGACCGTCGAAATCTGGTGCGCTCTCCTGGCTCATTGTCAGGCCAAGAAGCTAATCGGGTGGTGGCGTCGGCGTCGGCGTCGCCGCCAGCAGGCTAGGTAAGGCGAGGGCTCCGCGCGACGCCGCGCGGCCGCCCGTACCTTCTTTTCCGGATTTGCGGCCGCCGCACCAACGGCTCCTTGACGGCGTAGGCTACTGAACAGGCAGGATTGAAGGAGAGGCCATGATCACCGGCGCACTCAAATCCAAGGTAGACGGCATCTGGAACACGATGTGGTCTGGCGGCATCTCGAATCCGCTGTCGGTCATCGAGCAGCTCACCTATCTACTCTTCATCAAGCGGCTTGACGAAGTACACACCCTGAAGGAACGCAAGGCCGCCCGCATCGGCAAGCCTATCGAGGATCCGATCTTCACCGCCGAGCAGGACAAGCTACGCTGGTCGCGCTTCAGGGAGGCCGCGCCGGAGCAGATGTTCGAAACGGTCCGTGACGGGGTGTTCCCCTTCATCAAGACGCTCGGGCAGGAGGGCCAGGCGGACGGCGAGGGGGGCTCGACGTACAGCCACCACATGGCGGATGCCCTCTTCATGATGCCCACGGCCCGGGTGCTAGCCAACGTTGTCGACCAACTCGACGGCATCGACATGGCCGACAGCGACACCAAGGGCGACCTCTACGAGTACATGCTCGGCAAGATCGCCACCGCCGGACAGAACGGTCAGTTCCGCACGCCGCGCCACATCATCCGCCTGATGGTGGACATGACCGCCCCCACCCCCAGGGACGTGATCTGCGACCCGGCCTGCGGCACGGCGGGCTTTCTCGTTGCCGCGTCTGAGCACTTGGTGGAGCACCACAGCGACACCATCTACAAGGACGCCGCAGCGCGCCGCCACTTTCACGAGGGCACGTTCCACGGCTACGACTTCGACAACACGATGCTGCGCATCGGTAGTATGAACATGCTGCTCCACGGCATGGAGAACCCAGATATCCGCTACAGGGATTCGCTGGCCCAGACGGACGACGATGACGCGGAGACGTACTCCCTGGTCCTCGCCAATCCGCCGTTCGCGGGAAGCCTCGACTACGAGTCCACCGCCAAGGATCTGCAGCAGGTCGTCAAGACCAAGAAGACCGAGTTGCTGTTTCTCGCGCTCTTCCTCCGGCTCCTCCAGCCCGGCGGTCGCGCCGCCGTCATCGTGCCCGACGGCGTACTCTTTGGGTCAACCAAGGCGCACAGGACCCTGCGCACGGTCCTCGTCGAAGAGCAGAAGCTTGACGCGGTCGTCTCCATGCCCTCCGGCGTCTTCAGACCCTACGCTGGCGTCTCCACCGCCATTTTGCTCTTCACCAAGACCAACTCCGGCGGCACCGACCACGTGTGGTTCTACGACATGCAGGCAGACGGCTACTCGTTGGACGACAAGCGGA
>JAPPKD010000018.1 GCA_028820215.1 Spirochaetaceae bacterium | reverse complement strand
TCGGCGCGCCGCTTCGGATACAGGGCATCGAAGCCGCCGCGCCGGTAGTGCTGCATCCAATCGCGCAGGGTCTCGGCGGCCACGCGCGTGCGCTGCGTGCCCGCGATCGGTTCCCGCGCGGCTGCGTGGTTGCGCACGCCGGAGTATGATCGCGTTCCGTGAACGGCACCGAGTTTCTGCGACGAATCAGGCGCTACGCCAAGAAGCGCCGACTGGAGTACCGGTTCGACCGGCGTCACGGCAAAGGCAGTCATGGCCGCGTCCACGTAGGCGGACGCTTTATTACCGTTGCGCGCAGAGATCTCGGGAAGGGCCTGTTGGCGGCGATGTTGAAGGATCTCGAAATCGACCAGGAGGATTTCTGATGCAGTACCTGTATCCGTGCGTGCTGACCCCGGAGGCAGAAGGGGGATATGCCGTGTCGTTTCGCGACGTAGCGGGGGCGCTGACCTGCGGCGACGACCGGGCCGACGCGCTTGCGATGGCCGAAGATGCCTTGGTAGCCGCGCTAGCCGGGTACGTTCGGGAACGATTGGACATTCCCGCGCCGAGCCCTGCGGGCCACGGTCAGGAGCTGGTCGCCGTGCCACCCATTGCCGCTGCCAAGCTGGCGCTCTACACGGCCATGCGGCAACAGCGTATCACCACGGCCGCACTCGCGGTCCGTCTAGGACTGGATGAACCTGCCATGCGCAGGCTCATCGATCCCGACCACCGCTCCCCCCTCGCCAACGTGGAACGGGCGTTGCGCGCCGTCGGGCGCTCTCTGGTCGTCGGGGACCGGGCACACGCGTGATGTCACGCGCACGGCTGGAGCCTCTCCGCCCCCGGCTTGATCGTCGTTTCTTGTTCCTTGCCGACAGGAAACGGGAACACCCTCTCAGCCGCTGATCTACCGGTCCACGCACGTCCTCCAGCCGTCACAACGTCGTTCCCACAGTCTTGGGAATCGGCGTGCGAGGATCGCGTCACGGCGTTTTCGCGGCGAGTTGGTATCAGCCTGCCGTCGCCGCGGCCGGCGTGCAGCCAGTCGGAAAAGAACGCTGGTGGCGTTGCCCTGCACACCCTCGAACAACGCGTCTTGGCCGCACCACCGCGACGGCTGGACACATGGGCGTCGTCGAGGAGCTGGACGCGCGCCACGACCCGGCCGCCGTACTTGTTGGTCGGCTCGTCGGGCAGTTCCTCCGGCAGCCGGTCCAGTCCGCCTGCGAGGATGTCCTTGACGCTGCGGTAGGTGGGCGTGGCGAAGCGCACCGCCCGTCGGCAGGCGACCTCCAACCGCGCGGTGGTGTAGGTGTCGGCCAGTCTGATCAGCGCGCGCACCGGCCGCAGTCCGTCGACCGCTCGGTCGGCAAGGATCAGCTCGGCGACCAGGGCCACCGACGGCCCCAGACGCTGCGCCCACTGCACCAGCCCCTCGCTGGTGAGGCTCAGGTACTGCTCCAGCTCCGGCGGGGCATGCTCGGACTTGCGCTTGACCTCCCACGGCCGCTTGGCGCGCTGATGGGCGGTGACCTCCTGGTGGTCCAGGAAGATGCGCACCGTGTGGGAGTTGCCCATCGCCAGCACCCGCGTGCCGATCAGGCGGTGCGGGACGCTGTAGAATGCCTTCTCGAACCAGCACGCGCCAATCCGGGCCGACGGTGAGCTCCTTGCACGTCACTTGGTCCCAACGCTGGACCGGCAGCGGTCGCATCGCGGTCGCTTCCTCGCTCTCGAACAGCTCCCGCGGCGTACGGCCGACGTTCTGGATCACATGCGGCTCGTAGCTGTCGCGGTTCCAGCGTTCGAGCGCCTTGATCAGCTCCTGAGCGTGGCGTACGTCGTGACCGCGCTGTTTCTGCTCCTCGCGGAACAGCGGCAGGAAGTGCGATCACCATATCGGCGGTTGCCTGATCCGCCGAACCTGACCTATCGTTGGCGGGCACGGGAACGAAGGCATGGCTACGCTCACGCAACGGATCGAGATCGTCGAGGAGAGGGCTGACACTCTGGAAAGCATCTTCGCCGCGTTCATGGCGCGCACCGACGCCTCCATGGCGCGCACCGACGCCTCCATGGCGCGCACCGACGAGGCGATCGGGCGCCTGGAGCGCATCATCGAGCGCCGGGAACGGGAAGGCGCCCGCGAGCGGGAGGAAGCCGCACGCGAGCGGAAAGAGATGAAGGAGCAGGCCGCACGCGAGCGGGAGGAAGCCGCCCGCGTGCGGGAAGAGATGAAAGAGCAGGCCGCACGCGAGCGGAAAGAGATGAACCAGCGCTGGGGCGAGTTGGCCAACAAGATGGGTACCATCGTCGAGGACATCGTCGCTCCCAGCATCCGCCGCCTGGCCCGTGAGGTATTCGACTGCGGCGACCTGCGAGCCTTCTACACGCGTACCGTGCGCACACGCAGCGACGACCCCTCGCGCGAGCGTGAGTTCGACGCCCTCTACGTCGGCACGCAGGCGGTGCTGCTCAACGAGACCAAGGCATCGGCCCGCCCCGAGTACGCGCGGGCGTTCGTGCAATTTCTGGAGAGCGGCCAGTTCGCGCAGTACGTTCCAGAGTACCCACGGTTACCGATCGTGCCGGTGTTCTCGTCGCTGAGCATACCGGCCGACGTGGTCACCTACCTGACGCGGCGGGGCATCTACGCGGTGGCGATGGGCGACGAGGCCATGCAGGTGCTCAACCTGGACGAAGTCCGCAGGCGCAGCCCCGCACGCTGACGACGATCGGGAACTGCGACGGTCCTACGGCGCCCGCCGCTACGACCCGACAGAGACCCCGCGACCGCCAGCCCACGGCCCGAGTTCCGTCCGCCGCTTCCCCTGGCAGACGTTCTTCTTGCCTCGCGCGGCCACTGACCAGATCTGCCAACCCCGACTCGACGACCACGAACGCCGCTATCAGCCACCGTGCTCACGGCTGCCGGCACCGAAGGCCGGGCCGTCGGCGTTGACTTCACACTCAGCGACGTTACGAGTACCTACCAACCCCGAGCCGGAGGTGGCGAGCGACAATAAAGATGAGAACGCAGCGACAATAAATACCAAGTATCTACGATAAATGTTCGCCGGAAAAGTCAAGTAAACGCTCTAAATACGCAGCTATTTCTTCACCTTTGTTGCGTTAATCAAAGCCGTAATCGCTCGCGTACGCATCTACCTTCGTTTCCAATTCGGCGGTCATATCTCCTTTACCAATAGCTGTCCATGCGTTCCATCCGAGCAAGAATGCAGCCGCAGCTCGTCGGTTTATTGCCTGCAATCTACCTGTGACTCGATTGGCATAAGCAGTCGCGCTCGCCCCAGCGTCAAGACCCGGATATGCCGGCATACTGACGAATTCGGGAGCATCGAAATAGCCAATATGTGCACTGATACTCGCAGCTCTCCGCTCCGTCTCCATCACATCCGATTCGAGTGAAGCCTTCATCCACCGAACAAGATCGTTAGAAAAAATGAGTGCCCGATGTGCTTGCTCGGAGAGCCTTTCGTCTCTTTCTATTCTGATTGTCTCTCGGATCGTGCTCGGGGCTACTGTTCGGGATACGAAGAACGAGCATACTGATCCGACGACCGCACCGGCGATGGCGGCGAATAGCGCGTTTTCCAAAACACTCTTGACCATCCAACGACCTCCTGCAAGACGGACGCACCGGATAGGGTATTCGTAGTAGTGTATCACGTCCTGAAAGGTGGCCGGCTCGCGCATCCCGGTGTCTGCCATGCTGCCTGCAGCTCCCAACCTACGTTCCGCCGCCAGCGGCCGTCAAACGACACTCCCGCTGCCAGCGTGCCGGCGCCCTGCCGGCTGCGGCCAGTGTCGGTACGCGCGTGGCACCCGTGGCCCGTCAACGAAACGAGCCGTCGAGCCGCCGGTCGCTGCCAGCCTCGCAGTGGCATTCACCGTCTCGGAAGTCGTGGTCATGGCGCAGCCTCCTCGTCACCGAGCTGTCGAGGCCGGCACGCGAAGTGGCCGAACCCGCAGCAGGGTTCACCCGTGATAGCGCGCGACAGGGCCGTGGCGCTTTCAACCTCGCGCAGCTACCAGGCGGGACGACGCAACAGAGCCAACCACAAACCCGGGCAGGGGGGTCCGATGGCGAGGACGATAGCACCGCCTCGGCGGCTGGCTACCGGTTGCGCAGACGCTCCCGGAAGTCGTCCTCGCTGACGCCGGCGGTGGCGGCTTCCGCGATGACGTGGTCGGGCAACTCGGCGAAGCCCGGCACGCCGGGGAATCC
>JAPPKD010000159.1 GCA_028820215.1 Spirochaetaceae bacterium | reverse complement strand
CGCCGCATCGAGCAACTGGCCGAAGCGGTTCTTGGCCTCTCTGGCAGTGGTTTCTCTCATTTGAACTACACTAGCTATAGTAGCTACTTATCGCAAGGCCTTTCATGGAACATGACGCCGAACGGAGCGTAGCGACCGGCGGCGGATGTTCCATGAAAGGACGGCGTGGCTGGGCCGGAGGCGGAGGCGGCGTAAAGCGAATGGCGAAGGCGCGTCCTTCGGACGCGGCCGGCCCGGCTTTGGGGCGCTCAGACCTCCTGCTCTGGCTCATACGCTACGCTGTCGGTAATCGTGGCAGACCATGTACGTGGCGCACCCTAAGGGACACCCGGCCTATCGCAGGCCGAGTCGTTTCGTCTCCTTCTTGGACAGCTGGCGCTTGGACGCGGCGTACACGCCGCGCCGGTCATAAAGCACGGCCCGAGGCAAATCGGAGAGATTCGCGTCGAGCACGGCGTCATGCACTTCCCTTTCGACCGCAACCCTGCGCGTAGGACCGTAACGAGTCCTACGGTCTTGGTAGTAGGTCGGGACCTTCTTCAGCGCCACTTCCCACCACGCTCCGTCCTGCAACAGGTGATACTGGCGGTTCTCGCCCGCGGAGACCATCCGCCTCCGGACAAGCGCCTCGCGCCGGCGCTGCCGTTCGCGAGAGCGCTGCCGGTAGGTCCTGTAGTGCCTGTTGCGACGCAGAATCCCGGTTCGGGGATCGATCCAGAGCTCGTACCAGGATTCGCGCAATGTTGTTGCCGGGCGCAGGAAACGCCCGGCCAGGTAGAACTCTCCATCGCGCACCGTGACATCCCTCGCCACGAAGTCGAAGACATGGTCCCGCACGTGCTGCTGCACCGCTGACGACGGTCTGAGGTTGGCGCATATCTCAGACCACACCTTGTCCCAAGGCCGACCGACCTGGCTGTGCAGGTAGCGCCGAAGCGGCGCCAGGTTCTCGTTCAGTTCCTTCCACGAGTCGGCCTCGACTGCCGCGCGGTGCAGACCCACCTGCTTGCGAAAGTCGTCAGGATCGCGGGGCCGTCGCCCCTTGCGTAGACCGCGACCCCCCGAGCGGGGTCGTTCGACGATCACCTTGGACATGTCGCTACGCATCACTACTTCTCCACGTCGGCACCGTAGACCCCAGGGGTAGTCAATGGCCGCATCGCGACAAGGGGGACGGGCACTATACTGGACGCATCGATTCGTCCCAAGTCGACCGGGCAACCCATCAATGCGCGCAAAGTCAGTCAGAAAATACGCCGCTGTTGCGACAACCGGCGTCGCATTAACAATGGCCGCCAGTACCGGTCTCGCCCAAACCGGCACCATCGAGGAGGTTGTTGTCACAGCCAAGACCGGCAGCCGTATCGCCCGCCAGGCCGACTCCCCGTCCCCGCTGTCCAGCTACGAAGGCAACGATCTTCTCGACGCCGGGCTCAAGGACATCCGCGACCTCGTCGGCGTCCTGTCGATCAACGCCGGGTCGGAGAACAATTCCGATAACCTGACCCAGAACTTCACGGTCGGAACCGCCAACATCAATCTGCGTGGACTGGGCGTCGCTTCCACCTTGGTACTGCTCAACGGTCGACGACAGGCTCTGTCCTCGGTTCAGACGGACGACGGTTCCAGTTTCGTGGACCTTGCGGCCCTCGTCCCGATGCTGGCCGTCGAACGCGTCGAAATACTGAAGGACGGCGCCACGGCGATCTACGGGTCGGAAGCCGTCGCCGGGGTCGCCAACTTCATCACGCGATCACGCTTCGAGGGCATCGAAGTGCACGCCGAATACCGAAGCCGGGTCAGCGACGGCTCGCAGGACGACCTCGTTCTGGACGCCGTGATCGGCGGCAACGCGGGTACCGCGGACTTCCTGCTCGCCGGCAGCTATCTGGACCGTTCGAGCCTCGTGCTGATCGAAGTGGATTGGCTGCGCCCCGCAACCAGCGGCTTCGGCAATCCCGGCAGCTTCAACGTGCCCTCCCTCGGTCGCACGGTCTCCGACCCGCAGTGCGAACGGTATGCCGGGCTGCTCCAGGAACTCACCGACGGCGGCACGATCTGCCGGTTCGACTACGGCCCCCAGATCACCGCAGTCCCCAACGAACGACGAACCCAAGCCTGGAGCCGAGTCGACTTAGAGCTCAACGAGACGGGAAGCCTTTGGGCGGAGTTCGGCTACGCCCGGAACGACATCAGCCGGGATGTCTCGCCGAGTTTCCCCGTACTCAACACGCCCCTCGTGCCCGCCAACAACCCCGGCAACACGTTCGGGGAAGCGGTCTTCTTCCAGGGCCGACCCTACGGCTTCGGCCAGCCGCCGGAGATCAACTACTACCAGCACGACACGGCGCGGCTGGCACTGGGCATCGACGGTAGTCTCTCGGACAAGGCCGACTGGAACGTCTCGCTCGTCCGCGCCGTGAACGACTCTCTCCTGAACCCCCGAGACGTGATCGCCGGCAACTTCCAGGCCGCGCTGCAGGGCTTCGGCGGCAGCGGCTGCGACACCAGTCCAACGGCACCCGAACCCGCCGTCGCCGGGGAAGGCGGTTGCCTGTTCTTCAACCCGTTCAGTTCGAATTTCGCCGCCCCGCCCGGGGACGCGCTGCACAACTCCCCCGAACTGCGCGACTTCATCATCGGCGACTACTTCGGCGACGGCGAGTCGACCCTCACCGCCCTGGAAGCGAACCTCACCGGGTTTCTTTCCGGCTACCGGGCGGGATTCGCGGCCGGCGTCCAGTACCGCGACCAGTCGTTGACCTTCGCCTACGACACCGTCACGCGCCACGACGGCTTCGCGTTCCTGATCGGCAACGCCAACTTCGAGGCCGAGGACGACGTGTTCGCGGCCTACGGCGAGGTCTGGGTACCCCTGTCGACGCGTCTCGAAGCTACCGGCGCGTTGCGCTACGAGAACTACGGGGAAGGTGTCGGCGACACCCTGGATCCGAAGGTCACGGTCCTCTTCCGCGCCACGGACACGCTCTCGCTGCGTGGTTCGTTCAGCACGTCGTTCCGGGCACCGTCACCGTTTCAGACCCGGGGCGTGCAGACCAACTTCACGAACATCGTCGACCACGACGGATCCAGGACCTTCGCCGGACGGCGCACCCTGGGCGACCCGCAACTACAGCCGGAGACTTCCCGCGCCTACAACGGAGGACTAAGTTGGCGGACGGGAAACTGGGCATTGAATGCGGACCTCTGGCGCTATTCCTTCGAGGACGTGCTGCGCAAGGAGAACGCGCAGGCGATAGTCAACGCGAATCCGTTCGACTCACGCGTGGAACGCACGTCCGCCGGCACGATCTCCATCGTCAACGTGGCATTCATCAACGCGGACCGGATCGAAACAACCGGCCTGGACCTTTCCGCCCGCGCCGACTTCGCCACCACCCGCGGAAGCCTTTCCGCGTGGGCCGAGGCGACCTGGCTCTTTGCCTACGACGTGACCAACGCCGGCGTCGAAATCGACGGTCTCGGAAAGCTCAACCGCGCCAACGTAGGGGCGCCGAACCAGCGGCTGCGCTTCGCCGGGGGCTTGGGTTGGACGCGTGACCGAGTTCGGCTCAACGCCACGGCGCGGCACGTCGGCGCGTACGAAGACGATGGCGGCGGCAGCATCGACGGTTTCTCGACCTTGGATGCCAACGCAACGTGGTCGGTGGGAACATGGCAGGGATCGGAAACGTCCATCACCGTAGGAGCGGCAAACCTGCTCGATGCTGACCCGCCCCACGTCAACATTGCCGGAAGCTACGATCCACGTTCCGCCGATCCCCGCGGGCGACGCGTATTCGTTAGGGTTCAGGCAACGCGCTAGAGTCCAGCTGCAGCCCCGGCCGCTGTACCCATGCAACCCCCGCGCAAGCATCAAGGGCACTCAAGGAGACCAGCAAGGCCCGCCTCGCTCCTCATGTGCCTCGCCGCGATGCTGGGCGCATCGGTGCCGGCGCTCGGACAGGACACCGACGGCCCGGCGATCGAGGAGGTCGTGGTGGTGGGTTCGCTGATCCGACGGCGGGAGGTCTACGAGGGACGGGCGCCGGTACAGACGCTCGACGCGGCGCTGTTCGAGTCGGTGGGTGCCGCCCAAGGCGTCGACATCCTGCCAAGCCTCACCGCCAACACCGGCTCCTACCTCGCAACTCAGCAGAACTACCTGCAGGGCGTCGCGCAGTTCAGCCTGCGCGGCGTGGGCCTGTCGTCCACGCTGACGCTCGTCAACGGTCGTCGGGCCGGGTTCGCGCCGGTCTCCAACGACGTGGGACAGAG
>JAPPKD010000306.1 GCA_028820215.1 Spirochaetaceae bacterium | reverse complement strand
GCTTCATCGCCGGCGAGTTGCGCGCGATCGTGGCCACCAACGCCTTCGGCATGGGCATCGACAAGCCTGACGTGCGGCTGGTGGTCCACGCCGACATACCGGGCTCGCTTGAGAACTATCTCCAGGAGGCCGGCCGCGCAGGACGCGACCGCGACCCGGCGCGCTGCGTTCTTCTCTATGCGGCGGACGACGTCGAGCGCCAGTTCGGCATGTCGGCGCGCTCGCGCCTCACCCGCGAGGAGATCCACGGGATCCTGAGAGCCCTGCGCAATCTCGACCGGAAGAAGCGCGTCGGCCGCGACGTGGTGGCGACCGCCGGCGAGATCCTCGGGGAGGACGAGGAGAAGATATTCGAACGCGACTCCGCGACCGACGACACCCGGGTGCGCACCGCCGTCGCCTGGCTGGAGGAGTCGCGACTCCTCACCCGCGAGGAGAACGTCGTGCAGGTGTTTCCGTCCTCGCTCCGCGTGAGTACGGTCGACGAGGCCGAACGGCGGCTCGCCAACGCAAAAATCGCGGATGCGTATCGCAGGCAACTCCTGCTGATCGCGGAAGCTCTGATCGGTGCGGACGCCGACGAGGGAGTGAGCACGGACGAGCTGATGGAGCTCTCGGGCCTGAGTCCGGAACGCGTGCGCGGCGCCCTGTACGACCTGGAGCGGTTCGGCATCGCCAGCAACGACACGGCGCTGACCGCGTTCGTCCACACCGGCGTGGACCGCTCGTCGCGGAAACGCCTCCAAGAGGCGGCCGCCTTGGAGACCGCTCTCATCGAACACATGCAGGAGGCCGCTCCCGACCTCGGAAAAGGAGACAGTTCGTCACTCCACCTGCGTATCGCCGCGCAGGTGCTGCGGGATCAGGGTCTGGCCGATCCGCTGCCGGAACGGCTGTTCCGCATCGTCCGGGGCATCGCCTTCGACGGGCGCGGCGAGGACGGCGCCGCCGGCAGCCTCACGGTTCGCAGGCGGGACGCGGAGACCGCACGGGTCACGCTGCATCGCGCATGGGGTGCGCTGCAGAAGATCGCCGGCATACGCCGCGAGGCGGCCGGCCGGCTGCTCGAACATCTGCTCGACTGCCTGCCGCGCGGGCTGCGGGGCACCGATCTCCTGGCCGAGACGACGCTCGGCAAACTCCTGCAGGCGATCGAGTCCGACCTGGTGCTGAAGAGCACGGTAAGGAGCCCGGCCAAGCTGCTGGACCGGGCCCTGCTCTGGCTCCACGAGCTGGAGGTGATCCGCCTCAACAAGGGGCTGGCGGTGTTCCGCCCGGCCATGACGATCCGGCTGGAGCAGCGGGACCGGCGCGGGTTCTCCAGGGCGGACTTCGAGCCCCTCGCGCTCCACTACAAGGGACAGGTGCTGCAGATCCACGTCATGGTGGAGTTCGCCGAGCGCGGCCTCGCGGCCATGAGCGAGGCGCTGCGCCTGGCGATGGACTACTTCGCACTCACGGAGGAGGAGTTTCTCGCCCGCTGGCTGCCTGGCCGGGACCGGGAGATCGGCCGGCAGACGACGCCCGCGTCCTGGCGCGCCATCGTCGAGAGCCTGCGGAACCCGCTCCAGCAGGGCATCGTGGCCGACGAGCGGGAACGGACCAACGTGCTGGTCCTCGCCGGCCCCGGTTCGGGCAAGACGCGCGTGCTGGTGCACCGCATCGCGTGGCTGATCCGCGTCAGACGGGAGAACGCCCGCGGCATCCTTGCGCTCGCCTACAACCGTCACGCGGCCGTCGATATCCGTCGCCGGCTGGCAGAGATGATCGGCGACGACGCGCGCGGCGTGACGGTGCTCACCTGCCACGCGCTTGCCATGCGCCTGGCGGGAGCGAGCTTCACCGGCCGGTCGGAGCGCCCGGACGACGAGACGTTCAGGGACGTGATGCGCCGTGCCGTCGCGCTGCTCCGCGGCGAGGAGCTGTCGCCCGAGGAGGCGGACGAGCGCCGCGTGCGCCTGCTCGCGGGCTTCCGGTGGATTCTCGTCGACGAGTACCAGGATGTCGCTCTGGAGCAGTACGAGCTGATCTCGGCGCTGGCCGGACGGACGCTGGAAGACGACGCGGGCAAGCTCACCCTGTTCGCCGTCGGCGACGACGATCAGAACATCTATGCCTTCAACGGAGCGTCGGTGGAGTTCATCCGGCGCTTCGAGGCCGACTACGGGCCGAGGCCCACCTACCTGACCGCCAACTACCGTTCGACGGCCCACATCGTGGCGGCGGCCAATGCGGTGATCGAGCCCGCGCGGAACCGCATGAAGGCGGGGCATCCCATCCGGGTCGACCGCGTGCGAGAGAGCGACCCGCCGGGCGGAGCGTGGGCGGAGCTGGACCCGGTTTCGCGCGGGCGGGTGCAGACTCTGCCGGCAGGAGGCGATCCGGTCGGCCAAGCGCGTGCCGTCATGGCGGAGCTGCTGCGCCTCTGTGAGCTTGCGCAGGAATGGGACTGGTCGCGGTGCGCGGTCATCGCGCGCGAGTGGGAGTATCTGGTTCCGGTGCGGGCGTTCTGCGAGGCACATGACGTCCCGGTACAGATGGCGAACGAGGAGATCCCGAATTTCTGGCGCCTGCGGGAAACTCTGGCGTTCGTCGAGTGGCTGCGCGGACGTGAAACGCGGATCGTCGACGGCGCGTCCCTGCGCAGGTGGGCCGACGCGAGGCCTTCCGATCCCTGGCACGACCTGCTGCGTCAGGCGGTGGAGGAACATGCGCTGGAAACCGGCGGCGGAGAGACACCGGTGGACCACTTCATCGAGTGGCTGGCCGAGTGGGGCCGGGACATACGCCGCCGCCAGCGGGGACTGCTGCTGCTCACCGCCCATCGCGCCAAGGGGCTGGAGTTCGATCACGTGGCGGTCCTGGACGGCGGCTGGGACCGCGTGGGCCGCGACGAGGATCCCGACGCGCCGCGCCGGCTGTACTATGTGGCGATGACGCGGGCGCGGCAGACGCTGACGCTGGCCAGGCTCGACGGATCCCGGAGCTTCCGTGCCGAACTGGCCGACCATCCCGCCACCATCCGTCGCGAAGCTGCCGAGCTTCCCCCGTGCCCGGAGGCGGTGGAGTATCGCCACGTGCGGCCCACCCTTCAGGAGGTCGATCTGGGGTTTGCCGGGCGGCGCCGTGCGGGCGATCCCGTACACGGCGCCATCACGGCACTGTCGGTCGGCGATCCCCTGGACGTCCGGGTCGGACAGGACGGGCGTTGGACCCTGCTGGACCGGGCCGGCCGAACCGTTGGCCGCCTCGCCGGGTCGTTCAGGCCGCCGGCCGGGTCACGGTGCCGGTCCGCGGAGGTGTTTTCCGTGGTGGGCTGGAGCCGGGAGGCGTCGGACCCGAAATACCGCGACGCCATGAAATGCGACGCCTGGGAGGTGGTGGTCCCCGAACTGGTCTTCGAGCCGGATCGATGAGCAGCCGATACTTGGCTCGTACTCGAGATTCTTGTGTGCCCCGGCAGGATCTGGAACGCTCAGTTTGCATGTCCGCGCGAGATGGGCTACGCTGGCAACATGGCCAGCACCAAAGCACCGCCTACCGGGCGCTACCAGGTAACGCAACCCCGGCCCGCCCAGCCCGTCCAGTCGCCGGCGTTCCCGGGCTGCAAGCAGGTCCACCTGGCGCGCGCCGAGATCGAGAGCTTCGAGGGACGGCTTGAGTATTGGGACGCGGCCACCGAGACCGCCTGGATCTGCGACCCGGCCACGCCCTATCACGAGCGGCCCACCCGTCGCCTGACGCGTCTCGCCGGGCAAATCGCCGGGGTGCGCGGCTCGCCGATCGAATCGTACGGCTCGATGGACCTGCTGCTGCGTGACCCCGGCGGCGAGCCGCGGCGCATCATGCAGGCCGACGAGTCGGTGTACCTGCATCCGGGGCGGGCCGGGCCGGGGACGAAGGCCATGGTGGTCGGCGAGGACGACTTTCCCGACGTGGTGCTGGAGGTGGATCACACCACCGACGTACACCGCGGCAAGCTCGCGCTGTACGAATCGTGGGGCTTCCCGGAAGTGTGGGTGGAGGTGCCGGATGCGCCGTCGCCGAGCCGGCCGCACCGGCGCCGCCCGGGGCTGACGATTCACCTGCTGGAGCATGGCCGGTTCCGGGTTGCGGCCGAGAGCCGGGCGTTTCCCGGCTGGCGGGCCGAAGAGATTCACCTGGCGCTGAACGAGCCGATGCCGTCGGCTCAGACGAGCGCGGTATTGGAGCGGGTCGGAGCGGCACTGGGCGCGCGCGAAGGCACCGGCCCGGATGACGACCCGCTGCTCCGCTCGCAACGGCGCCAGGGGTACGAGCGCGGCCGTGCGGAAGGCCACGCGGAAGGTCGCGCGGA
>JAPPKD010000084.1 GCA_028820215.1 Spirochaetaceae bacterium | reverse complement strand
TCGACCTGCAGGTGAGCGCCGGCGAGGTGGTGGCGGTGATGGGACGCAACGGCGTAGGCAAGAGTACGCTGCTGAAAACGCTTATCGGCGTGCTCGGCACCGCCGGCGGGACGATCACGTTTGGCGGGGATGACGTGACGCGCTGGAACGCGGACCGGCGCTCGCGCGCCGGCATCGGCTACGTGCCGCAGGGGCGCGAGATTTTTCCGTTTCTGACCGTATCCGAGAACCTCTACCTCGGCATGGAGGCGCGCAACCGGTCGCGCGACCAGGCGCCGCCGTGGCTGTTCGAGCTGTTTCCCGACCTTGCCGGTATCCTGGAACGGCGCGGCGGCGACCTCAGCGGCGGCCAGCAGCAGCAACTGGCGATAGCCCGCGTGCTGATCACCGGCCCGCGCCTGCTGCTTCTGGACGAACCGACCGAGGGCATTCAACCATCCATCGTACAGGAGATAGAGCGGGCGATCCGCGAAATCCGCGACCAGGGCGAGCTGGCGATCCTGCTGGTGGAGCAATCGCTCGACTTCGCGCTGCGCCTCGCCGACCGCGTGTACGTGATGGACCACGGCAACTTCGTCCACGAAGGGCGCGCCGGTGCGGAGAACCGCGCGGTCGTCGAGAGCCACCTGATGCTGTAGGAATAGACGAGGGAACCCAATCGATGTTTACGCCGCATGAACGAGAGAAGCTGCTGTTGTCGGTCGCCGCGATGGTGGCGCGCGACCGGCTCGGCCGCGGAATCAAGCTCAACTACCCGGAAGCGAACGCGATCATCGCGACCCAGGTCATGGAGTGGGCGCGCGAGGGCCGTTCGCTGCCCGACATCGTCGAACTCGGCCCGACGATTCTGTCGGCCGACGAAGTGATGAGCGGCGTACCCGACATGATCCCCAGTGTCCAGGTGGAGGCGACGTTCCCGGACGGCACCAAGCTGGTGACGCTGCACCACCCCATTCAGTGAGGATCCAGTAAGCACGAAGCGAGGACAGGAAGAGAGGACCATGAAGTACAGGGAGACGAATCCGGCGGCTGGACCGGGCCGCGCGGTGGCCGCCGCGGAGAGCGAGCACGGCGCCGGCGGCGGCAACGGTTGGGCGCCGGGACAGGTGTGGACGGCGCGCAACTCATGGCGCAGCCTGGCGGAGCGAGAGGCCGTGCAACTGCCGGTCGCCAATACCGGCGACCGGCCGATCCAGGTAGGCAGCCACTTCCACTTCTTCGAGGTGAATCGCGCCCTGGTGTTCGACCGCGCGCGGGCGTACGGCATGAAGCTGGCCATCGCCGCCGGCACGGCGGTGCGCTTCGAGCCCGGCCAGCGTCACCTGGTGCGCCTGGTGCGCCTGGGCGGGGAGCGCGTCTGCCACGGCCTGAACGGCCTGGTCGGCGGCGCGCTCGACGATCCCGCCGTGCGCCGGGCGGCGACGGCGAGAATGCGGGAGGGGGGCTTCGGCAATGGGTGACGGGCGTGAGGGGCGCCACGCGCGCAACGGGCGCGGCGGCTTCGCCACCACCGGACGCGGCCATGCCGGCATGTTCGGTCCGACCACCGGCGACCGGATGCGCCTCGCGGACACCGAGCTGGTCCTGCAGGTGGAGGCGGACCGCACGGTATCCGGCGACGAGGTCAAGTTCGGCGGCGGCAAGGTGATCCGCGACGGCATGGGACAGGATCCGCGCGCCAGCCGCGCGTCGGGCGCTCCCGACCTGGTCATCACCAATGCCCTGGTGGTCGACTACACCGGCATCTACAAGGCGGACATCGCGGTCCGCGACGGGCTGATCTCGGGCATCGGCAAGGCGGGCAACCCCGGCCTGCAGGACGGCGTCGATGCGGCCCTGGTAGTCGGTCCCGGCACCGAGGTGGTTGCCGGCGAGGGGATGATCTGCACCGCCGGGGCGATCGACAGCCACATCCACTTCATCTGCCCGCAGCTCATCGAGACCGCGCTGACCAGCGGCGTCACTACCCTGCTCGGGGGCGGCACCGGGCCGGCGCACGGCACCCTGGCCACCACCTGCACGCCGGGGGCGTGGAATCTCGCCCGCATGCTCGAAGCGGCCGAGGCGTTCCCGGTCAACCTGGGGTTCTTCGGCAAGGGCAACAGCTCGCTGCCGGAGCCGCTGCGCGAGCAGGTGGCGGCCGGCGCCTGCGGCCTCAAGCTGCACGAGGACTGGGGCACCACGCCGGCGGCGATCGACTGCTGTCTCGGCGTGGCCGACGAGAGCGACGTGCAGGTGGCGATCCACACCGACACCCTGAACGAGGCCGGCTTCGTGGAGGACACCATCCGGGCGTTCCGCGGGCGCACCATCCACACCTTCCACTCGGAGGGCGCCGGCGGCGGACACGCACCCGACATCCTGCGCGTGTGCGGCGAATCGAACGTGCTGCCCAGCTCCACCAACCCGACCCGCCCGTTCACCGTCAACACGGTGGCCGAGCACCGCGACATGCTGATGGTGTGCCACCACCTCGACCCGGCGATCCCGGAAGACGTGGCGTTCGCCGACAGCAGGATCCGCCCACAGACCATCGCCGCCGAGGACATCCTGCACGACCTCGGCGCGATCAGCATCATGGCCAGCGACAGCCAGGCGATGGGGCGCGTCGGCGAGGTGATCACCCGCACCTGGCAGACGGCGCACAAGATGAAGGTGCAGCGCGGCGCGCTTGCCGGCGACCCCGCCGCGCACGACAACGAGCGCATCAAGCGCTACGTGGCCAAGTACACGATCTGCCCGGCGGTCGCGCACGGGGTGAGCCCGCTGATCGGCTCGGTGGAGGTGGGCAAGCTGGCCGACCTCACCCTGTGGAAGCCGGCGTTCTTCGGCGTGCACCCCGAACTGGTGATCAAGGGCGGCTTCATCGCCTTCGCCGCCATGGGCGACGCCAACGCCTCCATTCCCACCCCGGAGCCGGTGTGGGGCCGGCCGATGTTCGGCGCCCACGGGGCGGCCCGCGCCTCCACCAACGTGACCTTCCTCAGCGGGGCGGCGGCCGAGCGCGCCGGCTCCGGCGGCTTGGCGCGGCTGCAGCGCCGGCTGGAGGCGGTGCGCGACACGCGCGCGCTACGCAAGACCGACCTGCCGCGCAACGACGCCCTGCCGGTGATGGAGGTGGACCCCGACTCCTACAACGTGCGCGCCGACGGCGAGCTACTGGTATGCGAACCGCTGGCCGCGGCACCACTCGCGCAGCGCTACTTCATGTTTTAGGCAACTCGCATGGGAGCCATCGACGCGCTTTCGGCGGCGCACGGACGCCTGCTGGTGCTGGCCGACAGCGCCTTTCCGACCGGTGCGTTTGCCCACTCCTGGGGCCTGGAGTGGGCGGTACGCCACGGCTGGGTGACCGGCGCCGAGGATCTGTACCCCTGGGTCAGCGACGCGCTGCACTTCGGGGTGGCGCCGCTGGAAGGCCGTGCCGTCGTACGCGCGGTTCTGCTGACCGCCGCTCGGCATGAACGAGCACTCACTACGCACCTCGCCCAGCACACCATTCGGCTGAGCGACGAGGTGGCGAGCTTCCTGCCGTCGCGCGAGGCGCGCACCGCGGGCGCCCAACTAGGCCGCTCGCTGCTGTCGGCATCCGGCGCGGCATTCCCGGCACTGCGCGGCGACGCCGGCTACGATGCACTGGTGCAGGCCGCGCGGGGCCCAGGCGAACGCGTGCAATTTCCCGTAGCGTGGGGATTTGCCGGCGGCCTGCTGGGCATCGAAGCGGTCGCGCTGGTGCAGGGATACCTGCTCAATACCGTGCGGCAATGGGCGCAGGTGGCGATGCGTACCATCCCGATCGGACAATCGGCGGCCCTTGACCTGGTCGGGCGGCTGCTCGACGGCAGCATGCGGCTGGCCGGCGAGGTGGTTCGCAGCCGCCGTGCGCCGGCCTCGGCTACGCCTGGCTGGGACCTGGCGGTAGCGGGACACGGTGAGCTCGGTGCGCGCTACTTTCGCAGTTGAGTCGCCGAGCCGCATCGTGGCCGGCTCGATCCGCTACCCTTTCGCAAGGAGACATCCATGACCACCTCCACTCCCGCTCAGCATCACGGGCCGACCCGGTTCGGCATCGGCGGGCCGGTAGGCTCCGGCAAGAGCCACCTGCTGCTGCGCCTCTGCCAGCGGCTCGGAGGCGAGCACTCGATCGTCGCCGTTACCAACGACATCTACTCGCGCGAGGACGCCGATTTCCTGATCCGGGCCGGGGTTCTGGCGGCCGGGCGGATCGTCGGCGTGGAAACGGGCGGCTGCCCGCACGCCGCGGTACGCGATGACATCTCCGTGAACGCGGACGCGCTGTTGGGACTCCAGGAGCGGTTCCCGGATGCCGGGATGGCGTTCATCGAGAGCGGCGGCGACAACCTGGCGGCCAGCTTCAGCCCCGA
>JAPPKD010000363.1 GCA_028820215.1 Spirochaetaceae bacterium | reverse complement strand
GGATGCCCAGGGCGACGCTCACGATCAGGATCGACGCCATCTGCGGGATGATCTGCCTGACGACGATCACCAGTGGCGGGATGCCCTGCAGCCGCGCCGCGGCCACGAAGTCCTCGGTCTTGATGCTGAGCACCATGCCGCGTATCAGCCGCGCGGTGCCGGGCCAGCCCACGAATGCCAGGATCAGGGTGATGACCACGAACGACTGCCCGGAGTCCATCTCGTAGGACAGCACGGAGCGCAGGAACAGGATCATGTAGAGGCCGGGGATGAGGATGAAGAACTCGGAGAGGCGCATGATGATCCAGTCGGTGGCGCCCCCGTAGTAGCCGGCCAGCCCCCCCAGGACGATCGCCAGCGTCAGCGAGATGGCGATGGCGATGAAGCCGACGGTCAGGGAGATGCGCGAGCCGTAGAGGATGCGCGACAGGATGTCGCGGCCCAGGTGGTCGGAGCCGAGCAGGAACACCGGGTACGCCTGCCGGCCGTTCCGCCACAGCTCGCCGCGGTTCTGTTCGTCCACGTACGGCGCGTCGGTGCCGAACAGGTGCACGCGCATCGGCAGCAGTCCCAAGAGCCGGTACTCCGGTCCCCGCACCAGCAGCCGCACGCGGTAGTGCTCACCGCGGATGCGTGCATAGCGCCGGGTCACGTCGTCCACCAGCGCGCGGCGCTGCACCTGCGGGCCGAAGCCGAGCTCGGGCGAGTACCAGTCGATCGAGGGCCGGTGGTGGGTGTGGAACCGGAATGTGGTGGTGGGTTCGTAGGGCGCCAGGAATTCCGCGAGCAGCATGGCTCCGTACAGCAGGATCAATGCCGCGACGGCGGCGGCGGCCACCGGCCGCGCGCGCAGCCGCTGCAGGAAGACGCTGCGCCGCCGCTGCGCCGGCACGGAGTCAGTCATCCGGGCTGCCCGAGAAGCGTATGCGCGGATCGACCAGCGCCAGCAGCACGTCGGCGATGATCATCCCCAGCAGGATCAGGAAGCTGGTGAACATGATCACGGCCAGGACTAGGTTGATGTCCTCCTGGCGCACCGCCTCGTACAGCAGCCGGCCGATGCCGGGATAGGAGAAGATGATCTCCAGGATCAGCGATCCCGATATCAGAGACGCGAACAGGTCGGCGCTGCTGGTGATGTAGGGATTGAGGGTGTTGCGGAAGGCGTGCACGACGAACACGCGCCGCTCGCTGACGCCGCGCGAGCGCAACGCCGTCACGTACGGCTGGCCGAGCTGATCCAGCATGGTGGCGCGGATGTAGCGCATGGTGCCGCCGACGGCGCCCAGGAACCCCGCCAGCAGGGGCATGGCGATGTGGTGCAGGTAGCTGAAGGAGAAACGCAGCGGCGCCTCCCGGAACGGGAAGTCGGGATAGGCCGTGATCGGGAACCAGCCGCTCACGAACGCGAAGAGCTGCAGCAGGATGAGGAGCAGGATGCCGGGCAGGGCGTGCAGCACCAGCGCCGCAAGGGTAGCCGCCAGGTCGGTGCGGCTGCCGGTCTTGGAGGAGAAGTAGAGGCCGGCGGCGAACGACAGCAGCGTGATGAACACCAGCTCGATCAGGTTCAGAATCAGCGAGTTGATCAACCGCGAGCGGACCAGGAACAGGATCGGCGCGCGCGAGATCAGCGACCGCCCCAGGTCGCGCTCCACCACGACCTGGTAGAGCCAGCGGGCGTACTGGGCGTAGAACGGCAAGTCCAGGCCCAGGCGGGCCTTGGCGGCGGCGATCTGCTCCTCGGTGTAGACGTTGTCCACCTGGCGGTCGGAGGAGACCAGCATCTGGGCCCGGACGTAGTTCTCGACCATGTCGCCCGGCGCCAGCTTCATCAGAGCGAACACCGCCAGGCCGAGCAGCAGCAGGAGGGCCACCATCGACGCCAGGCGGGTGGCCAGGAACCGGAGCAGCGGGCCGCCGCCCCCCGCGCGCCCGGCCCCGCCCACCCCCCCCGGCGCCCAGCGCAGCCGCTGGCGGGCCACCCCCGCCCCCCGGGGGGGGGCCCGGGGCGGGGGCCGCGGGGGGGGGCGGGGGGCGCGGGGGCGCCGCGCAGCCGCCGGGGGCGCCGTCGCGTCCGGCTCGGGACTACGGTCGGGCTCGGCCATCCGCAACGGCGCTACCGCGGAGCGGCATCCTGGCTATTCGCCGTCGAGCAGATACAGGTACGTCGAGTCGAGTCCGTTCAGGGTGTCGTAGAATACGTTGCCCCACTTGTTGCGCACCGCCACGAAGCGGAACGGGTAGACGATGTACATCTTCGGCACCTGGTCGAGCAGGATGCGCTGGTACTCGTCGTAGATCGCCTTCGCCGCCTCCTTGTCGATCGTGAAGCGGCCTTCGTTGTAGAGGTAGTCGACGCGCGCCTCCCACTCCGTGTACGGCTCCTCCTGCAGCGGGTGCCACAGGTGGAAGTTGCCCTTGGACTGCCACACGTTGCTGCCTCCCGACGGCCAGTAGTTGGAGCCGAGCGAGGCGGTGGCCACGTGCCAGTCGTAGGTGCTGATCAGCATCTGCACCAGCTTCTGGAAGTCGATCGGCCGCACGTTGCCGGTGACGCCGATCGCCTTCAACTCGTCGGAGAAGATGTTCATGATGTCGACCCCGACGTTGTTCTCCGCGCCGACGTGGATGTCGAACTCGATGTGGTTGCCGTCGGCGTCCTCCATCAGCCCGTCCGCGTTGGGGCGGATGCCGATCTCGGCCAGCAGGTCGCGCGCCCGGTCGGGATCGTAGTCGAACTCCTGCCGGATCGACTCGTCGAAGTAGGGGTTGGCGCGCGCGAAGAAGTGCAGCGCCGGCTCGGCCAGGCCGCGGTACACCTGGCTGGCGATGCGGTCGCGGTTCAGCACCGAGCTCATGGCCTGCCGGAACTTCGTCTGGCTGAACCAGCTGTAAACCAACTGGTCCATGGTGTCGGGGTTCTGGTTGAAGGCGATGAAGGACGAGCCAAGCGTAGGGCCGCCGTTGTACACGGTGTAGTCGGGATCCTCGGCGTTGAGCAGCTCGTCCATGTCCTCGGGCCGCAGCGTGAAGGAATCCTTCTTGCCCTCCTTGAACAGCAGCAGTTCGGTGTTCCAGTCCGGCACGATCTGGAAGATGATCTTCTCGATGTAGGGCAGCGCGACGCCGGCCGCGTCCTTCTTCCAGTAGTTGGGGTTGCGCTCGGCCACCACGCGCACGCCGGGCTCGTACTCGGTGAGATAGTACTCGCCGATCGAGGGAATGGTCGTCGGGTCGGTGTCGACGCTGAACAGATTGAGCACGCCCTCGGCGCCGCCCGCCTGCTTGGCCGGCTCGTAGACGTAGCGCGGGCCGAAATCCATGTTGGTAGAAAGGATGGGGTTGGCGACGATGCGCGGGTAGTGGAACGCCACCGTGACCTCGTCGATCTTCTCCACCTCGATGCGCGCCTCGGTGCCGTCCGGCATCTCGATGAACTGGCCGGCATAGCCGGGCTGCTGCAACTCCTGATCGCCCTCGATCTCGTCGTACCAGAAGACGATGTCGTCGGCGGTCACCTGCACGCGGGTGTCGGGATCGGCCAGCGTCGTCCAGTACAGGTCGTCGCGCAGGGTGTAGAAGACGGTGAGCGTGTCGGCCTCCTCGTCCACCTCCACCTCGAAGCTGGCCAGGTTGGGAAGGAACTCGCGCGTGTAGGGGTCGTAGTCGGCCAGGTAGTCGAACAGCACGCCGACCACCGTCCCGGTGTCGCCGTCGCGGGCGGACATGGTGTTGAAGGTCTTGGGGTCGTTGTTGACGGCCGTCAGCCACGTGCCGCCGACCGCGCCCAACTCCCACTCCTGGCCGCCGGGCTTCGTCACGGTCTTGGCCAGGATCTCGGCGCGCGCCTGCTCGCGCTCCGACATCGCCTCTCCCTCGGTCATCTCCTCCTCGACCGCCCGGGCGCCGGCCGTCGTCGCCAGCAAGCCGAGCATGGCGGCGACGAGCGGCAGCAGGGAGATCGCTCGCGCGGCCCGGATGCGGTCTCGTACGGTGGTCGACTGGTCGTTCTTCATAACATCCAGTCTACCGTATGTAAGGGTTTCTTACCGCGCTCCGGTGCTGTGCTGTCCAAACACCGGGTAGGAGGCGGGGTCACCCCCGCCGTCCCCCCACACCACCGTACGTACGGTTCCGTATACGGCGGTTCACGAAGCCATCCGCCAGCGTCGGTGCCGTGTGAGAAGGCTCACCAGTCCATGCGCGGCAAAGTAGCGCTTCGGCAGCGCCGCGTTCATGTGCGACGCTCCCGCGTTCCACCAGGGTCCGTGCCCGTTGGAGGCCGACTGCCACGCCCGATGTTCGTCGAGCCCGGCCTGTCTCAGCTTCTTCGCCCGCGTGTGTTGTATCCCGAATTGAATCGTCGAGAGAGCGGGTGAATTGGTCAGAATG